>JAMDEN010000015.1 GCA_023487035.1 Actinomycetota bacterium
GTTGTACAGTAAACCATCCCTTTTACGATCTTCTGTAATCAGGCCAATACCAACTTCTTTAGCATCCGCTGGGCTATGAATGTATACTTTTTTGCCATTTACAAATATCTTACTATTATTGCTATACTCCATCCTTCCATTTATGGCATTGACAATCTCGCTACGGCCCGATCCAACCAGTCCAGCCAAGCCTAAGATTTCTCCCTGCCGTAAAGAAAAGCTAACATTTTCGACTATATTACGATTGGCAATTAAAGGATGGGGAATCGTCAAATTTTCTACACGCAAAACTTCTTTTTCACCTATTAGTGCATCGCGAACTGGATAAAGATTTTCAATTTTCCTGCCAATCATAGCCGAAATAATATCAGATTCCTTGTAATCCTTTCGATCAAACTCTCCAGATACCTTACCATCACGTAATACAGTTACTTGATCTGTAATCTCAAAAATCTCATTTAGTTTATGTGTAATAAACACACAGGTCACCCCTCTATTACGAAGCCCTTGTAAATGTGTAAATAAATTTTCGATTTCATTCAAAGCCAGAGAAGAAGTCGGCTCATCCAAAATCAAGACACTAGGATTTCGATACAATACCCTGGCAATCATTAATAATTGCTTCTGAGCTACTGTCAAGCGAAATACCATTGCGTTTGGATCTAATGAAATGTTATATTCTTCAAAGAATCTTCTTACCCGATTTTTAATCTTTCGCATACTAATAAATTGACCTTTCCCATCATTCCAATTGCCTGTAACAATATTTTCAGCAACTGTCAATTGATCAATCACCATAATTTCCTGCGGAATAATACCAATGCCTTCCACAAGTGCATCATGAGGAGACCTCAACTGCAAAGTTTTTTTATTTAAGATTAGTTCACCTTCATAACTACCATACGGATAGATTCCTGAAAGTATCTTCATCAAAGTTGATTTTCCAGCACCATTTTCACCCACTAAGCCATGAATTATACCGCTCTTAATTTTGATTGTGACATTTTTAAGTGCCATAACACCGGAAAACCGTTTAGTTATGTGATACATTTCTAGTAAATACATATCATTCATAAAAACATCTCCATCTTAACCTTTATTATGTTGAGCCAAATTAACTTAATTATCATACAGTGGGATCATATAATAATCCCACTGTTTTTAAATTGATCACTTATTGCATTTGCTTTTCAGCTCGGTCATTGAATGCATAATACTTGTCTAAATCCTTAACAGTTATAATTGGGGCGGGAAGTAGATTTTTATACTCTATTTTTTCACCATTGAGTACTTTAATCAATAGTTCAACAGATTTATAAAATTCATCATATAGTGGCTGTGCTACAAGTCCATATACCTTTCCTTCTTTTACCAAATCCAAGTTTGGGCGTGTATAATCCATGCTTATTATTGTAAGCTTTTTGTTGGTTTCATCAGCAGCTTTACTCCACGTTGTTGGACCATTTCCAGTCGTTGAAAAGCCACCATTAATATCAGGGTGACCTTGAATAATGGATACAACTTTATTGATTGCCTGTGCTTGATCGAAGCCTTCTTCCTGAGGATCCAGTACTTTCATGTCAGGGTATTTCTCATTTAAGGTTTTTTTAAAGGTTTCGGCAACTAGATTTTCAGTCTCGTTAAAACTTCCCACAGTAACAGCAATGGTACCTTTACCGTTGAGCTCCTTTCCCATTGCTTCAGCTGCCGCAATGGCATACTGCACCACATCTGCACCAACCACTGCAGTCAGACCTGATTCTTTCTGATCAAAGCTAGTGAAATGTGGTGTAACAACTGGAATACTTTTGTCTACAAACTTCTTGATCGTTGGAAAGAAACTTTTATCTACAGCATATAATACTACACCATCATATCCTTTTGCTAGTGCCTGTTCTGCTAACGGGATCATGTCTATTGCACTTGTGCTGTCTGTTAGCAATAAATCACCTTGTACGCCATTATCTTTGCATCCTTCAATGAAGCCTAGTTGCATTAATTTATGTACTGGATGTCCTTTCAGAAATTGGATTAGAGCCAACTTATAAGCTTTCGCTGCTGTTGTTTCAGCTGCTGCTGTTGTTTCAGCTGCTGCTGCTGTTTCAGTTGCTGCTGCTGCTGTTTTAGTTGCTGCTGCTGCTGTTTTAGTTGCTGCTGTCTTACAGCCTATTAGCGTGAAACTAACTATCAGAATCACTGCTAATGCCATAGATGCCACTAACATACATTTTCTTTTCATTTCTACCTCTTTGTCATAATTTGTTATTTTGTTCTAATTTACAATTTCGACTTAGCCTATTATTCTTAGATTCACCTCCTTGATTCATAAATATTTTATATAACGATTTACCAAAGAAACTTAAAGAATTTTAATAGAGCTATATAAAATAAAACACCTAAACATTTAAATAGTTACTGGTCCAACCAATATAATAATTTTATATTAAAATTTTCTTAAAATAATGTCAATAGTTACTTTTTTATATGGGTTTTTTCTATCAAATCTACCCATGCATCAATATATTTATATATGTTAAATAGTCCAAAAAATTATCTATTGTTTTCATGATATATCCTTGGTGTTCCAATTCTTTTTTCCCATCCTTCCTGATGTATATCCAGATAAGCATGGGGATCATAAGGATGTGTTAATATTGCATCCATATTCAAATCTACTCCTAATCCTGGAGTATTAGGAAATGATAAATGACCATTATCTGGATTAATTTCCGGTCGCCATGTAACAAGATATTGAGTCCAAGGCTCATTAAAAGGATCAAAATGTTCAAGGATCAGGAAATTGGGAATACAAGCTGCTAATTGGAGACAAACAACAGTTTGAACAGGACCACCGCTTTGATGTGGAGCAATCCAGCAAGCATTAGCTTCTGCCAGGTTAGCAACAGCTATCGTATTTAAAATACCACCAAGAGACATTGGCTCAGGCTGCCATATATTCACTCCACCCCCGGAAGCAAGGGTTGCAAACTGACCTACCTTGTCAAACCTCTCACCTGTTGCTACAGTAATAGGACATTTTTTTGCAACCTCACAAGTAAGCAGTTCCTGTTCTGGAGTTATGGGTTCTTCCCACCAAAAAATATCAAGCGGTGCTAATCTCTTTGCTGCACGGATTGCCTCGGATGGAGCAAACCGTATATGAACATCAATCATTATTTTTATCTCAGGGCCAATTTTTTCACGGATTGCTTCTAAAATTTCATAAGAAAGTTTTAGTTCCGATTCATTAATAAATCCTTGAGCTGTTCCAAATGGGTCTAACTTCATTGCCTTAAATCCCTTAGAAATAACTTTTTCTGCTGCTTTTACAAAATCCTCTGGTGTTCGTTCTGCTTTATACCAGCCATTAGCATATGCCAAAACTGAATCTCTTACCTTTCCACCTAGCAATTGATAAATTGGAACTCCTAAATGTTTACCAAGAATATCCCAGCAAGCCACTTCAATTGCAGCCATTACCATTCGATGAATGTGACCGGCATCCTGTATTGTATTAATAATAGTACTGGCAATACTCCTTACATTACATGGATCCTTTCCAATTACAAGGTGCTCAAGCTCATGAATTGCTGCCTCCGCTGTTTTTGCAAAGCCATTTAAAGTAGCTTCTCCGATCCCGTAAAGTCCTGAATCTGTAAGGACCTTAACAAAGAGCCAGTTTTTCCATCCTGCACTTACTACATATGTTTCTATCTTAGTAATTTTCATAACATACCCCTTGATAATTTTTAGTAAAAATCATTATTATTTAATTTTTAATGTAAAAGCTCATTAGCACAATCAACTATACTCTGGATATCCATCTTATAATATTTATAAAGATCTTCGGGTTCCCCAATAATTGGATATGTATCAGGGATAGCAACTGATTTCATCTTAACCGGATTATTCTGGCTTGTTACCAATGCAACAGCCTCGCCTAAACCGCCGCAAATATTATTATCTTCGACTGTAATTATCCCGAATTTTGATTTTGAAGCTTCCAGGATTGCTCCTTCATCTAATGGTTTTAAGGTATGCATGCTATAAACAGAAACATCGATTTTATCATTTTTTAATTTATCCGCTGCTTCTAAAGCTTTTGCCACCATCACTCCAGTAGCTATTATTGAAATGTCCTGACCTTCACGAAGTTTTATAGCTTTCCCAATTTCAAAATCTTGAATTTCTTCTTCTTCATAAATCGTTGGAACAGCTCCACGACCTAATCTTATATAAACTGGACCATCATATTTTATTGCAGCTCTAACTGCACTGACAGTTTCGCTATAATCAGCTGGAGCCATAACTACCAAGCCTATTATGCTTTTCATAATACTTATATCTTCAAGACCCTGATGGGTTGCACCTAAAGTTCCGTAAACTAAACCTCCGCCAGAGGCAATAATTTTTACATTAGACTTCGAATAAGCCAGATCTGTTCTGATTTGTTCAAGACATCTTAAAGAAAAAAAGACAGCTAAAGTTGTAACAAATGGAATAAAACCGCTTTTTGCAAGGCCTGCTGCAACACCAATCATATTTTGTTCAGCAATGCCGCAATTAATAAATCTATCTTTAAAATTTCTTGAAAATTCAGGAATAATTCTATCAGCCATATCTGCTGATAATGCTAATATCCGCTTATCTGTTTGGGCAACTTCCATTAACAATTTATCAACCGCATCTACCTGAATTTGTTTTTTATCAAACATTAAAAAATCTCCTTAAAAAATTTTTAAAATATTTTTTAAATAAATAAAAAAATTATTTAATTGTTTGTAGTTCTTTATATGCAAGTTTAAACTGTTCATCATCAGGAACTTTATTATGCCATTCATATTTATTTTCCATAAAAGAAATACCTTTGCCTTTAATAGTATTTGCAATAACCATTGTAGGTTTCTCTATAACAAAGGGTATGCTATTAAAAGTTCCAATTAATTCTTTTATATTGTGTCCGTCAACTTCACTTACTGCCCAACCAAACGAAACCCATTTTTCTTTTAATGGCTCTATATCCATAACGTCTTTAACTGTACCGTCTGCACATAATCCATTTCTATCTATTATTGCTATTAAATTATCCAACTTATAATGATGGGCTGAGAAAGCTGCTTCCCAATTAGATCCTTCCAATAATTCTCCGTCACCCATTAATACATAGACCTTAAAATTCTTATTCTGTAATTTTCCAGCAAGAGCCATCCCTACTCCAATTGGGAGTCCGTGCCCCAGTGAGCCTGTTGATATTTCTACTCCTGGTATTTTAGAAGCATCAGGATGACCTCCAAAAATGCTATTAAATTTACAATAAGTATTTAAAACTTCTTCGGGGAAAAACCCTTTTAATTGTAAAGCAGTATAAAGTGCAAGTGCTTTATGACCAGCACTTAAAATAAAACGATCCCTATCTTCATCCTTAACATTTTCAAGATTAAAATTCATAATATTAAAAAATAATGTTGCAACTATATCAGCACAGGATAGGGCAGGAGCTAAATGGCCGCTCCCGGCACATTCAACCATCCTGACCATTTTTATCCTCATTTCTTTTGCTTTTTCTTTTATTTCTTCTATAAAGTCTTCACTCAGATTAATATTTGACAATTTAAATAACCTCTCTTTTTGAAATGGTAAAAAACAATTTATTAAAAATACTTGCCGATATTTACATCCTTATAACATTTTTTTAATATAAGCTAATAAGCTAAAAAATTCCTGCAAAATCATATATTGTCATAATTCCTGTCATAAATATTTTCCGGAGATTATCAGAAAAAACATGTCTATAAAGGATATGCCATATTGTATTTATAATTACTCAGTCCTTATTCTGCATATAACTTCGCCTACTTTTACAGTATCTCCTTCATTAAATAAAATCTCTTCTACGATACCTGAAACTTCTGAGGTTAAGATTGTATTAGCCTTCTCCATAGTAATTTCTACTATTTCATCATCTTTGTTTACCTTATCACCCTTTTTTACTTTCCATTTTGTAATTTCAACTTCCGTAACACTCATTCCAACCTTAGGAATAACTACCTCAAACAATTGAATCTCCTTTATATTTGAAAATTTTTTAAAAATTTTTTAAAATTACTTTAATTAACTTTTCTTTATCAGGTAAAACAAAAGATTCCATTTGAGCATTGAATGGGATAGGAACATCTGCTCTGGTAATTCTCCTTACTGGTGATTTTAAATATGTAAAACACTCTTCAGAAATAATTGCTGAAACTTCCGCTGCAAAACCGCAGGTCCGATTAGAATCATCAAATACTATTACCCGTCCTGTCTTTTTAACAGATTTAAATAACAACTCCCTGTCAAGAGGCAACAAAGTTCTTGGATCATATACTTCAACTGATATACCGCTTGATTCCAATTCTTCTGCTGTCTCTAACGCTATTTTTACAAGATGTCCAGTAGAGACAACTGTAATATCTTTACCCTCTTTTTTAATCTCTCCCTTCCCTAAAGGAATAGTATATTGTTCTTCAGGTACATCTCCTTTAGTTCCTAAAGAATTTACTGGTAAGAAAACAGCAACAGGGTCATCATCTCTTATTGCAGAAACAAGTAAACCTTTTGCGTCATAAGGAGTAGAAGGCATAACTGTTTTCATCCCGCTATGTAATAAATAAGGATATGGGTTATCTGAATGCTGTCCGGCCATTCCCCCTCTTGCACCACTGCTGGCAATAAGATAAGTAACGGGTGCCTTTAATTTCCCGCCAGACATATATCTTAATTTTTGTGCCTGATCTACAAGTTGATCAAAAGCAAAAAATATAAATTCACAAATCTGAAATTCAAGTACTGGTCTTAAACCGGATAATGCTGCACCGGTGCCTACTCCAGTGAGTCCGGCTTCCGAAATTGGAGTATCAATAACTCTATCAGGACCAAAAATATCAATAAAACCCTTAGTTATTCCCCTTAAACTATATCTGACATCCTCTCCAATTACTACAACATCCGGATTTATTTCCATCTCATTAAATAGAGCTTCTGATACTGCTTTAAGATAGTATATATTTCTCATTTATATCCATCCCTTCTGTGGAATACCTGTGTATTCAGTTGCATACATATCTTTAAGAGCATCCGATGGTTCAGGTGATTTACTTTTACGGGCAAAGTCCACTGCTTCATCTATTTGATTTATTACTAAATTATCAATATCATCAAGTTCTTTTTTTGTGCAAATGCCATCATTTAATATTTTAGTTGAAAACGATAATATCGGACATTTGGACTTGTAATAATTTATTTCATCTTCAGTCCTGTAATTAAGATTAAGGATTTTTTCTGCAGTAAAATGACCGCTATACCTGTATGTTTTGCATTCAAGCAAAAATGGTTTATTTTCAGATCTGACTTTATTTACAATTTCTTTTGTATTATTATATACCTCCAAAACATCCATTCCATCAATAGTTTTACCTTCAAACCCATAAGCTTTAGATCTTTCACTTATATTTTCTATTTTTAAAGAATATTTTACAGAAGTGCTCACTGCATATTGATTATTTTCGCAGACAAAAATTACAGGCAGGTTCCAGATTGAAGCCATATTCATAGCCTCATGAACAACTCCCTGATTTGAAGCGCCATCACCAAAAAATGAGATAACTACATTATCCATTTTTTTTATTTTTATTGTAAGCGCTGCACCAACTGCTATAGGGACTCCAGCCCCGACAATCCCATTTGCTCCAAGTATTCCAATCCCAGGATCTGCGATATGCATAGAGCCACCTTTGCCTTTATTGCAGCCATTAACCCTGCCTAATAATTCAGCAAACATGTATCTTATATCCCCACCTTTTGAAATAATATGACCATGTCCTCTGTGAGTACTTGTTATCAGATCATTATTTCTAAGTGCTGAGCAAACTCCAACCGCAACCGCTTCTTCCCCTACGTATTCATGAGTAGTCCCATAAATTTCATTTTTATTTACAAGTTCTGCAACTTTTTCTTCAAACTTTCTGCAAAGCACCATTTTTCTATAAAGTTCTAAAGCTAAATTCTTTGTTATTTTTTCTGTCATTTAATTCTCCACATTGAAACTTTTAGAAAATAAATTAAAAACTAAAAAATAATTCCATCTGATTTATAAAAGAAATATACTAAACAATCGAAAGTCCACCACAAACATTAATTGTCTGGCCTGTTATATATTCTGCTTCTTCTGAACATAAGAAAAGTATAGCATTAGCAATATCTTTTGGTTTAGCCAGTCTTTTAAGTGGTATTCTATCTACCCAATTTTTTATGATTGTTTCTTCATCAGAATTATTAATTTTAGAAAGATTTTTGTAAACATATTCCCACATTAAAGTATCAATAGTCCCTGGAGCAACTGAATTAACTCTGATATTATATTTTGCAAATTCAATTGCAGCAGATTTTGTAAAATTTATAACTGCTGCTTTGCTTGCAGCATAAGGAAGGAATAAGGGTCTGCCATTAAGACCGGCAATAGAAGAAATATTTATTATGCATCCTCCATTACCAGCTTTAATCATTTCTTTTGCAGCTTTTAACATTATAAAAAAAGTTCCCTTGACATTTATATTTAAAACTTTATCCCAATCATCAATAGTTATCTCCATCATGTTCTTAGTTAATGAAACACTTGCATTATTAACAACACAATCAATGCTTCCCCATTTATTTATTATTTCATTAATCATTAACGATATATCTTCCTGTTTTGATATATCAACTTTCATTAAATGGACCTGATCAATATATCTGGAAATTTCTGTTTTTATTCCATCCAGTTTTAAATTATTTATGTCTGCCATTAAAACATTTGCGCCTTCCTCTAAAAACATAATAGAAGTTTCTTTACCAACCCCTTGTGCAGCCCCCGTAACTATTACATTTTTACCTTTAAATTTTTTCATATTTTTATTTCCTGTTTTTTTTATATTACATAAATAATAATTTCTTTTATCTATCCTATTACACTTTTTACAATACCTATAAAATCATTACCATTTAGAAGACCTCTTTTTTCATATGCCTTAGCTTTAACTTTTTCCAGTATATTATTAATCTGATCCTTATCTGCTTTTAATTTATATTTTGAAAGCCAGTTCTCTATTGATGCTCCGCCACTATGCTTTCCTAATACTACTTCAGGATGCTTTTGCCCGACAAAATCCCAATGAAATGGGAATATTTCAAGCGCATCTTCACTTTCAAGGCATCTGTTCATCCATACAGTAACTATCCCGGATTCAACATCAAATATGCCATCTCCCACTATTGGTCTGTTATCCGGAACTTGTATATTAAGTATGTCTCTTACAAGCTTTGAAGTTTCATACAGATTCTCGAATTTAATATTTAATTCTCTTCCATACATTGTTCTTAAAATCATTGCTACATCTTCATAAGCTGCCATCCCGGCTCTTTCTCCAATACCTAAAACTGAAGAATGTACTACTTCAACTCCTTCTGATACAGCAATAGCAGTATTTGCAGCCGCACAGTTAAAATCATTGTGAAAATGTGCTTCAAGTGGTTTTTTTATTTTCTTTTTAATTTCCTTAATAAGATAGGAAACTGCATGAGGGGAAAGTACTCCCATTGTATCTACAACAGCAAGAGCATCCATATGCCCTTCTGTTGAAACTTTTTCAATCATGGCTAAAAACCAGTCAAGTTCAGCTCTTGTCATGTCTACAGGAAAAAATACAACATAAAGTCCCAATTCTTTTGCATATCTTGTAGCTTGTATTGAAATATCCATAGCTTTTTCAGGGGACCATCCATATGCTTTTTCTATTATGTGCTTACTTGAAGGTATTTCTATAATTATACCATCTACTCCACACTCTGCCGCTCTTTTTACATCATCAATCACACATCTTGAGAACACAAAAATCTCTGGACCAAGTTTTCTTTTAACTATTTCTTTTATTGCAAGCTCGTCATCTTTTGTTACTACAGGCATTCCTGCTTCTATTCTGTCTATCCCTGTTTCAGCAAGTTTTTCTGCTATCCTTATTTTTTCATCTTTTTTAAAGACTAAACCTGCCTGCTGCTCACCATCTCTAAGTGTTACGTCATGAAACTTGATAGTTTCGGGAAATGAAAAATTTTTAGTAACTTCATCATTGTAGTTCCAGGAACTTACAAACCAATTCTTAGTTTTCCAGGGATCAGACATATATAACCTCCAAACATTTTATATTTAACATTAAAAATAAACTTATAAAGAAATATCTTATAAATAATAAAAAAATCATAAAATAATCTGGAACACAGTATAACTGGTTTTACCAGTTATATATTATCATAATGAAATATTAAGTCAATAAAATTTTAAAATAATTTTTAAAAGCAATAAAAGCAAATTTTAAATAACTTTGTTAAAATAACAAAAGATATATTGCCATAAATGACTGCAAGTTATTGATATAAGTATGGCAAAGTATATCTTCAAAGAACCAGCATTTAATGCTTTATGCAAGGGTAAGTTCAAATAAGTAATTAAAATTTTATAAATATTTTTTAAAAGAAGACTTAGGGGGTAAATATTGTTTTTATTTTAAAAGTTAAAAAATTATTATGTGTTCTTTTCAAAAATTTTGTTTTCTAAAAATAAATGTTCTACTTTATTTAAGTGGTCCAGCATTGCATTTCCGGCTTTTTCAGGATCTTTTTCCTTTATGGCTTCGAATATTTTAGCATGTTGTTTTAATGAATCTTCCAAACTTGTAAATAAGCTAGCACTTTTTTCCCTGCTCTCTAGTAAAAGATTATTAATTGAAGCCATTAACGCCGAAAGAACTCTATTCCCTGAAGCTTTAAAAATATCATCATGAAATTCCATTTCTACTAAAACATATTTTTTAGGATTATTTAAATTTTCTTTTGCAACTTTTAAAGTATCCTCCATTTTCTTAATATCGGTTTCGTTTGCATTTACAGCCGCCAATCTGGCAAGTGCAACTTCTATTATTTTTCTGGTCCCAAACAGTTCCAAAGTTGTAACATCATGTAATAGTGTCATAAACCTTAAGGGGTTAATAAGAAGTTTTGAAATAGATTTATTTAAAAAAGTTCTGGAACCTGGACTAATTTCCAATACACCTAATACATCCAGTGCTTTAAGAGCTTGACGAACTGATGTTCTGCTAACTTTCAGCATTTCAGACAGATCTCTCTCGCTTGGAAGAGTATCACCAGGTTTTAAAGCTCCCTCGGCTATTAATCTGCCAATTATCTCAATAATCTGATCTATTAAAACTAATTTTTCAACAGGTTGAATATTTAATAATTTCTGATCTACAATAGTTTTCTTTATATCATCTTTTAAATTTATATCTTCTTTACTCAATATCTTCCTGATCTTTCTTTCTCTTTTCAAATAAAAAATTTCATAATTAAAATTACTGAATTAATACCATTTTTTAGAAACAAAAAATATATTTAAAAACTTAAAATACAATTATTATGGTTAACAATATAACTGGTATAACCAAGTATGTTATCATTTTAAATATATATGTCAATATTTTAAAGATTATTACTGACAATTTATTAGCAGATTAATCTTTTATCTTTGAAAATAAAATTTCAAGTTTTAGTTCTGAACATCTACAACAACTTTCATAGCTTCTTTTTTTGATGCAAGCTCAACTCCATAAGCAAAATCTTTCAAATTTACAATATTTGTAATTAGATGCTTTGTATTGATTATACCTTTATTTAATAATTCAATTGCTAGTTTAAAATCCAATGAAGAATAAACTCTTGACCCCTTTATTTCTAATTCTTTAAAGAGAATACTGGAAAGTTGAATTGGAACTGGATTTTTAAACAATCCGACAATTATAATTTTGCCACCCGGTCTTACCATTTCCATTAATTTTTGCATCCCGGCCTCACTCCCACTGACTTCATATCCAATATCGTACTTGTAATCAATATTTTCAGTATTTTTTTCATTTTCAACTACTTCAAAACCCATATTCTTGCAAATTCCTTTTCTAAAATCATTAATTTCCATAATAGAAATCTTTTTTGCACCAGCAAATTTACAAACTTGAGCAACCAATAAACCAATCGGGCCGGAACCTATAATGAGAACATTATCCCCAAATTGAATCTTTGAAGTCTTTACTACATGGATACCTACAGAAACAGGCTCAATAAGTGCTGACTTTTCATCAGATAAACTATCGGGTACTAAATGAATTTTATTAAGAGGAGCTTTCACATATTCTGCCGCACCACCATTACAATGCACTCCCAATACTTTCAAGTTATTACAAATATGGGGTAATCCTATTTTACAGGTCTGGCATATTCCACAACTTATTGTAGGCTCTATTGCAACTCTTTTACCAATTAATTCGTTGTTTTTTTCCGATACTTCTTCTACAGTTCCAACTATTTCATGACCTGGAATAACTGGTATTTTAATGTTTCTATTTCCTTTTATCAATTCAATATCTGCACCGCATATACCTATATATTTAACTCTTACTAATGCTTCGTCTTCATTAATAACAGGTTTCTCTACTTCTTCTATTGAAACTTTATTTGGCTGCCCTGTATATAAAACTGCTTTCACTTCTTTAAATCCTTTTCAATCCGACATAGTTAATTTTTTGAACTTTAATTAAATTAAAAAATAATTGTTTACTGGTTTAACCAGTTAAATATTATCAAAAATAATTTTCTTATGCAATATATATTTTAATTAATGGAAATTAAAGTTCTTTGCAGAATTTTTCCAGTCTGTTCATACCTTCTTCAATTTTTTCAATAGTTGTAGCGTAACTTATTCTTATATAATTGTCATCTCCAAAAGCTCCCCCAGGGACAACGGCAACTTTTGCCTTTTCAAGTAACTGCTCTGCAAAATTAAAGGAATTTTTTATTTTATCGTTAAATAAAGCAGAAATATCCGGAAAAACATAAAAAGCTCCATGAGGAAGATTACAACTTATCCCACCTATATTACTTAATCTTTTATATATATAATCTCTTCTTTTTTCATATTCTTTACGCATAATTTCTACAGAATCCTGATTTCCATTAAGAGCTTCTACTGCAGCCCATTGAGCGGGAGTGCATGGATTTGATGCTGACTGATCCTGTATCTTAGCCATTTGTTTTATTATATCTTTATCTGCAGCACAATAACCTATTCTCCATCCGGTCATTGCATAAGTTTTAGAAACTGCATTAACTGTTATAGTTAATTTCTTTAATTCATCACTTAGGGAGGCAATGCTAAAATGCTTTATATTATCATAAATAAAATGCTCATAAACTTCATCTGATATGATATAAATGTTATTTTTTAAACAAATATCTCCAATATCTTCCAGTTCTTTTTTAGAATAAACAGCACCGGTAGGATTATTGGGGCTATTTAAAATCAGCAGCTTTATTTTATTTTTATTAACTTTAATAACTTCATTTAAATCATTTATATCAATCTTTAAATCACTATTAAAATTAACCGTAACAGGCTTGCCTTCCGATAATAAAACCTGTTGAGTATAACTTACCCAATAAGGTTTTGGAATTATAACAATATCGCCGGTATTTATAAAAGTTCTTATTATAACATCAAGAACCTGTTTAGCTCCATTACCGGCAAATACATTTTCAATATCATATTTTATATTATTTTCATTATTAAACTTATTAACAATGGCTTTCTTTAACTCAATTATTCCTGTAGAGGAAGTATATCTTGTTTTATTTTCATCAATTGCCCTTTTGGCTGCATCTTTAATATTAATCGGGGTGTTAAAATCAGGCTGCCCTATTCCAAATCTTATTACAGAATTGCCCTCTTTTTTTAGTTGCATATCAATTTCATCAGCTTTTTTTTCCAGAGCAAAAGTAGGACTCTCTTCAAGCATTAAAACTTTTTTTGATAACAAATCATTCATATTTAAATTAAAATCAGACATATTCTCTCCTGGAAATTGAAGATGTCAAACATTTCTGGTTGTTATATAATATATGAATTAAGCATTAAAGTAAATTAAAAAATTAAACAGATTTATATTTAAAATATCTAAAATATTTAAAATAAACTAAATTGTTTTTAATTCAAAATTAATATTTTTTAATATTAAAGTCAGGATTAATTCCATTACAATAAATTATTTTTATAATGTTTTTATAAGAAATATAATTTAATATGTATTTTTTAATTTTATAAAACTTTAAATAATAACTAAATAAAAATTATGGATGATGTGGCTTTTTTAAAAGAATGGATTAATAAAAAAAATAAAGAAGGAATGACAAATCTTGATGCCCGGTTAATTTTAAACGAGTTTGAGCAATTTCTTAAATATATTTTTAATAGTATTCAGGATGGTATAAGTATTCTTGATAAAGATTTAAATATATTAGGTACAAATCTATCTATGGAAATCTGGTATGAACATAAAAAGCCTTTCTTAGGAAAGAAATGTTTTGAGATTTATCATGATAGAAATTCTCCCTGTAAAAATTGTCCGACTATAAATACAATTAAAACAGGGAAATCAATGATACATACAATAAAATATAAAACTCCAAATAATAAAGAAGGATGGCATGAGCTTTTTACTTTTCCACTTTTCGATGACCAGAATAATGTAATTAGCATAATTGAGTATGTAAGAGATATAACACAAAGAAAAAAAGTGGAAGTTATATCAGAAAAACTGAAAAAGAGACTTCATCTGCAGGCTCAAACTCTTCAGGAACAGGAAACTGTTTTAAAATATTTATTCAAACAAAAAGAAAAGGAGCAAAATATAATTGCTGATAATGTAATGTCAAATATAAATTTACTTATAAAGCCTATAATTTATGATTTAAAAATAAAACTTAAAGGAAACCCTGCACAGGAATCATTAAATGTCCTTGAATCCTATCTGGATAAAGTAACTCAGCCATTTTCAAATATTAATAAATTAAATTCAAATTTATATAACCTCACTGCAAAAGAGATTCAGGTAGCATCTTTAATAATGGAAGGTAAAACAAGTAAAAACATCTCATCTATTCTTGGCATTTCCATAAAAGCAGTTGATTTTCATAGAGCAAATATAAGAAAAAAGTTAAAAATTAAAAATAATAAAATAAATCTTCAAAATTATCTTCTAAAGTTATAAAATTTTTTTATATATAATTTTTAATAATTTAAAAATAAAAATATCTCTTTAAATAAATATAATACGAGTTTTATACTAGTATTCTCCTTATAATTTTAAAGTATTTACTTTTAAAATCTCGAAAATTAAACTATTTAAAATAAGATTTTTAATCATAATATAAAATTAAAAAGAATTATATAGTATATAGAATATATAACAAAATATCAAAAGGTTATTTATAAGATTATTTATAAGCTTAATATTAATAAGTTTAATAAGAATAATAATTCTTTTTAATTTTATATTACGATAATAAATGATTCATTTTTAAGAGTTATATTCTATATGGTAATTTTATATTTTACCAGGAAATAAAAATTTTAATATTTTTTAATAAAAATTAATTTAAGTTTTATTAATAATAACTGATATATGATGGAGGCATAAAATGGGAGAAGAAAATTATTTATTTAAGCCAATAAAAATTGGCAACAAAATTTCCGAAAACAGAATTGCAATAAACGCAATGGAATGTTGTGATTCTGATGAAGAAGGAAATCCAAGTGAAAAAACATACAGAAGATATCAAAGACATTTTGAAGGTGGTTCAGGAGTTGTAGTGCTTGAAGCAATAACTGTAGGTTATGAAAGCAGATCAAGAAAATATCAATTAAGTATCATGCCAAGAAATGAAAAAGCTCTTGCAAAATTTGTAAGCGAGATGAAAAGAATTAATCCCAAAACACTATTTTTCTTCCAGCTTACTCATTCAGGTGAACTAAGCCATCCTGACTTTTCAAAAAGAGTTTGTGTTAAACCTCTTCCCGGATTTGGAGGAGAACTTTTAACTGAAGATGATGTTGAAAAAATAATGGATCAGTTTGTTACATCCGCAAAAATTGCTCATTCTGCAGGAGCTGATGGTATTGATATTAAACTTTGTCATGGTTATCTTGGTTCTCAATTTATCAGACCTTATAACGACAGGAAATGGAAATTTGGAGGTTCATGGGAAAATAGAACAAGATTTCCTTATACCATTTATGAAAGAGTACAAAAAGAAATTAATGATCCCAACTTTATTTTAGGTTCTAAAGTATCTATATGGGAAGGATTTCCTGGTGGTTGTGGTTCAGCTGGACCCGATACTGCTATAATGGATTTAACTGAATCTCTTGATTTAGTTAAGGGTATCGAAGAAAGAGGAGCTAAATTTATAATTGTATCAGCTGGAAGCCCTTCTATTACTTTAGCTCTTTCACAACCTGATAAGAAGATACCTGATGATGTATATCTTCACTTTGGTTTCCAAAAAGCAGTTAAAAGTGTTGTTAAACCTGAAACTGTTGTTATTGGCTCAGCATACTCCGTATTAAATAATGGCAATAATGCACTTCAAGCTGTTAAAAGAGAAGAGGCTTCTCTTAAATATTGGGGAAATAAGAATATCAAAGATGGCGTTACTGATATGATTGCAATTGGAAGACAATCTCTTGCTGATAGTTTACTTCCTGCAAAAATGAAAGCCGGAAAAGAAGATACAATAAACTGGTGCACTGCATGTGATAATTGTATTGAGTTTTTAATAAGACAAAAAAATGTTGGATGCGCTACTTATGATAAAGAATATGCAGATTCATTAAGACAAATAAGAAGAGAAGAAGGCTTACTTAAAGCAAAACGTACATGATAAATATAAATTAAATGAACATTGGAAAAAAACTTAAAACATATTTTAAAATTTAAAGATAAAAAAAATTAAAGGGGATTTTTAAAAATCCCCTTTAATTTTTTACAGTTTATATTTAAAAAAGCATTAAATTACACTATGCCTTGTGCAACCATAGCATCTGCAACTTTTATAAAACCAGCAATATTTGCTCCAACAACAAGATTACCTGAAACACCATATTCAATAGCTGCCTGGCTTGCTTTATTGTAAATATTAACCATAATATTTTTAAGTCTTAAATCTACTTCTTCAAAACTCCATGAATATCGCATACTATTTTGTGACATCTCAAGTGCAGAAGTAGCTACTCCACCAGCATTAGCAGCTTTTGCAGGTCCAAATAATACACCATTTTTAAGAAATACATCAATTGCTTCTATTGTACAAGGCATGTTTGCTCCTTCCCCTACTGCAAAACATCCATTTTTAACTAATTTTTTAGCTGCATTTTCATCTATTTCATTTTGAGTAGCACAAGGAAGAGCTATATCGCACTTGATATCCCATATATTTGAACATCCCTCATAGTACTGGGTAGACTTATTATTTAATGTACATTCTTTTATTCTTTTTCTTTCCTTCTCCTTAACTATTTTTATAGTATTAAGATCAACTCCCTTAGGGTCATAAATAAATCCGTCTGAATCACTCATGGCTATAACGGTTCCTCCAAGTTCAGTCACTTTCTGGTGGGCATAAATTGCAACATTACCTGAGCCTGAAATAACTACTTTTGCTCCCTTAAATGATTTCCCGTTAGCTCTGATAAGTTCATCCATAAAATATACCAAGCCATAACCTGTTGCTTCTGTTCTTACAAGGCTGCCTCCATATTCAAGACCCTTGCCTGTAAGAACGCCTTCGTATGAATTTTTCAGTCTCTTATACATACCAAACAAGTATCCTATTTCCCTTGAACCAACACCAATATCACCTGCAGGAACATCAATATCAGCCCCTATATACTTGGAAAGCTCAGTCATAAAACTTTGACAAAATCTCATGACTTCAGCATCTGATTTTCCCTTTGGATCAAAATCACTTCCGCCTTTTCCTCCACCTATAGGTAACCCGGTAAGAGAATTTTTTAATATCTGTTCAAAACCAAGAAATTTTACAATGCTTAGATTTACTGATGGATGAAATCTAAGTCCGCCTTTATATGGACCAATTGCACTGTTAAACTGTACTCTAAATCCTCTATTTACCATTATTTTACCCTTATCATCCACCCAGGGTACTCTAAACATTATCATTCTTTCCGGTTCTGTCATCCTTTCAAGTACACCTGCTTCAGCATATTCAGGATGTTTTTCAATTACTGGTTCAAGACTTGAAAGTACTTCTTTTACTGCCTGATGAAATTCAGGTTCATTTGGATTACGTTTTATTACCGTATCCATTACTTCTTTTACATAACTCAATTTTTGCTCCTTCGTTTTTTTATATATTAATTATATTAAATTAACTAAATAAATATCAGCTACATAAATTCTCCTTAAAAAACAAAAAAAGCACTTCGTTTATATAAAAAACAATATAAACTTAATGCTTCTTTGCTAAAATCAGGCAGCTTTGCCTGAAAAATATTTAATTTTTAAAATTTAAATTTTTTTACTTAAAAGATTATTTTAATTATTTTAATTTCTCTTAATTTCCCGGATTATTTTTATATTAAAAATTAATTTAAAATTTATTTTAAAATTAAATTTAATATCTTATTTAATTTTATTTTAAACAATTTTTAAAAGTAATTGAAATTATATTAAATAATAGAATTCATTGCAATAAAAATCTTTACAGGATTACGATCACATCCCGTTACATTAATATATGTGATATATGGATTTATATAAAGACAATATCTGAATTCATTTTTTAAACCATAAATTTTTCGTTTCACGAGTTATAAATTTTACATTACTTGTTATAGCTTAATTCCTTAATTTATTCATTATTGCAAGTATTATCTTTTTTTTAATCTTAATAATTGTATTAACAAATTCAGAATTATCAATTTAATTAAGATTTTTTATATCCTAATTCAATTTATAATATGTTTTAAATATTAATACTTTTAATAATTAAATAATTAATTAAAAAAATATAAAAATTTTTATAAAAATATATTGACAAATAATAATTATTTATTTAATATTAGTTTTGTTAGATTAATTAAAGTGTTCTTTTAAAAATTTAATTCTTTTTAATAGAGGCGATGAAGTGCATTTCTTATTTGGGCATCTTGAAATGCATCGAGCCAGTGATGCAACCGGCTATTATTTTTTTGCTCATATAAGATGCATTAGCCATTTAGCCTCTATTAAAAAAGGTCAGATGGCTAAATTTATTTTATAAGGCAAAGAAAGGAGTGCGTCCAAAATGAAAAAGAATTTAAAAAACTTAACAGTATTGCTTAGTGTAATAACAATAGCAGTTTTACTTATTTTTACACTGGCATTTACAACAACAACTAAAAATATAAATGTTCTTGGAAAAACTATAAATACAAATAAAGCTCCCGTAGGGACAGTTATTTCCAAAGAAGCTGCTCTTACTGATTATGAAAATGCAATTGCTGCATTAATTAACAATGTAAGAGAACAAAACGGATTAAATGCTCTTGCAGCAGATGAATCATTAACTGAAGTCGCAAGGCAAAGAAGTCAGGATCTTATTAATAGAAATTATTTCTCACATTATACTCCTGAAGGCACAAATGTATTTGATCTTATGAGAAGCATGGGTATCAGCTTCAGATATGCAGGTGAAAACCTTGCACAATCTTCACCAGCATCGATAGGAACTCCTGAAGCATTTCTTAATGCATGGCTAAATAGCCCGACTCATAGAGATAACATATTAAGATCTCAATATACAAAGATTGGTGTCGGGATGGTTGAAATTGATTCAAGAAGAGTTGTAACTACAGTATTTTCAAATTAATAAATCTTATTTTTAGATTTTAATTATAAATTTATAAATTTTAAAAAAGTAATTTTAAAAGCAAGTAAACATAAAAAGAAAGAAAAAAGAAAAGAAAAAAAGATGGATAATAAGAGCAAGTGAATTGGACGCCTGCCTTAATAAAAAAATAACCCTCATAAAATACGAGGGTTATTTTTTATTTTTATATTTATTTTTATTATATTTAAAAATATTTTTTCCACTATTTATTTCTTCTATTACATTTAAAAAAATATTTGATTTTTTGTGGAAATTTAAACAATTTTCACTTAATATTAATGAAATTTCTAACAAACTTTAATTATTATAAATTACTAACTGAATAAAAATGACAGATGTTGTTACTGGGGCAAATGGCTATATTGGCAATGTTTTAGTTAAAGAGCTTCTTAAGCGAGGAAGAAAAGTTCGTGCTATAGTCAGGAATACTTCAAATCTTAAAAGTCTTGAAAACCTTGAAAATTCAGATTTAGAAATATTTACAGGTGATATTTCAGATATAAAATCACTTTGTAATGCATTTACAGACGCTGATGCTGTTTATCATCTTGCAGGTAAAATTTCTCTCATGCCAGGAGACAGACACGAAATATATAATGTTAATTATTTATGTACTAAAAATGTTATTCAAGCCTGTAAAGAATGTAATGTTAAAAGATTAATTTATACTAGCACTATTCATGCACTAATAGAACCACCCTCTGATAAAATAATAAATGAAGAGATTCCATATTGTGTTTCAAATAATAAAAGTATTTATGACAGATCAAAAGCACTGGCAAGTGTTGAGGTTTTAAAAGCAACACAAGATGGACTCGATGCAGTTATCGTTAATCCCACAGGTGTAATCGGGCCTTATGATTTTCAAATTTCAGCTTTAACTAAAACCTTCATAGACTTTTCAAAAAAAAGACTTAAATTAGCTATAGAGGGTGCTTATGATTTTGTAGATGTCAGGGATGTAGCTATCGGTCATATTTTAGCTTATAAAAAAGGCAAAACAGGCGAAAATTATATTTTATCAGGAGAAAGAATAAAAGTTTCACAACTTATGAAAATGCTCGAAGAATCAACAGGGATAAAAGCCCCAAAACATTATCTGCCCGTTAATTTTGCAAAATTCATAGCATCTTTTATGCCAATTTACTATAAAATAACAAAAATAAAACCATATTTTACAAAATATTCAGTTGATATACTTCTTAGCAATTCCTGCATAAGCCATGAAAAAGCAACAAAAGAATTAGGTTACAAACCAAGACCTGTAAAAGACTCTGTTAAAGATGCAATTATATGGTTAAAGGAAATTGGATATATTTAACTATACCCGACTTATTTAATAGATTATTTTAGTATATTAGTATATATTCAAGCGTGTGATAATAACCTTTATCATTTACCCGCTGCTTTACTAAATTACCATAATACATATTTTGTATAAAAGCTTCCTTTATATAAAAGTTTCCTTTATTTTAGTAAATCACTGATTATATTTTATATTATATATTTTATTTTTTATTATTTTTATTTTATTATAAGAAAGCTTTAAATCATTTTATTAAAAATATACTTAAAACTATTCAAGAGTAAATAAAACAGTAACCGTAACCATTACTTCTTTTTCAATAGTACTTGTATCATATGTTCCATAATCAGATACATCTGTTGAATTAACTGGAAGTACTTGCACTACACCCATATTTGCCGTTTTGATAGTTCCAATTTTCTTTCCTGTACCTTCAGCAATTTTTTGTGCTCTTGCTTTTGCATCTTTAACTGCATCCGCTAAAAGATTGATTCTTAACTGGGGCAAATTTGTTACATAATATTGTAAGCTGTTAATTGAAAATATTACGCCTTCATCAATTAATTTTTGCACATTTTTTGATAAATCTGTTAACTTTTGTATTTCTTTTGATTGAATTTCAACAGTTTGTCTTAAAATATATTCTTTTGCTGCATTAGGATCATATTGAAATGGTGCATCCATATAAACAGGTGAAATAATTAAATCTTTTTCATTAAAACCTGCTTCACTAAAAAATTTTTTAACCATTTCTTCATCTGATTTCATTTGCGCATATCCGGATTTTAAGTCTTCAATCGGAACATTTCTGCTAAACCCTGCACTTAATTTGCCAATATCCGAACTTACTTTTTGTTTAAAAGAACCTGTAACCCACATACTGTTATCTGCAGTTCTTACTTTATAAAATGTAAAGGAAAAAATTAATATGCCTATTACAAAACATATACCAACAATAAAACCGAAATAAATTAATTTATTGTTTTTTTCCATATAAAATTCCTCCACAAGTTTTATCTGATAAATATTATTATTGTAATTTTTATTTAAAAATTTTTTAATTATTATTTTATTATGTTAATTATTTTATCATTTTTATTATTATAAGTCTTTTAAATTAATATTTTTTTCTTATTTTTGCTTATTTATTATAAAAGTTTAAAATTTAAAATATGTTCAAGAATTATTTTAATTCCTATTAGTATAAGAACTATACCGCCAATTATTTCAATTTTTCCTTTAAAAAAACTGCTTGCTTTGTTTCCAGTCATAAACCCTAAAAAAGAAAATAAAAATGCAAAAAACCCTATTATAATAATTGTAAATACAAGAGATAAGCTTATAAGCCCGAAACTTATTCCTACAGCAAGTGCATCAATGCTGGTAGCAATAGATAATATAATTAAAGTTTTATTATCTATAATGCTTCTTTTTTTATCATCATCTTCACCATTTCTAATTCCTTCATAAATCATTTTTAAACCAATAGCTGCTAAAAGCCCGAAGGCAACCCAATGATCAAAATTTGAAATAATATTTTTAAATCCATATCCTGCCCACCAGCCTATAAGTGGCATTATCATTTGAAACAAACCAAAAAATATAGCTGTTTTTAATGCATATTTTATTTTTCCCTTTTTATGTTTATAAACTGCACCACCAGCTATTGAAACTGCAAGACAGTCCAGAGCAAGGCTTATTGCTATTAAAAATATTTCTAACAATTTTAATATTATCTTTCTTTATAAATTAGTTTTAATTTAACATTAAAAAATTTAAAGAAATTGAATTTTGTAATTATATAAAAAAAATAATAATTTTAATATTATTAAAAATTTTAATATGTTTAATACTATTTTTATTTTAAAATTTAATTTATTATAATAGATTAAAAATCTTTATTTTTTATCAAAATAGCCTTGTAAAATAATTGGAAGAATCATTTATATTTAATATTTTGTTAATAGCAGTTTTTATAACTTCCATTTTTGTTTTTATAATACTTTTTTTCATAACAGCTCCATACGGCAGACACATGAGAAAAGGCTGGGGTATAACTTTAAAAGCAAAATTCGGATGGTTTTTAATGGAATTCCCTTCTCTTGCCATTATCCTTATTTTATTTTTAATTGGAAATAGAAAAAATAATCCTGTTGCTATAGCTTTTTTAATTATTTGGAGTGCTCATTATTTTCATAGAGCTATGATATATCCTTTTATGATGAAAGGGGGAAATAAAAAATTTCCTGTTTTAATTCTTGCATTTGCATTAATTTTTAATTTTATAAATTCTTATTTAAACGGAAGATACTTATTTTATTTTTCCGGAATTTATTCAATAAGCTGGTTTGGAGATCCGAGATTTATTGTTGGTTTAATCCTATTTATTTCAGGCATGTTTATTAATATTCAGTCAGATTATACATTATTAAAACTCAGGACTGAGGGAGAAACAGGTTATAAAATTTGCTACAAGGGATTTTTCAGATTTATTTCAAGCCCTAATTACTTTGGAGAAATACTGGAATGGACAGGTTGGGCTATTCTTACATGGTCACTTGCAGGTCTGGCATTTGCACTTTTTACCGTTGCTAATTTAGCTCCAAGGGCATACTCAAATCACAAATGGTATAAAAATAAATTTCCTTCTTATCCAAAAGAAAGAAAGGCATTGATACCTTTTATTTATTAATTCTTTAATTCTTTAATTCTTTTAATTTGTTTTATAATTGCTTATACTTTTACATATATTTTACATATAAAATAAAGAATATTTAGAAAGGAAATTAAATGGAAATAAAAATTTTATATAGTCCATCTTACAGTATTGCAAATGTTAAACTTGAACCTGATGAACAAATTCAAGTCGAATCAGGAGCAATGGTCAGTACAAGTTTTGGCGTTAATATAGAAACTAAAGCTACGGGCGGGTTTTTTAAAGCACTTGGAAGATCGATGCTTGGTGGAGAATCATTTTTCATGAATACTTTTACAGCACCTGCAAATGGAGGAGAGATTAATCTTGCACCATCACTGCCAGGAGATATGTTTGTGCTTGATATTGATAACCAGACAATGCTGGTTCAGTCTGGATCATATTGTGGTTCTTCAATGGGTATAAATATTGATACTAAATGGGGAGGAGCAAAAACTTTTTTTGCTTCAGAAGGTTTAATTTTATTAAAAGCAACAGGTAAAGGTAAATTAATTTTATCAAGCTATGGTGCAATTCACGAAATTAATCTTGCTCATGAAGAAAAATATATAGTTGATACTGGTCATCTTGTAGCTTTTGATGAAAGTCTTGGTTTTGTTGTAAAAAAAGTTGGTGGTTTAAAATCTACTTTACTAAGTGGTGAAGGACTTGTTGTGGAACTTACAGGACCAGGTAAGGCATTACTACAGACAAGATCAGTTAATGCATTTTTAAGCTGGCTAATCCCTAAGCTTCCAAAAAACAATAATTAGTTAATCAACTTTATTTTATAAATGTTTTTATAAATACTGTTATTTTAACTTTGAAATAAAATTTAAAAAACAATGTAAGTGTCATTTTTAAACTTAAATCAGGAAATTTAAAAAATTAAAGCACAAGTAATAAATAATTCTTAAAAAGATGAATATAGATAACAATGTAAAATTATTAAAAACTTTTAATAGCAGAATTGAAGCTGAACTTGCAAAAAGCTTTCTTGAGTCAAGCGGAATAAAGAGTATGATTTTAGCTGATGATGCAGGGGAAATGTATCCTGCTGCTTCTGTTTACTGGGGTGTAAAACTTTTTGTAAATGAAAAAGATTTTGAAATAGCAGACAAACTTATTAATGAAAGTTATAAAGATATTATAAGTCAGGATAATTAATAAAATTTTTATTTCAAATAATTATTTTTTTCTTTTAAGAAAACAAGCTGTCCGCATGCAGCTTTAATATCTGTACCAAATCTGTATCTTTGAGTAACAGGTATTTGATTAATTAATAAGATTTCTTTAAATTCATTTATGCTCTTTAGTGATGGTTTTTTATTTTGATCTTCACCATTATATGGTATCAAGTTTACAAAGCATAAGAGACCTTTTATTTTCTTTGCAAGTTCCTGAGCATATTCAGACTTATCATTTATTCCTTTTAATAAAACATATTCAAACATAATTCTTCTATTTGTTTTTTTAATATAATAATTGGCAGCAGAAAGCAATTCATTTAATTGATATTTATATGCAATTGGCATAATTTTTTGTCTGATATTATCATTTGGAGCATTAATGGATATAGCTAAATTAATCTGCAGTTTTTTTTCTGCAAGTAACTTTATTTTTTCTATAATTCCGCATGTGGAAACAGAAATTTTTCTTTGACTGATATCAAATTTATTTTTATCATTTAAAATTTTTATTGAGTCAAGTACATTATCATAATTCAATAAAGGTTCTCCCATCCCCATAAAAACAACATTTGTAATCCTCATATTTTGTTTCTTTAAATATCTCGAAAAAAACAAAGCCTGTAGAATTATTTCTTCAACTCTTAAATTTCTTTTAAATCCAAGTTTACCTGTTTTACAAAAAATACAACCTGAAGCACATCCTGCCTGCGATGATACACAAACAGTTCTTCTGCCATCTTTATGCATAAGCAATACAGTTTCAACAGTAATTTCATCATCCAGTTTAATTAAAGCTTTTAAAGAGTCTGATCCCTCAGATTTCAATATTTTACCATTTATTGATATGTCAATTTCTTTGTTTAGTATTTCTCTTAGTTTTAATGGTAAGGTTGTAACTTCATTCCAATTTTCACAAAAATCCTTATATATAGCCTTTTCTATCTGCCTTACTCTAAAGTCAGGTTCTGATTTTAAAATATCTTTTAATTTGCTTAAATTCATATATTCCTTTAGAATTTACTTAAATATTATTTTTATAAAAAATTTATGTTTTTTAAAAATATTTTTTTAAAAAAGCTTGTATTATCTAAATCATTTTCTTATTATAATTAATAACGAAATTAAGATTAATAAATTTAATTAAAATTATATTTTTAATAAATTTAAGTATAGTTTATAATATTTAAAAAAATAATAAGAACTATCCATATTTTAATCAAAATAATAATTAATAAAAACAGTACGGAGGTGTAATAGTGGACGCATATTGCGTTAAATGCAAAGCAAAAACAGAAATCAAAGATCCTAAAGAAGTTACAATGAAAAACGGTAGACCTGCAGTTACGGGAACATGCTCAAAATGCGGAACAAAGGTATTTAAAATTAAATCAAATAAATAATCATTCACGATAAAGATTTAATATTTTTTTCTGAATTTTTAATTATTATTAATTAGTGCTATTTGCCAGGTATTAAATAGCACTAATTTTTTTACTACAAAAGATTCGGATTAAAAAAAATTGGAAAAAAATTAATAAATATAAATTTTAATGATTTCCTGCTTTTAATTTCACATTTTCATCTTCTATAACGATTAATTCATCAGACTTACTTTCAGCCTGATAAGTCCTGCCTTTCCAGTAAATACCGCCACCAAATTTATTTTGTAAAAATGAGTTAAAAGCAATAAGAATAATATAAACAATAGAAATAGGGCTTAATAAAATATCTAAAATTTTTTCTTTAAATCTTAAGGTATTAATAAGGCGAATAATTGATATAATGCTTATTTGCACAATAATTG
>JAMDEN010000081.1 GCA_023487035.1 Actinomycetota bacterium
TTTTAGATACTAAAATAAATTAATTCTTGCATTCTCCAAAATAAACAGGGCTTTCAATCATGGCTACTCCTTTTGAAGAAAACCAGTATTTACCTTCAAGTACCAAATCTACCTGTATAACATAATTTCCAGGTTTTTTAATATCATTAATTATCATATTAACTTTTATGGTTTCACCAGGTGCAACATTTTTATCAAGCTCTGTCCTTGTAGTACTATCATAATCACTTGCATCAACATCCTGACCATAATAATGATATCCAACCCTTACAGAATTTTTTGAATCATTTCTCCAGGTGAAATCAGAAGTATTTTTAATTTCCAGTGGAATTATGTTGTCTTTATTTGTACAAAGAAATCCAGGTATGGCTCCTTTTATTTCTGCTCCTACCTTTACATTATCATAATCAGTTAAATCTTCTCCTTTAACAGAATTAACTACTTCTTCCTGAACAGCACTTTCGCTTTTTTCTGTGCTGTTATTTTGAGTATCATTTGCCTGAGATGCAGTGCCACCTGATGTATTACTGCTGCAGGAAGAAAGTACAAATAACATAAAAATAAAAGTTATTAAAATTGAAATTAAAATAAGAATTTTCAGTTTTTTATTAAATCCCGAATTGTAATTTTTCATACCTTACCTTTTTTTAAATTTTTTATTAATGTTAAAACTTATAATTGAAAATAAAAAATAATAAAAAATGCTTACAAATAAAATTTATAATAAAAATTAAATCCACATTGCATTATAATCCACAATTATATTTTTTTGAATAAAATATGTAAACCTAATATAATATATAAAAGTTTATTAATTTTAATTTTAAATCTTAAATTTTTAAAGGGGGAAAATGACTTCTCTTGAAATAGTTGGGATCATATCAATAATTTTAATCTCAGCATTTTCTATTATTGGTATAATAATTTCAGTTCCATTATTTAAAATGCTAGTCAGGTTAAAACAAACAGCAGAAAAAATAAATAATTCTCTTATGCCTATTGTTGATGATTTAAATGTAACTGTTAAAAAATTAAATGATGAAATAGGTAGCATCGGACAATTAACTCAAAGTGTTGGTTCTATTGTAGAACAGCTTGAAAAAATTATTAAGCTGGCAAGAATATTAATTACAAATCCGGTTATAAAAATAGTTAGCGCTACTGCAGGTTTTATGAATGCAATGTCAAAAGATTCTAAAAAAAGTAAAGAAAATGAATAAGGAGGATTTTTAATGTGTGATTCTGATAAAGAAAAGGAAAGAAGTATTTTTATGCCTGTATTTTTTTCTTTAATTGCAGGCTTTGTTGCTGGTGCAGTTGTAGGTATGCTTTATGCACCAAAAGCAGGAAAGGAAATAAGAAAGGATATTAAAGAAAAAAAGGAAGAGCTTATTGAAGCAGGTAAAAAAAATTACGAAGAAATAATTGACAAGACAAAGGATATTTTAGATAAAAGCAAAGAAAAGTTATCGGAAATAAAGGATAAAAGTACGGAATTAATTGAAAAAGGGAAAGAAAAAGTAGAAGAAGCTAAAGAAATAATTGTTGAAAAGGTAAAAAAAGGTAAAAAAGAAGCTCAAGAAATAAGCGATTATCTTCAAAGCTAAAAAAATTCTTAAAAAAAATATAAATTATCTTTTCATTTTTTAATTTTTAAAGTATAAAATAAAAATATTTTGTTAACAGGTAATTACAGAAAGTTTGTTATTGATAGATAAAGAAACAGCTAAAAAAGTATTAAATCAATTGCTTGGCAGTGGTGGCCAATTTAGCGAATTATTTATACAAAAAAAAGTCTCAAATAGTTTAAGACTTGATGATAATAAAATTGAAAATGCTTCAAGTGGTTTTGAGATTGGCTGTGGATTAAGATTAATATATGAAGATAGTACTTATTATGCTTATATAGATTCGATCGAAGAATCCAAACTTCTTGAAAGTGCTAAAGTTTTAAGAGCTGCTATTAATAATTCCAACATTAATAAATCTATTGATTTAAATGATTCATATAGTAATTATAATGTTAAAATTCTTAAGTATCCTGATTTAGTAATCCCTGAAGTAAAGAAGCAGATTCTTTTAAAAGTTAATGAAGCTGCTAGAAATAAATCAGATAATATTTTTCAGGTTACTGCTTCTCTTTCTGATACGCAGGAAGAGATACTTATTGCAAATTCAGAAGGAGTATTTGTAAAGGATTTTTATGTTAAAATTTTTCTTGCTATAAATGTTATTGCGGCTAAGGGTTCAGAAGTAAGGACTGGTTATAAATCACTTGCAAAATCAATGGGTTTTGAGCTATTTGATGAAAAAAAACCTGAAGATGTTGCATTAGAAGCAGCTGATATAGCTTTAAATATGTTGGATGCAATAAATGCTCCAATTGGAATACTTCCTGTAGTTATAGGCCCTGGCTTTGGAGGAGTAATTTTTCATGAAGCTTGTGGCCACGGTCTTGAGGCTGATGCAATAATAAAAAATGCTTCTGTTTTTAAAGATAAATTAGGATGTAAAATTGCTTCAGATATTGTTACTGCTATTGATGACTCCACACTTCCATATCACTGGGGTTCTTATAAGTTTGATGGGGAAGGTAGTCCATCTCAAAGAAATATATTAATTGAAAACGGAATACTTAGAAATTATATGCTTGATATCAAGTCTTCTAAAAAGTTAAAACTTCCTTTAACTGGAAACGGAAGAAGGCAATCGTTTAGAGATATACCTATACCAAGAATGAGTAATACTTTCATAGATAAAGGGACAGAAAAACCTGATATTATAATAAGCTCAATTAAAAAAGGTATTTATGCAAAAGAGTTTTCAGGTGGGCAAGTTGATCCTGCAACTGGTGATTTTGTTTTTGGAATAAGCGAAGGATATTTAATAGAAAATGGTATTTTAGGAAATCCAATTAAAGGAGCAACACTTATTGGTAATGGACCTGAAATATTAAATAAAATAGAAGCAATAGGCAATGATCTTGATTACTCACCAGGATTTTGTGGAAAAAATGGCCAGTCAATAACAAATGAAGTTGGCCAACCTACAATAAAAATAAGTGCTATAACAGTTGGAGGAACAGGCGCATAATGGATTATTTTTCAAAAAAGAAAAATAATAATAATGATATTGAACTTGCAAGAAAAATTTCCAGGTTAATAGATAAATCGAAAGTAGATGAATATGAAATTTATATATCAAGTTCAACTGATAATGAATTAGAAATATTTGAGGGAGAAGTTGAATCATTATCTTATTCTGATTCAAAGGGAATAGGAATTAGAGTATTTAAAGAAAAAAGAATTGGTTATTCATATGTAACTTCTTTTGAAGAAAATAAAATAATTGACTGTATCGAAAAGGCAGTTTTAAATTCAAAAATTACAAATGCAGAAGAAATAAACGGGCTACCTTTAAGAAGTGAATATAGATATACCAAAGAAGCTGATATACAAAAATATATTTTCGATGAAGATTTTTTTAAAGTTAATATAGAAAAAAAAATTGAATTAGCAAAAAATCTGGAAAAAATAGTAAAAGGAAAAGATAAAAGAATATCAGGTGTAGATTCATTAAATTATAGTGATAATTATTCTGAGGTAACAATTCTTAATTCAAATGGTTTTGAAGATAGTTATAAAAATACAAGCTGTTTTTTATTTCTAAATATTATTTCAAAAGATAAAAAGGATACTTCAACAGGTTTTAGCTTTTTATATGAAAGAAATCCCCAAAAATTAAATCTTGAAAAGATTGCGCAAGATGCTGCTGCTAAATCTTTAATGTTACTTGGTGCAAAAAAAATAAAATCAACACATTCAGATATATTGCTGGATAGTTTAGTAGCTTCGCAATTTTTAGGGATAATCGCATCAATTTTAACTGCAGATTCTGTTCAAAAAGGTAAATCATTGTTTAAAGGTAAAATTGGAGAAAAGATTTTTAGCCAGAATATAAATATTTTTGATAATGGTATTATGAAAGAAGGTTTTTCGTCAAAACCATTTGATGCCGAAGGAGTAAATAAAGGAAATACTCAAATTTTTAAAGATGGAATTTTAAAAACTTATCTTTATGATTGTTATACTGCCAGGAAAGATAAAACGTTAAGTACTGGTAATGCAGTAAGAGCTTCTTATAAATCTAATCCAGGAGTAGGCATATCCAACTTTTATCTGGAACCTTCTTCTGATTATAGTTTTAATGATATTTTAAAAAAAATTGATAATGGATTTTATGTAGTTGATATAATCGGATTACATTCAGGTGCAAATCCAATAACAGGTGATATAAGTGTTGGCGCAAAAGGATTATGGATAAAAAACGGAAACCTTGTTTTTCCTGTTAAAGAAGTAACAATTGCAACTGATATATTAAGTTTTTGTAAAAAAATTGAAACGATAGGAAATGATTTAAAATTTTTCCCTTCTGCAGGTTTTATCGGGAGTCCATCTTTACATGTTAAAGATATAGCAATAAGTGGAATTTAAAAGAGGGCAGATATTTTAAAAAAATTTTAAAATCAATTTTTTATTAAAATTTTCAGTTAAAAGAAACTTAAATATTTTTGCAATATATTATGTAATAATATCAATTATATTTTTTATTATTTACTTTATTAGAAAATAATTTCATTTTAAAATTATATTCATAATATTTCTTTAAATAAGAAAATATTATAATGTTATTATTAAATTTTAATAATATTTAAATTAATAAATAATTTACTGGAGGATAAAAATGAAAGGAGTTATTTTAGCAGGTGGTCTTGGTTCAAGACTAATGCCATGTACAAAAGTTACAAATAAGCATTTACTTCCAGTATATGATAAACCAATGATTTATTACCCTATTTTAACATTGGTAAATGCAGGAATAGAAGATATATTAATTGTCACTGGCGGGAATCATGCTGGTGAGTTTTTAAGGCTTTTAGGAAATGGCAAAGAATTCGGGTTAAAAGATATTTCTTATACATTTCAGGAAGGCGAAGGGGGAATTGCTGATGCGCTAAAACTTGCTGAACATTTTGCTAAAGATGAAAAAGTATTTGTTATTTTAGGTGATAATATAGTTGAAGACAATGTTAAAGAACATGTTGATGATTTTAAAAAACAGCCTTACGGAGCAAAAGTATTTTTAAAAGAAGTCCCTGATCCTGAAAGATTTGGGGTTGCTGTAATAGAAGATGGTAAATTGGTTTCAATTGAAGAAAAACCTGAAAATCCTAAATCAAATCTGGCAGTTTGTGGACTTTATATGTATGATAATGAAGTATTTGAGATTGCAAAACATCTTAAACCATCAAGCAGGGGAGAACTTGAAATAACAGATGTTAATAATGAATATATCAAAAGAGGATGCATGAGTTATTCTATTCTTAAAGGTTGGTGGACTGATGCTGGCACTTTTGAATCATTATTTAGAGCAAGCTGTCTGGTTGCTGAAAAATGCAAAAAGGAAAATAATTAATAAAATAATTTTTAGAAACTTTATTAAGGTAACTTCTGTAACTATAAAATTATTAATAATTATTATAATTTTTATAATTTAACTATGTTTTTTGATTGACAGTAAAAACATTTGTCTATAGTCAGTTTTGAGTCCCAATTTTTTTCTGATACCATATATACCCAGCTGTAAGGTTCTGTAAAATTATCAGATTCATTTTTATAAATTAATACATTGCCTTTTTCTTCTGCATGACCTATAAATTTTTCAGTATTTCCACAATTCATACATTTATACATTTTATTTCCTTTGCCTGATAAGCTATTAATTTTTTTATAATAATATTTTGTTTAAAATATTTATTTTTATGAAATTAATTTAAATAATTAAAATAAAAATTTTCTATTTCTAATCTTAAAATTTTATTTATTTAATTAATAACATATTATAAAATATATAATATTAAATATCAATACTAAAAATAAATATTACAATAAAAATTAATATTAAAAATTTTTTAATTATAATTTCAAACAATAATAAATGTATGAATTGTGGAA
>JAMDEN010000145.1 GCA_023487035.1 Actinomycetota bacterium
GTTTAGAAAGTTATTAATTTATATTCATAATTATTTGTAATTTATAATAAAAAAATTACAAGAAATATTTATTTATTATCATTTTTACTATCGAAAAGATAATTAACACTATCCCAATATTCATCAGGAATTTCTTCATCTGAAACAAGGTGCATCTCAAGAGTTTTGGCAAGCTCCATTACTTTTTTATCTAATATTGGCTTTAAACAATTAGGAAGATGTTTCTGATGGACTCTATGCATCATCACACATTCATAACAATTACCATGCCATTTGCATTTTATTACCGGGCAAGTACAATCTGCATGTTCTCCTGAATTAATCATTTCCAGCTCGCCCTTAATTAAGTCAATAAATTCTCGTTTTTCCATATACTTTCTCTCTCTCTACTTTAATAAAATTAATCTTAATTTTGTAATATTATCATAAATATAAAAAATGATTTATATTAAAATAAAATAAAGATATTTTTGATACTTTGATATTATTGTAGTAGTTAAAAAATTTTATTAGTTTTTTTGATGAAAATATATGAAATAAATGGTAACTTATTTTATATATTTCTTATAATTTAGTTCTGTTAATTTATTTTTAATAATTTAATTAAGATTGTTTTAAAAAATTAAAAGGAAAGGGATAATAATGACTAGAATAAGCATTATTACCGACAGTACTTCTGATTTGCCTCATTATACTTATCAAAATTACGATCTTCATGTCATACCTTTATCCGTAGTATTTGGCAGTAAAACATATATTGATGATGGTATTAATATTAAACCAGAAGAATTTTATAAAATGATGCAGTCCTCAACAGAAATGCCTAAAGCATCGCAACCAACACCTGGTAATTTTATGAAAGTTTATGGTTCTTTAATTAAAGAGGGGAAAGAAATTATATCTATACATATTTCCCGCAAACTTTCTGGTACTTTAAATTCTGCTGATCTTGCTGCAAAACAGTTTGAAGATGATGAAGTTAATGTTATTGATTCTGAAGTTGTTCATATGTCTTGCGGCTTTATGGCATTAAAAGCTGCAAAAATGGCAAAAGATAATGCTAAGAAAGAAGATATCATTAATGAAATAATTAATTTTAGAAATAAAATTAACGCATTTTTTTTACCAAAATCACTTGATAATTTAATAAAAGGCGGCAGAATTAACAAGATTCAAGGAAAATTTGCAAACTTTCTCGAAATAAAACCAATACTTACATTAAAAGATGGAGAGGTATCATTATTTAAAAATACTAGAAAATGGGAATTAGCAAAAAAAGAAGTATTAAATTCAATGGAGGATTTAATTAAAGGGCAAGGTAAGCTTGTTGTTTCAATTGGAGATGTTTTTTCAAAAGATGATGCGGATTCTATGCAGGATGAAATTAACAAGAGATTTAAACCATCGCAAATCATAAGAACAAAAATTGGAATAGTTGTTGGATCTCATCTTGGAATAGGTGGACTAAATGTTACATTTTTTGAAGATGATGATTTTTAATAAAAATAACATCTATTTTAATATCTGTTATTAAATATAAAATTTAATTTAAAAAACTATATAAAAACCATAATCATACTTAATTTTAATTATATTAAGAATATATTAAGAAATAGAGCCTACTTTTTCTTTTTCATTTATTTTCTCTTTACTTTTTTCATTTTGAGCAATTTGAATTTTAAAGTTTGGTTTTTCTTTTTCCCAAACATCTTGATATAAATTTTCTACTTTATTAGAATAATCATTTAGCTCATTTCTTAAATCTGTAAACATGCATTCTGCACCAGGATGAGTTGGGTAAACATTTAAATTTTCATACATCCATCTTGAAACTTCAGGATGATCTATTAACATACAAGGAAGATAATAATTTTCTGAGAATGGCTGTCTTTTTCTTATTTCCTCGAAAAATTCACATTTAATTGCATCTCTAAGAGATGTATTTTTTATATTTACTTGAGCAATATGCGTAAATATACAAGGTTCAACGTCACCTTTGTGATTTATATGAAGGTATCGTTTTGCTGCAATACATCCTCCAACATAAGGTGCATCATTCCAGAAATCAATTATGAATAAAGGTTTATTTTCTCTTATATAACTTCTTCTTTCCTTAAGATACAATCTTTGTTCCGGGGTTGGCATTAGTGAGAGATCTACATTCCTGCCAATTGGCATATACAAGAAATACCAGCCTATAATAGCACCATTATCAATCATCATATCTATAAATTTATCGCTAGTTATTATATCTATATTATTTTTTGTTACTGTAACTGAATATCCAAAAGGTAGTCTGTTTTCTTTAAGAAGCTTCATTGCATTTAGTACCTTATCATAAACATGTTTCCCGCGCCTGTTATCTGTTTCATACTCAAATCCTTCGATACTTATTTCAGGCATTACATTCCCAAGACTGACAATCTTTTTAACAGTTTCTTCATTTAAGAGTGTGCCGTTAGTATAAACATGGAAAAATACATCGTTATGCTTCTCATAAATGGAAAACATATCTTCTCTTATAAAAGGCTCTCCTCCCAGAATAGTAAAGAATGCAACACCCATATCTTTAGCTTCATTTATTATTCTATCTATTACCTCTAATTCCAGATCATCTTTTTTGCTGTAACTTGAAGCATAACACCCGGTACAAGATAAATTGCACCTCATAGTAGGACTGATTAAAATACTTGCAGGTACCTCAAGACCATTTCTTTTTTCTTGCTCCCTCTTTTTTTGGTCTAAAACTGCACCTTTTATTAAAAGATTGCGAATGATTTTATCTTTAAAATTTTCATTTGATTCAACAAGTATTCTTTTATAAAGCTGAAATTGAGGATTTTCTTCATTTAAAGTTGATTTAATTCTTCTGTAAAAATTTTTATCTTTTTGAAGTGCTATTAATTCAAGGAGGCTTACTATTCTTCTAATTCCAGTTAATGATCGACTAGTGACAAACTTTGAAGTAATAAGAAGAATACTGCTGATTGATTTTTCCTTTAGACTTAATGAATTAGCCATTTTAGCCTCCATGATAAATATATATTAATAATTTAATATTTAATTACTATAAAATTAATAATATTTAATTTATATATATAATTATTTATGCGTAAATAATCAAGATTTTTTTATATTTTTATATTTTTATATAAGCTCACCTCTTATATTCAAATATGATTTTATTAATTTATATTTATAATAAATTTTATAATATAATTTTAAAAAATTTAGAGGCATAATTTATTATATTATAATTATTATAATTAATTTTTAATTATATTTTTGTTATATTGAATCTCCCTCGATATATTTTGCATAAATATCTGCTGCAGGAATTAATATATATTTTTCTCCTTCAAATTTAATTTCAGTTCCTGAATATTCTTTATAAATTACACGATCTCCTATAGATATTTCTTCAGATGCGCCCGCAGCTATTGCAATAATTACACCTTCATTTGATTTTGTTTTTGCACTATCTGGCAAAACAATGCCTCCAGATGTTTTTTCTTCTTTTGACTCATCTAACTTTATTAATACATTATTATTAACTGGTTGAATTTTTTTCATACTTCTCATCCTTTCTTTCTTAAAATTTTTAAAAAAATATTTAAATTATTTTTAAATTTATAATTTTATTTGATCTATTTAAAACTTAACTTTAATTTATTATTATTTTATTTCTTTTATTTTATATTAAATCTTCAAATTAATTTATTTTATTAATTATTTACTTTTTATTCCTAAAATAGCATCAATTTTTGCCTTATCAAAACCAACTATAATTCTGCCATCAATTTCTGTTTGAGGTACCCCCATCTGTCCGCTTTTTCTCATTATTTCTTGACCTGCTCTTTCATTTTTTGTTACATCTATTTCAGTAAATTTTATATTGTTTTTTCTAAAATAAGATTTTAACGCTGAACACCAAGAACAAGTTGGAGAAGTATAAACAACTACTTTTTTTTGTTTTTTTGTTTCATTTTCTAATTTATTTGATGCACTTGTAACTTCTTCATGATAAATATTATTATTTAAAAGTATTTCATAATAATGCTTATCATATAGACCGTAAATTATATTTAATAATTTTCCCTCTTTAAAAATAGCTATTGCTGGAACCATGTTAATCCCAAACTTTGAATGAATTTCTTTTACCATAGATACATTAATTCTAAATAAAGGAATCTTAGGATTTTCTTTTTTTATTAAATTTAAGATTTCCAGTGCTTTTTTACTTTTTTCTGAAATGTCTGAATAAAAGAATATAATTATATCATTATTTTCTTTTAATAATCGGTTAAAATATTTATTATCTAGAATTTCTTCTATCATTTTTTATTTATCCTCCTTTTGTAAAATTTCAAGTATTTTTTGAATTAGGTCTGGATTGATTAAATAATAACATTTTTTGTTCCCATCTTGTTTATAATCCACAATGTCTGCAGATTTTAATATAATAAGATGTTGAGAAATATTTGATTGTCTTAACTCAAGTTTTTGCTCAATATCTCCAACACATCTTTTTTTATCCAATAATTCTTTAATAATCATAAGCCTAACTGGATGAGCTAAAGCTTTAAAAAATTTTGATAATTTTTTTATTTCTTTTTCGTTCATTTAATAATCCTATGTTTTTTATTTTTTATAATTTTATAATTCTGAAATTCTATTTTTATAAATAAAATACTAATAGAATATTAGAATATAATAATTTATTAATATGATAATAAATTTTTTTAATTTTGTAAATAATTCAATTTAAATTTTTTAAAATATTTTTAAATTTGATAAAAATATTATATATTTATATTTGAAAAAATTTTTATTTAAGAAACAAATATAAACATAAGAAATTCTACAAATATCTTTTATGGAATAAATTAATTTTAATTAAATTATTATTTTTTATAATTATAGTAATTCTGGAGAAAAATAATGATACTATTTGAAGATTTAATCATAATTATTTGTTCGTATTTAATAGGGGCAATTCCTTTTAGTTATATAATTGGGATAGTTGTTAGCGGTAAAAAACTAACAGAAATCGGGGACAGAAATCCTGGAGGCTGGAATTTAATTTTTAATGTTTCTAAAACATGGGGTATTCTTGGAACCCTTTTAGATTTTGGTAAAGGATATCTGATTTATTTTTTTGTTTATAAATTTTTAAATCCAGGTAATTTTTTGTTTTTCGGTGCCACTCATAATCAATTAATTGCAATGTTATCGGGGGTTGCAGTTGTTGCTGGCCATAATTATTCTCCATATTTAAAATTTGGTGGAGGCAAAGGTTTAGCATCATTTTTTGGATTTTTAATTGCACTTAACCCATATAATCTTTTTTTTATAGCTATTGGAATGCTTCTTGGTCTTTTATGGGCAAAAAATATGATCTGGTCTGTAACAATGGGAATAATTTTCCCGGGTGTATTTTTATATTTTTATATAGGCTCTGTTATTTATTTATTAATGATAATCCTGTTAATATTAGTAATGATTCCTAAACAAATTAACAGATCTTTAAAAATGTCAACTAATTTTAAATTCAGAAAAGAAAAAACAATTAAAGATTTATTTACACCAAAAATAAGATAAAATAAGCTGAAAATAAATAAGAATAATATTAAATTTTATAAAAAAACTATGTTTTATTATAAATAAAAAAATATTCTAATTTATTTATAGTAGGGAAATACTTATTGAATCCTAATTTTTAATAATTTAAAAATTAAAATTAATTATCAAAAAAATTATTCTTCAAAACCGAACTTATATTGCCACAACTTATACTCATCTCTTGTCTCTTTTATAATTTTTTGCATAGCTTCATTTAAAGGTACTCCTTTATCCTTTCTTTCAAGCCAAGCAAGATATTCCTTTTCTCCTGCAGTATAAATTCTGTTTTGTCCTGGTGCTTTTTTTGAATTTCTAAGCTGGCGAAGTATTTCTCCTGTGGTTTTTTTAA
>JAMDEN010000007.1 GCA_023487035.1 Actinomycetota bacterium
TTGGTGTTGACCATATTTTCAGCGATCCTATTTCGGAGGAAAAAAAGGAGATGGTTTTAGCTAAACATGGTTTGATTGGCTTTGATTATATTTTAACAGTTGCATCTATTGAGCCAAGAAAAAATTTTGAGCGGATAATAAGGGTTTTTGCGGAAATTGTAAAAAGTAATAAAAATTATATAAGTAAAGATAGTAATGATAATATAAGTAATCAGGGTAATAAAAATCATAAAGATAGCATTAATAATAAGGATTATAACAATAATAATAAATATAATGATTTATTCCTTGTATGTGCAGGTGGAGCAGGTTGGAAAAATGAGGCAATTTATAGCCTTGTAAAAGAAAAGGGTCTTGAAGAAAAAGTGAAATTTTTAGGTTTTGTTGAAGAAACTGATCTTCCTGTAATTTATAACGGGGCGAAATTTTTTATGTATCCTTCAATTTATGAAGGATTTGGGCTTCCAGTTCTGGAAGCTATGGCATCAGGAGTGCCGGTTCTTACTTCAAATGTTTCTTCACTCCCTGAAGTTGCAGGAGATGCTGCTATTATGGTAGATCCTTATAATGAGAAAGAAATATACAGGGCTTCAATCAATCTGCTTGAAAATGAAAAACTGAGAAAAGAACTGCAAGCTAAAGGAGTTGAAAGGTCAAATTTATTTACTTGGGAAAACACTGCTTTTCAAACCCTCGAAGTATACAAAGAAGTCCTGAAATAATGTCACAGGGACGTTGTCACGGGGACGTATAATTTGACATTAGCAGACGTTATGTAACGGGGATTTATGATTTGATAAATATCTATTTAATGATAAGCAATTTTTTTTATTCTAATATTTCTCTTTGCTTATTTAATTTGCATGTATTTTATTAATTAAAATCAAAATTTATTTTTTATGCTATCATACTACCAGACAATATCATAAAATTGTCAAATTGTCTGGTAACTGACATTCTGTCCCCATGACAATTATTCGTTTCAATAAATCTAATAGTAATTTGAATTATTGGGTTTATAATACATAAAGTCATTTGACTTTTGTGATTAACCATATTATATTATGGTTATAACAATCCTGGAGGTGTTTACATGTTTAGAAATGCGATAAACGATTTGATCAGATGGAAAAATTTAAAAGACAGAAAACCTCTTATAATTCGTGGGGCAAGACAGGTTGGGAAGACATGGTTAATGAAGGAGTTTGGCAAAACACAATTCGAAAGATGTGCATATATAAATTTTGATAGCAATGAAAGAATGGAAAATCTGTTTAGTGGTAACCTGGATGTAAAAAGGATTTTAACGGCATTACAAATTGAATCAGAAGTAAAAATTGATGCAGAGAATACATTGATTATATTTGATGAGGTTCAGGAGGTGCCACGTGCATTGACCTCACTGAAATATTTTTATGAAAATGCACCAGAATATTATATTATTGCCGCAGGATCAATTCTAGGTATTGCGCTTCATCCTGATACATCTTTTCCAGTTGGCAAGGTGGATTTTCTGGATTTATATCCTCTTGATTTTTTAGAGTTTAGCAGCGCACTTGGGAATAAAGATTTGGCAGAACTTCTGAAGAGCAAGGATTTCAGCTTGGTCCGTAGTTTTAAGGGGAAATATATTGACCTTTTAAAACAGTACTATTATATCGGGGGTATGCCTGAGGCAATTGTTAGCTTTATTGATACACAAGACTACACCAGGGTTCGTGAGGTACAAAATAGATTACTTATGGCATATGAACAGGATTTTTCAAAGCATGCTCCAAATGAAGCAGTGCCTCGAATAAGAATGCTATGGAAATCTATTCCAGCGCAACTTGCAAGGGAGAATCGCAAATTTATATACGGGCTTATCAGACAAGGTGCAAGAGCAAGAGAATTTGAGCTTGCAATGATGTGGTTGATAGACTGTGGTTTGGTGTATAAAGTAGGGAGAGTGACAAAACCTGACATGCCGCTGATAGCTTATCAGGATTTTAATGCTTTTAAGTTATTTGTTCTGGATGTAGGTTTGCTTAGTGCTATGAGTGGGCTTGATTTGAAATCTTTGCTTGAAGGTAATAAAGTGTTCGAGGAGTTTAAAGGTGCTTTAACCGAGCAATACGTTTTACAACAGTTAATTACCAGCAAGAAAATAACTCCATATTACTGGTCTGCAGAAAAAGGAACGGCTGAAATTGATTTTATATTCCAGATTGGAATGGATATTGTTCCGCTTGAGGTAAAAGCGGCAGAAAATTTGCAGGCAAAAAGTTTAAAAATCTACTGCCAGAAATTCAAGCCTAAACATGCAATTCGTATTTCAATGTCAGATTACAGACAGGAAGATTGGCTGACTAATCTTCCTCTTTATGCTGTTGATATTTTGCCAGATATGTTGCTGGAAAGTACTCCAGGAACATAAATTTGAAAATGGTTTGTGACACAATAAATAATACAACTTTATTTACAAAATACTACTTATATATTATAATACTACTGATATAATAAGGTAAGGAGAAAATATATGAATAAAACAAAAATTACCAGGAAAGGGCAGGTAACAATACCTAAGGAAATAAGGGGAAAATTATCATTAAAAGAATCAGATATTTTAAGGGTTAGTGAAAAAAACAATATGATTATTATGGAAAAAATGACACCTTTTCTTGAGTTAAAAGGTTCTGTAAAAGTACCAGATGAAGTTAAAAATTTAAGCTGGAAGGAAATTGAGGAAAAAGCTCATCAAAATATAGCGCAAGAGGCAGATAAGTGGTAGAAACTATATATGCTGATACAAATATGTTCATAAGATTTTTTACTTCTCATCCTGAAGAGCAAAGTGAAAAGGCAAACAGGTTTTTTATAAAAGTATCATTAAAAGAAGCTCAGTTATTTGTTTGTGATATAGTTATTTCTGAAACTGTTTATGTACTTGAGAAAGTTTACAAAGTAAACAGAAATGAAATTTATGAAAAGATTCATTCCATATTAAATATGGAAAATATAATAATTGAAAATAGATCTATTATTGTAAATGCATTGAATTATTATAAGGATAAAAACATTAATTTTAATGATGCTTATCTTGCAAGCCATGCAATAAAAAATAATATTAATAAAGTATTTACTTTTGATAATGATTTTAAAAAAATTGAAGAAATAAAGATTGTAAATGAGGTTTAGAATTTAGTAAACTATATTAATCAAGAGTTAAAAAAATTATATATAATATAATGAATGAAGACAGGGTACATAAAAAATATATTGAAATCCTGCGCAATATGACTGTGCAGCAAAAAATAGACAAAGTTTTTGAATTGAATTTAATGGCGGATGAGTTATTTAAATATGGTCCTGGAAAAAGATTTCCGTATTTATCTAAAGAAGAATTTAATCAATTATATAAATCAGGAATAAAAAAAAATGCTACAACCGCGACTGGTAATAGGGATAATAAGGGTGATATTTGAATAAAAAAATTAAGGTGCTGATTTCCTTTGGCACAAGACCTGAAGGGATTAAAGTAGCACCAGTAATTAAGCAAATACAAAAAAATACTGACAAGTTTGAATTAATTGTCTGCTCAACAGGTCAGCATAAGGAAATGCTAAGTCAGGTTATTGATTTTTTTGAATTAAAGCCTGATATTGAGCTTAATGTTATGACTCAAAATCAGTCGTTAAGCATGCTTTCCTCAAAATTAATTGGAAGTATGGAGGAAGTTTTTCAAAATACACGTCCTGATATAGTGCTTGTTCAAGGCGATACTACAACCGCATTTCTTACTGCATTTATAGCGTTTTATCAGAAAATTAAAGTTGGTCATATTGAAGCCGGACTGAGAACTTATAATAAATACAGCCCGTTTCCTGAGGAAATTAACAGGCAGCTTGTCTCAAGAATTGCTGATTTGCACTTTGCACCGACTGAGGAAGCATATAAAAATCTTGTTAATGAGGGTATTGATAAAGATATTATTTTTTTAACAGGAAATACAGTTGTTGATGCTATTAACTGGGGGATAGATAAGATTAACAATAAAAATACAAAAAATAAAAATACAAATATTGTTAAAAATGATTTAGCGCAGGAATCTGAAAAGGAATTTGAGCAAAAACTTAATAATAAATTGGAAGATAAATCTGAAAATATACCTGAAGTGACTAAATATAGTTTTGAAGAGAAATCTAACGAGAAAACTGAAGATATAAAATATTTTGAAAGTTTAATAAAAAGTGATAGAAAAGTAATTCTTGTTACTATGCATAGAAGGGAATCATTTGGAGAGGATATAAAAAATGTTTGTGAAGCTTTAAAATTTTTATCACAAAAATACAGAGATATTGATATTGTTTACCCCGTGCATTTAAATCCTAATGTTAGTGGTCCTGTAAATGAAATACTTGGAAATATTGAGAATATTAAGCTTGTGAAACCTTTAAGCTATGAGCCTTTTTTATGGTTAATGAGTAAATCTTATTTTATAATAACTGATTCAGGAGGAGTTCAGGAAGAGGCGCCAACCTTAAAAAAACCGGTTCTGGTTATAAGGAAATTTACTGAAAGGGCAGAATCATTAAAGCTTGGAATATCAAAACTGGCTGGAACAGATACACAAAATATAATAAATAATGCTTCTCTTTTGCTTGACAGTGATGAAGAATATAAAAAAATGGTTGCAGAAAAAAATCCTTATGGAGATGGCAGGGCCTCTGAAAGGATTGTTTCTGCTATATTAAAATATTTTAAAAATAAGTAAATCTTGGAAGAATTCTTAAACTTAATGTAAAATAATTTAAATATAAAAAACGTATAAGGGTCAGGGAATATTGAGGATTGCATTAATTGGATCAAATGGTCAGCTTGGAACTGACATTATGAGTTACTTTAAAGAAAAAGGCGAGGATGTAATCGGGCTTACACAAGATGAAATTGATGTGTGCTATATTGATAAGTGTGAACCTGTTATTTTGAAAATCAAACCTGATTTAGTTATAAATACTGCAGCTTTTCATAAGGTTGATTTGTGTGAAGATGAGGGCGAGGCTGCTTTTAAAGTTAACGCAGTGGGTGTGAAAAATTTATGTGATATCTGTCTTAAGCTTGATATTCCTCTTATGCATTTTAGCACTGATTTTGTTTTTGGCGCAGATAAATCAAGAGCTAAGCCTTATACTGAAGATGATTGCCCGGCACCTGTAAGTCTTTATGGTATTTCAAAGCTTGCAGGGGAATATGTTATAAAATACAATCTTAAAAAATATTATTTAATTAGATCATGCGGCTTATACGGGCACGCAGGTAGCTTTGGCAAGGGCAGCAATTTTGTTGATTTAATGATTCAGCGTGCAGAAAAGGGGGAGAAAATAAGAGTTGTAAATGATCAGATTTTAACCCCAACAAGCACTAAGGATCTTACAGAAAAATTATATGAGCTAATTCATACAGGAAAATATGGACTGTATCATATGACTAACACAGGTCAGTGTTCCTGGTATGATTTTGCAGTTGAAATATTTAAGCTTGCCGGACTTTCTCCTGATATTTCACCTATAACAAGTGAAGAATTTGCAGCAAAGGCTAAAAGACCTGCTTATTCTGTTCTTGATAATGAAAATCTAAGAGCTATAGGTATTAAAGATATGCGTCCATGGCAGGAAGCCTTAAAAGATTATATTGATGAAAAGATGGATAAGTAAATAGCTAATTACAAATATCTGATAAAGAGTCAGATAAATAACTGATAAATGTTTATTTAAATAGATATAAAGTTAAATAATTTGCACTATCTAAAAGATCTGTTTACAACTATTAAGATAAATAGCTCTTTGAAAAACAAATAAAAGTATATGATCTTAGTAGATAAAACACTACCTCCAAGTTAAAATATTTAATTAGTTAGAAAAAA
>JAMDEN010000144.1 GCA_023487035.1 Actinomycetota bacterium
TTAGCTGTAGGAAGCATTATATAACTTATGGAGTGGTACAATGAGGGTGAAAAAACCATCACCTAAGTGGTACAATGAGGGTGAAAAAAATTAATTAAAAGTGGTACACTTGGGGTGAAAAATCACAATAGAGGACAAATACAACAAACTTCTTAGTTTAATCCTGAATTTTAAGCACAAATTCAGGTTAATTTATACAATGCCATTATATAACAGAATGAATTTTTTTCAAATGATTTTGTGTAGTTAGTACAATAACTGAAGATTAAAATTAAATAAAAATCAATAAAAGCTCGGTCAAATACCGGGCTTTTTTATTTACAAAATTATATATGAAAGGAAATACAAAATTGGATCTTATAGAAGAAATAAAAAGAGACTCTAACCAGTACTCAACAAAAGATTACTACATAGCAAGCTTTCTAAAAGCTAAGGGTTTCAAATTGGTGGCCACTAATAAAAAAGGCAAGGACGTTTACTTTATATTTGAAGGCAAAGAAAAAATCGAAAACATCTTACCTGGATTTTACAATGGTACTGAAAAGGTAATTGCTATTGATTTAACAACTGCAATTAGAAACATCAAATCGATGTTACATAACATATAAATTAATATATACAGAAATTAATAGAATGGAAGATTACTATACAAAAATTCCAAGTGATTTACTGGAAGCCTTAATTGTCATTCCTTTAAGTGAATATGAGCATAAAATATTCTGGTTGATATTGAGAAAAACATTCAGCTATAAAAAACAAAAAGACTGGATTTCATATAAACAAATAATGGAATATACCGGTATAACAAAAAAGCAAAATGTTTACAGGGCAATTAAGAGTCTTGTATTAAAAAATATCATAACAAAGGAAGGTAAACTTTTAGGGATCCAGGAAGATTTTGTAAAATGGGTACCATTGCAAAAAAATGATATAAAAACAATTAATGACAGGAAACAAAAAGTAATCTCTACAGATTACCAAGAAAATAAAAAGTCATCTCTACAGATTACTAAAGTAATCTCTAAAGATTACCAGAGTAATCCCAGCAGATTACCTACAGATAATATTATTACAGATAAAACTATTACAGATAATAAATATATATATAATCCAGTTGATCCAGTAAATGATTTTTTTACAAAAGAAAAAAACAAAGAACTTATAAATCAAATAGGGGAAATAATTAGTTATTTGAATAGTAAGTCTGACAAAAATTTTAGATCTAATAATAAAAACACAATTAAGGACATTAAAGCCAAGTTAAGTGATGGCTATACCATAGCTGATTTTAAAAAGGTAATAGACATAAAAACATCACAATGGAAAAACACTGAATATGATAAATACCTAAGACCCAAGACTTTATTTGGCAATAAGTTTGAAGACTATTTAAATGAAAAAATTATAAAAGGTGATGAACATGGAAAGCCTAAAAAGCATTTTACAAACGAACGAGATTATACCGACGATGAACGAAGAATTATCGAAGAAAAATTCTATTCATAAATGTGAATATTGTAGCATGGATAAAATAGGTAAAGAATGTTTTGATTTTTATGGAAAACCATATATTGCTTGGAGATATCAATGTGATTGCATTGAAAAAATTAATGAAAGAAAAGAATTAAAAAATCAAGGTAAATCATTAATTGATGAAATTCATAAAATCAAAGACGCAGGTATTGGAAAAAGATTTTATGATAAGACTTTCAGCAACTTTAAAAAAGAATTGAATCCAAAGGCTTATAATGAATGTTTAAATTATGTTAAGAATTTTGAAGAAAATATAAAGCAAGGCAAAGGTTTGTTTATAACCGGCAATGTGGGTTCTGGCAAAACTCATCTTGTAGCTGCGATGATTGATTGGTTAGCAAGAATGACAAAAAGAAATAAAAATAGTATACATCCAGTTTTTACAACATCAGTAGATTTGATTGCTAAAATTAAATATAGTTTTGATAGAAAATATAAAGATGATGACACTACAGAAGAATTAATGGATGATTTTGAAAGATGTAAATTATTAATAATTGATGACTTGGGTACGGAAAAAACTACTGATTGGGCTAATGAGCTATTTTATAAAATTATTGATTATCGTTATTCAAATCTAAAATCATTAATTATTACAACAAACTTGACAGATCAGGAATTAAAAGAAAAATTATCTGAACGATTAATTTCAAGAATTTATGAAATGTGCAAAGGTATAAAACTTACTAGTAAAGATTACAGGTTGGAGAAAATGGAAAAAGTAATAAAATAAACATAAAATATAGAAAAAAGAATTAAAAAGATTTTATTAGTCAAGTATTATAAGTTGAATATGTTAAGAGTTATAAATGATGAAATGTGGAAGGAACTGAAAATTGATTAGTTATTATATTATTAGTGGCGCCGCTACAGTAATAGCCTTAATCATTGGTATTTATAATTTAATTAATTCTAAGAAAAAAGAAAAAGAAAGTAGAACTGATTTTTATCTGTAAAAATTGAATATTACAAATTTAGAACAATTGGAGTTAGAGAAAAAAGCAAGAATTCAGGATTTTGAAAGAATATTATTTGATAATATTTCCCTATTAAACACTATAGGTAATTATTATAGTAATAACAAATTAGAAAAAAATATTATCTATCCTAAGTTATCCATTTATATTGATTCATTGGTGATGCAGTTTCATGGAGAAATTATTCAATTACTTACAACTCAAAATTATTATGGTAAGAGACTTGATAACTGCGTTTATTTTTTAGATTTAATGGAAGAAGTTGGAAATAAAAATAATAATAAATACTTAATTGAAATTGCAAAAGCGATAAGAAGTAGAATATAAAGGAGTTTAAGATTTAAGGAGATGAAAATTTCAGGTGGAGTAGTGCATGGCTATATAATATCTTTGGACTGTACAATGATTACAGGATAAGGTATTAACATGCATAAAAGCGCTGCCAGTCCAATAGGTCGCATAAACCTTTAGGAGAAACTTACAAGAAAGCCCAGTTCGGGAAATCTGAACGCTGGGTTTGACGTGGCGGGAACTGGAAACGTACTGAAGTAGTTCAGTGGCGCGCCAGTTCTTGACCCTACTTAGAGGAACTAATAAAATTTAAGAAATTTGATAAATAAACTTCTTTATCCAAACCTTTCAAAATAAAAAATTTTATTTTATTTTCTAATCTTATCCTAAATAATATAAAATGTTATTTTTCCGCAAAAAATGGAATATTTAAAAAACAAAAATTTAAAATAAAAAAATAATGAATATAATTCAATCAATAGTTTATGGAATTGTTCAGGGAATTACTGAATTTCTTCCCATATCAAGTACAGCCCATTTAACATTAATACCATGGTTTTTTGACTGGAAAGATCCGGGGATTGTTTTTGATATAGCTTTACATATTGGAACTGCTCTTGCAGTAATATTATTTTTTATTAAGGATTGGGTTGTTTTAATTAGAGCAGGCTTTACACGACCAAAATCTGATAATGGAAAGCTTTTCTGGTTTTTTATGATTGCTACTATCCCAGGTGGACTTGCAGGTTTATTTCTTGATAAATATATGGAGAAAATTAGGAACCCTCTTTTAATAGGAATTGTTTTAATAGTTTTTGGGGTTGTTTTATATCTAGCAGATAAAATAGGGAAAAACAAAATTGAGCTAAAAAATATTGGACTTAAAAAAAGCCTGGTTATAGGTTTTTCACAAGCACTTGCAATTGTACCAGGAATATCACGCTCAGGCATAACAATGTCTACAGGTCGTTTTTTGGGTATAGCAAGAGAAAGCATTGCTAAATTCACTTTCCTACTCTCAGGGCCAATAATACTTGCAGCTGCGCTATTCCATATTAAAGACTTAAATAGTGTCAATATTGATAAAATTCCATTTATTATTGCTATTCTAACTTCTGCAATTGTTGGAGCTTTGAGCATTAAATTCTTATTGAGCTACCTTAAAAAGTGGGGTTTTGGCTTATTTGCAATATATAGGTTTGTATTAGGTACTTTAATAATAATATTATATTTTCTAAGGCTTCATTTTCTAAAATAGCTTTTTAAAACTATCTCTTCAATTTTAAGGTTTTTTATATAAGATATGTGAATGAAAATTATCTGAAATGCTGGCCAGAGGTGTAAAATTTCGAACCAATTTTTAAAAGAAATAATTAAATTAAAAGAACTATTTTATGATTAAAGTAAAGAAATTAGCTTCATATAGTTTTTATACTAAAAACTTAACCCAGTCTATTTCTTGTCAATATCTTCTTCAATTAATTTTGAAATAATTGATGTAGGGCTTTCTGCGGCATCTATTCCCCAACTTTTTTTAAAAAGCCACTCATTTCTTGGATGGTTTATAATAGCCACAACCCTTGGCTTATTTGTTTGCAATTTAGCTAACTGAGCAACAACAAGATTATCTTCATCATCTCCAGTTGCTCCGGCCACTACATCTGCTATCTTAATTCCCGCACTTTCAAGAACCAGCGGATCACAACCATCACCACAAATTATTTCCACATTGCTCATTTTTTCAAATTTATTACAAACCTCTTCATTTTTTTCAATTATTTTTACCTTATGCCCTCTATCTGACATATCTTTTGCAAGATGAGTTCCTAATTTGCCTGCGCCAACTATTAAAATATTCATTTTCCCTCCTAAACCCCAAGAATTCTTTTAAGTTGTGGAATAGCTGTTGAAGCTACAGCAATATGAAGCAGATCTCCTTCATTCATTATAGTTCCAACAACAGGTACGAATGCTCTGCCCAGCCTTGTTATTGATGCTACCATAATTTCTCCTGGTACATTAATTTTATCGCTTGCATAACCTACAAGGTTTGATTTTACTTCTACTTCTATAATTTCAACTTCACCATTTCCAAGGCTTAATTGTGACGAAACATCTGAATGGCAAATTAGTTCTTTGATCTTGTTTGCACCCCAACTGGTAGGTGAAATTGTTGTTATACCAAGTTTATTATAGACAAGCGCCCTTATTGGGTCATAAATTCTTGCTACAACTATTGGGACATTATATTCTCTTTTTGCAGCCAATGCACCTATTATATTCCTATTATCACCCTGTGTAACTGAAGCAAAAGCATCAGCATGTTCAATTCCAGCTTTTTCAAGGACTTCTCTATCAAAACCAAACCCCAAAATTTTTTCACCTTTAAAACTTTTTCCAAGTCTATTAAAAGATTTGGTATCCATATCAATTATACTTACTTTATGGCCATCCATTGATAAAAGATTAGCCAATTGAGCACCAACTCTACCACAACCCATTATAACTACTTCCATTTAACCACCTCATTTTATTTAAGGTCTTAATTTAAATTAATTTCATCTCGTTAGATTATTCTAGTTATTTATTCATTAAACAAGTTTATGAAATCATTATAATATAATTTTGTATCATAAGTCTTTATGATTTTATTACTTGCAACTGTTGGTTGCTTTTCATCAGTCTTAAAATTAATTTTCTTAATTCCTCAAAAATTAATACTGTTGGAATAAATGCTATTACCAGTAACCAGTTATGCCAATTAAGCGGGTAATGATTAAAATATGTATTTAATCCAGGAATATAGATTAGTGCATTTATAAGAATTATTTCTCCAAGTATACCCAGGAATAAAAGTTTATTTTTAAAAAATCCTACTTTGAATACTGAATCATAATTTGTCCTGCAGGCAAATGCATTTCCAATCTGTGTCATTAC
>JAMDEN010000025.1 GCA_023487035.1 Actinomycetota bacterium
GTGTTTGTCCTGTACACTTTTCCATAGAGCATATTCTCCTTAATTATGTTTTTTAAACAATAATATTTTAACGGAGGATATGCTCCTTTTCCATCTTTAAATCCACAACATTTAATTATATCTCATTTAACAATCAATTGGAATATATACGGATACCATAACAAATCTTAATTTTAGCTTTCTGTGGCAAGATCCACATTGGCTTAACATATATAACTTAACCGGATATTCGAAATAAAAGATAATGAAAAAACAAATTAAACTCATAGAGTTTCCTAATGTAAATGATTCTCGTATCTATGCATTCTCTTATTATTTACAGAATATACAAAATACTGCAAAAACATTGATCCTTGATATCATACATAAAAACAAACAAATTGAAGTTACATTGGTATAGTGGTTGCCATATTGAATCGAATTCAAGAATGCATAACTTCAATTCAATTACTTGCAATTAAAGGGAGATCGCGAGACATTGCAGTATTGCTCTTAAATGTCATGGAATTAAGAGTTGACTTACAATACATTGCTCTCGATGCCAACAGAGAAGCTGAGTGGATCAAGCATGAAAATGAATGGAGAAAACCTTGGAAAATGTGCAAACAGCTCGGAGAGATTTATAAAAATGAGGAAGAGTTGAAGTCAGAAAAAGACATATATCACCTCTTTTCAATGATTAAACATGGAAGCCCCGCTAGTCAACATAAAAATCTAAATAGTTTAATCAAAAATATGAAAGCTACCAGAAACATATCATTTAACATTTCTATCACTAATAAAGAATTACAATTAGGTCTCTCTGGTGCTAAAGGTATAATTGTTCCTTATCTCTTTGCAGCGGGGATGAATATTGCGAAAGCATGTACTGCTAGTTTTAAGATTATTGCCAGGTATGGTTTAACTTTTCATAAAATCGATAAAGAATTGAAATCTCAAGTCAAGGACTTAAGTAAGTTTCTATAAATCTATTTACGAGATCAAATAATCCAATGGAATAAAGCCGATAACGATGACTTTCGTAAAAAATGGGACATTGTTGAAAGTGAAGAGGCAACACTATTGAAAAAACGTGAATCTATCTTAATGGAAATTGAAACTCTTCAAAGAAAACTTGGGGAATTAAAATCGAAACACAGTTTTGATAAAAATACAGGAGTGTCATAAAGATACTAATCTACCATTACCTAAAAAAATTCTACTCCCATTTATCGCCATGTGTCCTAACACTTTAGCAATTCATACAGAGAAAGTGTATTCATCTGCTCCAAAATCAACTAATATATCAGGCGTTACTACCTCTTTTTATCTAAAATAATTTTACAGGAATAATGTGTTGATAAATAATTCGGATAACTTTTGAGTTAGGGGTATTATAACATACTTTAAAAATTTTTATATTTCCTCTACATCTGATTCATGGACCCTGATTCTATCTGCCTCTACAATCCACAATTTTTTATCAATTGGCATTTGTTTCAGCGTTTTTAGAAACTGATTTATAAGTTGCTTCAACAAATTAATACTGGGATTAATTGGCAAGCGAATTACAACAATTCCATTGCCATTAGAAGGAGGAAATCTTGTTATATCTGCAAAATCTAAGTCTAGAGTCACTAAACATCGATGTTCTTTGCAACAAATTTCATAAAGATGCTTATCAGAGCAACCCTGAAGTCTTTGATCAAGTACTGTTTGTACATCGTGACTGGCTGAGCGAAAAAGTTCTTGTGCCCTGGTTCCAAAGTTTTCATCAAGCTTAAACTTCATATCTTTATACTTATTTCTATTTAGCTATTTCAACGTATCTCTCACGGGACATCTCTGCACCATAGGCAATTGCAGCACGTATGCTTTCTTTCGTTAATTGTGGATACTCTTCCAATATCTCTTCAGCACTCATACCATTGGCTAGAAAGTCAAGAATCAATGATACCCAGATGCGAGTTCCGCGAATACAAGGCTTACCAAAACAGATATTAGGGTCAACAGAAATACGCTGTAAAAGAGGGCTCATTTTTAATTTATTTCCCATATAATTTCTCTTATATCAATAATATTTTCATCAGTTAACTCATTAAAACCATATGAAAAAGTTTTCTTTTGAATGTGGGCTAAATATTTTAGTTAATCCTACATCATCAATAAGCTTTTCTTTTTCTACTAATTTTAAAGTATATCTATAGTATTTTATCACATATTAAATGTCAAATAGAACAGGTAGAAGGAAATATATTTATAATTTACAATAACTTACTTCAGGGACCACAGGTATAAATATGAATCTGCTCAGAATATCTAGCTGAATTAATAAAGTATTTACCATTTAATTAGTAATCAATGGTTATAATTTTAAAAAGTCGATGTTTGTTCATATAATTTATCCTTTTCTGTATAAATGTAGCCAGTAACAAGTATATTTTAAAAAATATCCTGATTCAATGCATGTCTTATAGCAATAGAATATTCTGAATTCCTGTTATCAAAATTTGAGTATAAAATAAAAAAGAGGGAGAATAACCTTCGGGCAAAACTTTAGGTGTGCTCCCTTATCGTGATAGCAGTATAGTATCATATATATTCATACTTTGCTGCTTAACATTAAAAAAATTCTTTCTGCCAGCATTTATCAAGATATTTATACTAATTTACCACAAAAATAAATCGGCAAAGTAATAATCTTCTTTTTTTCCTGCTTTCCAAAATTTTGATTACTTAATTTATAGGCCCTCTCAGGTTTATATTTACTTACAAATACATCCAAACTTTTAGACTTTCTTGATCGGTTGGAAGACTTTACCTCTATTGGAATTATATGTTCATTTTTACTTATTAAAAATTCTATCTCAGATCTTCCCTCGGACCACGCGATGAGTTCTGTATTGAGATAAGAATATAATTCCTGAGCAACAAAATTTTCAGCTAAAAATCCTTTATATGAACCTAGACTTTCAGCAAGTATAGCCTCGGGAGGAGTATTTAACATGCAGTTAAGTATCCCCATATCAAATAGATAAGCCTTAAATTTATTTTCCTGACAATAACTTCTTAAAGGGTGTTCGGCTTTTGATGCAATTAAGCTTTTTATGCATAATCTGCCTTTTACCAGCCACCCGAGTGGCCCCGAGATCCTTTCATATCCTTTCTGGTTAGGAATGACACCTTTAAAAATATATTTAGGAACTTCTTCATCAAAAGCTTTTGAAAGCTGGGCCGGAATGGATTCAAACACATTATGTATGTGATTTGCATTAACTGTACCTGAATATTTAGAAAAATCAGCATTATAGCCCTCTACAAGCTCTTTTTGCCTTTCCCGCACTACATTTAAAGCCTCCCTCTCATCTTCCTTAATTAAACTTACAAACTTACCTACAACTTCAGGAAGACCTCCGGTTACAAAATAGTAACGCATCATTTCCAGTAACCTATTATGAATTACTTCAGGCAAAACAAAAGGATTATCTATATTGAAATTTTTATATTGCTTGTATGTCTGCTCATCCGCAGCAAGTAAAAATTCCTCAAAATTCATGGGAAACATATATAAGAAATTAACTTTACCAACAGGAAAGGACTCTTCATTTTTTGTCATTCCAAGGTGCGATCCTGCAGCAATCAATGCAAGGCCGCTCATATCCTTCTGAAAATATTTAAGTGAAGTAATAGCTCCTTTGCAATCCTGTATTTCATCAAATATCAGTAAATCACTGGTAATATTAATTTGTATTCTTAAAACAAACTCCAGCTGCCTTATTATCTCTCGGGGATTATATGTATCTTTAAAAATATTGCCAATATTTTTATTTTCTCTTAAATCAATATAATGGTATTTTTTAAAATATTCCTGGCCAAATTTCTCCAAGATATATGTTTTACCTACCTGCCTTGCACCCTTAAGCACTAACGGCTTACGACCAGGTGACGACTTCCACTTTATAAGATCATCCATTATTGTTCTCTTCATATTCTTCTCCCTAAATTTTCATTTACTACATATTATCTCATTTTTGGGAATATTTGTAGGGGTAATTATACCAGATTTGGGAATATTTGTAGGGTTATTACCTGCAGACCTTATTTTTTAGCTAAATATGGCTTTTTCTAAGTTCAATAGCTTATTATACATCAACCCAGGCATCTCTATTATAAGCAAAAACTAAATTATTTTCTTTATGCCAAAATCAAATTTAAATAAATTAAGAATTTTTTTCTCGATACTGTCAGTGGTGTAAATATATAATATTAACTCAGTAAAATTTCCAAGTGATAGGTAATCATCATATAGTGTTTTATATAATTGCTGTGACTTATCATATGTTGAATGAAGCAGATCATAGGTTTTTTTATCTAAAAAAAATGATCTAGTAATTCCGTAGACTGATTCAGGAGTTTCTTTAAATTTATAGCCAATATCACTGGATATTTTTTTCAATGAATAATTAAATAAGTCATTATAAAATTCAAATTTATTTTTCCTTTTATATCCAGTGTAAAAATCTAAAAAGTCACATATTATAATATATTCCTGGCTAATCCTTATGACTTTTCTAATATAATCTTTATCCCGTCTTCTATTAACCATTACAAAATTACTCTTTTTTGGTATGTTTACTAATTTGTTAACATTTTTTAATAATGATATCATATTTATCCTTTTTGGTTAAAATTTATATTTCAATGTAAGATTACTTGAAATTGAGATTTATATTATTTTTTCTAGCATAGTCTTTGGCAAGTGTTATAAACATTGCACCCCTGCTTTTTTTAATCCTTCCGGTAAGGTATGTATCTTTTATTATACTTAAAAATATTCTTATCTTCTGCTCTGGAATTTTTTCTGCTATAGTTCTAAATGCTCCCAGGCTGTGATCATCCTCCGGAAACTCTGCTATTTCTTTTGTCAGCTGCTCATTTTCTTTTAACTTATATCTTTTTAATTCAGGATATTTATTAACTACACTTTTTATAGATTCCACAAGACCATATTTTTCTCTCCCTTTAAGGGATTCTTTTATTTTCCTTTTAATATCGTTAATATTTTCTTTGTCTTCAAATTCTTCTTCATTTTTTTCACTTCCAGGGTTTTCCAAAACATCCCTTGTCCTATTAACGTTATTTAAACTGGTATTTTTAATATTGGTATTATTAGGGTATCTGGGAGATACTACCCCTGGTATCTGTGGTACACCACCCTGGTATCTGACAGATACTACCTCATTTTTATCATTATTATTTTTATTTTTAGGTTTTGGGTTTAATAAAGTATATAGGTTTGAAGTATAACCTTTATTGTCTTTATTTATTCTTGATTCTTTTTTTATTAGTCCTTTTTTGGTTAGAGACTTAACTACCCGCATAGCCTGAATCTTAGCCATGCTTCCTTTTTTTGCTATTGTTTCATAACTGGGGAATGCTTTGTTTTCGCAGTTAACATATCTAGCAATAACAATATAAACAGTTTTTTCATAGATCGTTAAGTCTTCCCGATCTAATAGGTCATTTTCAAGATAAAACCAGTTCTTAATGAGATATAATTAAATGTTGTGGATTTAAAGATGGAAAAGGAGCATATCCTCCGTTAAAATATTATTGTTTAAAAAACATAATTAAGGAGAATATGCTCTATGGAAAAGTGTACAGGACAAACAC
>JAMDEN010000148.1 GCA_023487035.1 Actinomycetota bacterium
ATTTATATTGAAGGGTCTACTTCAGACGAGATTATAAAAGTAGCAAAAGATTGTGACGCTCTTTCAGTTGTCTCATCTAAAATAAAGGAAGATATAATAAATCAATTAAATAAATGTAGAATAATTGCTCGCCAAGGTGTTGGAGTTGATAATATAAATGTCGAAGCTGCTACAGAAAAAGGTATAGTTGTTACTAATGTTCCTGATTTTTGCTTTAATGAGATGGCAGAGCATGCAATGGCACTTATTATTGGAAGTGCAAGAAATATTGTTAAAATGGATAGAAATACCAGGAACTGTAAGTGGAGTTCTCGTGTAAACGAGCATTTGAAAAGAATAAATGGTAAAATATTAGGCTTGATAGGATTTGGTAATTCTGCAAGAGCTGTTGCCATCAGAGCTTTACCTTTTGGTCTCAAAATTTATGCTTATGATGCTTATATTGATGGGTCAATTATTAAAAGACATAATGTTGAGCCAACAACATTTGAATTTATAATTAAAAATTGTGATTTTATATCACTACACGTCCCACTTAATCAAGAAACTTATCATCTTATAGGGGAGAATGAATTAAAGTCTATGAAAAAAAGTGCAATTTTAATAAATACTTCAAGAGGTGCTGTGATAGATGAGGATATGCTAGTTAAAGCTCTTAAAGAGGGTTGGATAAGTGGCGCAGGTATAGATGTATTTGAAAAAATAAATACATTTGACGAGACTGAAGAAAAAATAGATAATCCTCTTTTTCATTTAGAAAATATTATTTTAACACCTCATTGTGCTGCAATGTCAGATGAGTCTATGTTTGAAGTTAAACAAAAATATATTAAGCAAGTTATAGATGTTTTATCAGGAAAATGGCCAAGTAATGTTGTAAATCCTGATGTTTCCCCAAGATTTTCACTTATAAGATAAAAAACAGTTATTTTAAATCATTATCATAGCTTTTTATAAATTATTTATTATTTATTTTGTTAGGAAGTTTTTATTATTAGTCTTAAGTTTTAAAAAAAATTTTATGATAAAAATTAAAAGAAATATAAAAGAACTTATATATAAAAATAGAGCATTTTTTAACAGGGATATGGTAGATAGACCTTTAATTGGTGTTGGTATTATAGGAAGAGAATATATGAGATTTTATAAAGAGATATCTAAAAATATGAATGAGGGTAAACAATTAAACCCTGATGATATAATTATAGAAGATTTTATAAAAGATGTTGATAATTTTATTTTAATGCACGAAGAAGCTGGAGGTGATTTATTTTACCCAGCTGCTCCTTTTTATTACATACCATGGATGGAAGCTATTATAGGATGTCCCATATATATAGGAAAAGAATCTTTTTATGCAAAACCATTTATACATGAATGGGAAAATTTTTCCTGGAATATTGATCTTAGAAACAATAAGTGGGTTCATAAATTTGTTGAAATTAAATCAATATTGTTAGAATATTTAAATATTAACTATCCGATGTCAACCTCTTCTCTTTTAAGAGGTCCTGCTGATATGATGGCTGCCTCATTAGGACAAACACGATTCCCTTTAGAGCTTTATGATAATCCTGACAAAATAAAAAAATTAAGTCAGTTGTATTCCAATATTTTTATAGAGGTAGCTAAAATTGCTAATAAAATTGCTTTAAATTCTAAATTTAACGGTTATCTTGTAGATTATTATGGATTATGGTCTCCAAAAATTTGTCAATATTTTCAGGATGATGCAGTTGCATTGATATCACCAAAATTTTATGAAATGTTTATATTTAATGAACATTTAAAAATTAGTAAAAGTTTTGGATCTACTTTTTATCATCTTCATCCTATTTCACTTTTTATAATTGATAAACTTTTGGCTTTACCTAATCTTGATATAATTGAAGTAAATAGAGAACCTATTGGTCCTTCTATTGAAGAGTTGATTCCAAGTCTAAGACTAATTCAACAGCATAATAAGTCATTATTGATCAATTTTACAAATATTGACTTTAGTTCTGAGCTGATCGAAGAAGAAGTAAAAATAATATACCGCAATCTTTCGATGAGAGGATTAGGAATTTTTTTAAGTGTAGAGAATGTGAATGATGGTATTAATAAAATAAATGCTATAAATAATGCAATAAAATCAGGTTAAATATTTTTAATTTTTGGATATTATGATTAATTTTACAATATGATGGAAATGATATATGAACCATAAAGAAAGGCTTATAGGAGCGTTAAATCATAAAGTCACCGACAGAGTTCCTATAGATTTTGGATCAACTCCTGTTACAGGATTGCATTATGATGCCTATATAAATTTAAGAAAATATTTAAACTTAGGTTTAGATATAGAAAAAATATTTTTTACCAGTAAAATGCAGCAATCAGTAATGCCTGAAGAGGAAATTTTGCAGAAATTTGATGTAGATGTCAGAGGAATTTATTTATCGAAACCCAATAAGAGTCTTGATGCAGATTTTGAAGATGGAAGTTGGCAAGACATGTGGGGAGTTCTTAGAAAAATCCCAAAAAGTGGCAGTTATTATGAAATTGTTAATTCTCCCTTTCAGAACAAGGACTTGAGCATTAGAAATATTAATGATTTTGAATGGCCGGATTGTAATGATGAAGGTTTTTATAATGGTATATTTGAAAGAGCTAAAGAATTATATGAAAAAGACTATGGCGCTATTCTTATAATTGGAGGTTCTGTTGTTCATATCAGTCAATTTATGAGAGGTTTTGAAAACTGGTATATGGATTTGATTCTTAACCCGAAATTAATCCAGGAAATCATGCATATTATTGTAGAATTTTATATAGGTGTTATGAAAAAAGCTTTTTATAAATTAGGAAAATTTGGAAAAACAATTGATGCTGTTTATTTTGCGGATGATCTTGGAACACAGGAAAGTCCTCAAATTTCACCAGATTTATATAGGAATTTAATTAAACCTTTTCATAAAAGAATGTATAGTTTTATAAGAAATGAAATTGGCAGTAATGTTTTTTTGCATTCTTGCGGTGCAATTTATCCTTTAATTAATGATCTAATAGATGCCGGCGTTACAATTTTAAATCCGATTCAAGTTTCTGCAAAAAATATGGATATATCTAAATTAAAAAATGATTTTGGTGATAAATTAATTTTTTGGGGAGGAATTGATACTACAAAATTGTTACCTTCCGGTAGTAAAAATGATGTTAAAAATGCTGTTAAAAAAACGGTTGAAATATTAGGAAAAAATGGCGGATATGTTTTAAGTGCTTCTCATAATATACAGACAGATATTCCACCTGAAAATATTTTAGAATTATATAAAGCAATAAAGTATTAGAGTAAACATCTAATTTTACATAATTTCATGATATAGAAAAAGCATAGTTTAAAATAATTAAAATAATTTATTATCAGAATTTACAATCAGGAGAATAAATTGCAGGATAAAATAATAAGAAATGAATTTGAAGAATATATTGTATCTTCAATAAAAGGATATGATAGAAATATAGTCTATCCCGATGGCGAGGATTTAAGACTAACCCAGGCATTAAAAATATTTAAAAATTTCAATAACAGTAAAACTACTTTAATCGGGAAAGAAAATGTAATAGCTGGAAATATAAAAGAATCCCAAATTATAAATACAGATACCATTGAAATAATAGAACCTTCTAAATCCGGTAAGTTTAACGATTACAAAAGCCTGCTTATTGATTTATTTAAAAGCAGGCAAAAAGAAATAACTGAGCCACAGGCAGAAGAAATGGTACTTAATAATAATTATTATGCTGCACTTATGGTAAAAGCAGGTGATGCCCATTGTGGGATAAGCGGCTCACTCAGCTCAACAGAAGCAATGATGAGACCGCTGATTCAGATAATTCAGGCTGGACAGAAAAAAAGATACCTGAGTGCTGCTGTGCTTGAAATTATACCTGATTGTCCTTATGGATTAAATGGCCAGTTTCTTTTAGCCGATGTTGGAATAATACCTGATCCAAACGAAGAGCAACTTCTTTATATAGCGCTTTTAAGTTACGAAACAGCAAAAGCTTATTTTAAAGGTGAACCTAAAGTTGCAATGCTGTCCTATTCAACTAAAGGAAGTGCAGAAAGTGAAAAGATAGACCAGATAAAAAGAGTTGTAGAAAAGGTAAAAAAAATAAATCCCCGAATAAAGATAGACGGAGAGCTGCAGTTTGATGCCGCTGTATTTCCTGATGTTGCACAGAAAAAGAGTCCTGACAGTGAAGTTGCAGGACAAGCAAATGTTTTAATATTTCCTGAACTTAATTCGGCAAATATAACTTTAAAAGCCATTCATAGACTTGCAAATGCAGGCTATTATGGATCAATCATACAGGGTGCTGCAATACCATTTAATGATACAACAAGAGGCTGTTTGCCAATAGATCTTGTCTGGATATCAGGCATGACACTTATGCAGCTAAAAAGAATGGAACAGAACAAATCTGAATGATCAAAAACACATACGGGGACTTCCTGAAAAGCCGAAATATTTATTGTTTATATCTTTAAAGCTTAGATCAAAAGCATATATAATTTTTTTATCTGATATTTTCCATATTTTAATATGCATTATGTCTGATTATTCAACAGGGACTAATTAGTTCCTGTTGAATAATGTGAATAATTATTATATTAAATAGGTATTATATCAATTAGATTAGATTTCCTTAACATTAATAAAATTAGTACTTCCGGGTTCATTTATCATAACCCCACCTGTTATAACGACAGTATCTCCTTTTTTAATAAGATTTTTTTCCTTAGTAACATTTACAGCTTCTTCAATCAGCTCATTTATATTATTGGTAAAATTAGTTTTTACAGGAATTACACCCCAGCTTAACATTAATTGTTTTATTACCCAATCTTGAGGACTTGTCCCTATAATTATGCTTTTTGGTTTATTTTTTGAAATCTGTCTTGCCGTATTTCCTGATTGTGTAGATGTTATTATAGCCTTGCAGCCTAACTCGTTTGCAATTTCGCATGCTGCAAAGCTTATTGCTTCAGTTATAGTGTTTTGTTTTTCTGCGAATTTTTTTTGTAAAATTTCCTGATAATCAAGAGTACTTTCGGTTTTGTTTATAATTTTTACCATCATCTCAAAAGCCTCTAACGGGAACTTGCCAGAAGCAGTTTCTCCAGATAGCATAACTGCGTCAGAACCATCAAGAATTGCATTGGCAACATCACTTACCTCTGCTCTTGTAGGTCTGGGGTTTCTTATCATGGAATCAAGCATTTGAGTAGCTGTTATAACTGGTTTACCTGCAATGTTTGTTTTCTTAATTATTTCTTTTTGAATGTAAGGTATATCTTCCTGGTTAATTTCAACCCCTAAATCACCTCTGGCAATCATAATACCATCAGCCTGCTTTAATATGCTGTTAAAATTTGTAACTGCTTCATGCTTTTCAATTTTCGCAATCACCATAATATGACTGTTCTTGCTTCTAATTATATCTTTTATCTGTTTTACGTCTCCTGCCTGTCTGACAAAAGATTGAGCAATAAAATCAACTTTCTCATTTATACCTAATTCTAAAAATTCCAAATCTTTTTTTGTAACAGAATCTATACTGACAGATACTCCAGGAAGATTTATTCCTTTATGAGATTTTAAAGTACCGCCTCTTATTACGAGTGCTTCTGCATATTTGTTATCTTTATTGATATTTAAAACTTTGCATTCAAGCAAACCATCATCTAAAAATATTGTAGCTCCCTCTTTGATATCATTAAGAAAATTTTCATAATCGACAGTAACAATATCAATATTTTTTTCAATATCGATTTTGCTTTCATAAATGTTTTTAAAATTGTTTAAATTTTCTTCTGTAGTAAATATAATTTTTTGTTTATTTTTCAGTTTTACTGGTTTATCAAGCTGCCCAACCCTAATTTTCGGACCCTGCAAATCAAGTAAAATTGCAGTATTTTTATTGTTACGTTCAGCAATAGATCGGATAGTGCTAACTAACTCAATAATTTCTACCTGCGAACTATGTGAAGTATTAATTCGTGCAACATCCATTCCTCCTGAAATTAAATTTTCAAGTATTTTATGGGATTTACTTGATGGACCAATAGTACAAATAATTTTAGTTTTTTTAAGCATAGTCAGTTTGTATATAAAAATTTATTTTTTGATATTTAAAAAAAGCACAATTAAATAAAAACTATAATGAAAATAATTATATCTTAATTTCAATAAAAAATGTTTGAAATACTTTTAAAAATATAAAAATTAAAAAAGCAACTATTTTATTGCTCAATCTCTTGATCTTGAAACTGCATCAAGCCATTTTAAGTATGACAGAAGTTGTTCCAAGGTCCAGTACGCCAATTAAATCTTTAGTATTAAACTCCCTAATTTTTAAATTATTTATTAATTCTCTTAGGAAATAATTTTATTAAAATATATTTTATAATTAAAACAAATAATTTTATTTTTATTTAATAATAATAATTTTATTTTATTTTGCTAAAATCATTTTTGCTATAACTATTTTTAAAATCTTCTTTAAATTATTTGAAATTATATTAAAAAGCTTGGAAAATTATTAAATTGATATAATTAAAGTCAAGAAGTAAAAAAAAGTAAAGCATCCAATTTGAGTTACTAACATTAAGAAATATTTTATAGGTTTTATTATTTTATTATTTAAAAAATGTCACAAAAAATAATTGCAAAAATTAAATTAAAATCAGGTAAGGAAAAATCAATACTTCGTTTTCATCCATGGGTATTTTCAGGCGCAATAAAAGAAATAACAGGCGATATAAAAGAAGGCGATTTAGTGGATATCTACAGCAGTGATAATAAATTTCTTGCAACAGGGCATTATCAGCCAAGTTCTATTTCGGTAAGGATAATTACTTTTAAAAAGCAGGAAATAAATGAAAAATTCTGGAAAGAGAAATTTATTAAAGCTTTTAATTTAAGAAAAGAATTTGGTCTTTTTAATAATGAGCATCTTAATGTCTTTCGTCTTATCAATGCTGAAGGGGATGGATTTCCAGGACTGATAATTGATTACTATAATGGAATTCTTGTTTTTCAGGCACATTCCATGGGAATGTATTTAAATTTCGATCTTTTTAAAAAAATTTTAATAGAACTAACGGGTTTTAAAATTAAAGCAATTTATGATAAAAGCTCAAGCACTTTGCCGTATAAAGCTCGATTAAAAACAAAAGATTCTTTTATCTTTGGGCAGGCAGATGAAATAATAGTAAATGAATACGGGAATAAATTTTTAGTTGATATTATTGAGGGACAAAAAACAGGTTTTTTTATTGACCAGCGTGAGAATCGGTTACTTCTTAAAAATTTTTGTATGGATAAGAAGGTTTTAAATGCATTTTGCTATTCAGGCGGTTTTTCAGTTTACGCATTAAAAGGGGGAGCTTCAACTGTTCATAGTGTTGACAGTTCCAAAAAAGCGATTGAACTGACAAACAAAAATATAAATCTTAATTCAGATAAAGTAGAAGCAACCAGTCATTTATCATTTGAAGATGATTTGTTTAATTTTCTGGATAATCTGAAGGAAAAATATGATGTTATTATTCTTGATCCTCCTGCTTTTGCAAAACATATAAATGCATTAAATCAGGGGCTTAAAGGCTATATAAGAATAAATAAAAAAGCATTTGAAAATCTTAACCCTCGAGGGATATTGTTTACGTTTTCCTGTTCTCAGATTGTTTCAAAAGATAATTTTAAAGCTGCAGTAATGCAGGCTGCAGCAATTGCAGAAAGAAATGTACAAATATTATATCAGTTACATCAGCCACCTGATCATCCGATAAGTATTTTTCACCCTGAGGGGGAATATTTAAAGGGCCTGGTTCTTTTTGTTGAATAAAATATTAAAATTATAAAAATTAAAATTACAAAATAAAGTACTCTCTTATTTTAATGTTATTTCAAAAAAGAGAGTACTATTAAATTAGTAATAATTTAGTAATAATTTTTATAGTTACTTTAATTCTTTTATTTCAAGACTTTTATTTTTAAACAGAATTTTCAGAAACTTCAACTTTTTTTGCCTGTGTAAATAAAGAAACAATAATTAATACAATAAAACTAATTGGTACTGAAAAAATAGCAGGATTATTAATTTGAATAGGAGCAACTACATTTGGAATATTATAAACTTCATTAAATGTTTTTTGAGACATTAAAATTAAAGTTAATGCCGATATTAATCCTATGCTTATTGATGCGATAATTCCTTTTGCAGTTGTTTTTTTCCAGAATAATATCATTATTATAGCTGGAAGGTTTGCTGAAGCAGCAATAGAAAATGCCCATCCAACAAGATAAGAAACATTCATATTCTTAAAAATTAATCCAAGAATCATAGCAATTATACCAACACCTATAGCTGCCATTTTACCAGCCAAAACTTTTTTTCTGTCAGTCATTTTAATTCCCATAAATCTGTCCATGATATCATGAGCTACTGCACCTGATGATGCACATATTAAACCGCTTACAGTGCCAAGAACTGTTGCAAAAGCAATTGCAGATATTATTGAAAATAATATTATTCCAAAAGACCTTGCTAAAAGTGGTGCAGACATATTATCATTTGTTAAATCAATTACACCTCCAGTCATTGCACCTAAACCCATATATAAAGTAAGGATGTAAAAAAGCCCTATTCCTGCAATTGCAACAATTGTTGATTTTCTTGCAGCTATAGGACTTGGAACTGTATAGTATCTTATAAGAATGTGAGGCAAAGCGGCAGTACCTAAAAATAAGGCTATCATTAACGATATAAAATCAAGCCGGGTATTTAAAGTAGCACCTTTAGCTGTGTCCAATTTATAAATTCTTCCAGGCTTTAATATTTCAGCACCAGCAGTGGGATTTTGATAATAAACTGTAATAGTATTGCCGGAATCTTTAATAACCTGTTTATTCCATAGAAGAACATTACTGTTTTTAATTATTCCAAAAAAGCTTAATGGATCAAGAGTTCCTGTTTTTGCTGGAGTTTTTCCTTCAATATCTAAAAGATTACCAACCTGATAAAACCTTTTTTCATCTACAGTACCACCATTGTATAATTTTTTACCATCGGATAATTCAGTAACAAATAAAGTTTCCTCAAGAATATTTTTTTCATTATTTACTTTCCATATACTATTAATATTATCTTTAGATAATTCTACAAACTGCAAAGTTTTACTGCTATTTGAAATTTCCCAGTTTTTTATTACATTATAACTTTTATCTTTTAATTCAATTTTTTTATTATCTGATGATTGTATTTGAATAGTTTTAAAATCATGATAAGGTATATTTCCGCCCTGATCAGGTGCTGTAGAAAAACCTCTTGAAAACATTGTAATTACAAGAGCAAGTGAAAATCCAAGGAGTAAAGCTCCTTTTATGAATTGGACATAAGTCGTAGAAGCCATTCCGGCAGTTGCTACTATAATAATAACAATTGTTCCAACAATTAAAACTCCTGACCAGTATGGCAAACCAAGCAAAGGCATTATTAATGAGCCTGCTCCAACCATTTGAGGAATAAGATAAAATAATGAAACTATAAGGGTGCTAATTGCTGCTATGAGCTTAATACCTTTATTATTAAATTTTGCATCTACAGCATCTGTGAAAGTAAATTTACCTAATCTTTTTATAGGTTCAGCAACTACAAAAAGTGCCACAATCCATCCTGCTAAATATCCAATGGAGTATAAAAATCCATCGTATCCCGATACTGCTATCATTCCGCAAATTCCTAAAAACGAGGCAGCCGAGAGATAATCCCCGGCAAATGCTATACCATTTATGGACCAATGGATTTTTCCACCTGCAGCAAAATAACCTTCAGAAGTTCTGGCTTTTTTTGCAAAATAATATGATATATAAAGAACAAGAATTATTATGGAAATAAATATTAATATTGCCCAAAATGATGGAACATATTTCATTATTTAACCTCCTCATGTATTTTTTTCTGGATTTTTTCAAGTTTTAAAGCTTTTTCTTCAACCCAACCGCATAAAGCATTGTAAATAAGAGCCATGATGAGAGCCAATAAAATAAGCCCGAAACCAAAAACTATAGCGAGGTTTAATTTTCCTATGTCAATTCCCATAATTTCTGGATTAACTACGTTAATAATAATAAAAACAGCATAGACTACTAGATAAACTAAAAACATCCAAATTCCGATTTTTGATTTTAATTTTGATGTTGCTGCATCTTCTTTCCATTCTTTAGCAGGGATATGGTCCACTTTAGCCTCCTTTCAGAAACAAATTAAATAATTTAATAAAATATTGTTTAAAACATAATAGAATTATTTTTAGAGACGTTTAATATGTTAAAAAAGTTACAAAAAATGAAATAAATATTATAAAAAATCTAATATTATTAAAAAACCTTAAATAAATAAAAAGCTCGAGTTTAATAATTAAACTCGAGCTTTTTATGGTAATCATTGTCTACAGGTATGCTACAAAAAGTTAAGAGGAGGTAAAAAAGCATGACTAAAAAGTAAAATCACATAATTAATAACGTCTGATACCATTTCTTAGATTATTAAAATGATGAAACATATCCCTTCCGAGCGGCATTCTATTAAAAGCCATAAAGCCTGTTAAAACAGTACCAGCAATTCCGCATATAAAAATAAGACCTGATATTGAAGATACAACAATTGCAGTAATTTTAGCCCATTTATATTTTTTTGCTGCAAAAATTACCCAAAAAACTATTGTTAAAATTGCAAAAATTACAAAGGCTGCAGAAAAAGCTAGCCTTAATATAAATATTGCTGGAAAAAAATTTCCATAAAAAGCTGTGTTAAACATCATAAATTTCTTCCTTTCAAATTAAAAAAATTTAAATTTATAAATTATTTTTTCATATATTAAAACAAAAAAGTGGAGAAAATATGGAGATTTATTATTATTTTTATATTCATTAAAAATTAAGATATGACTACTACAACCCTTCATTATTATGACCGTTATCATCATCATTAATCAGGTCACTGTTAGATAGGTTAAGCAGTTTATTTGAAATTGCAGATAATTTTTTAACTTCATTGTCAATTAAATCAATAACTTCCCCATAATCTTCTTTTGTTGCATTTTTATTGAATCTTAAAACATCTATATTTGTTTTAATAATAGTTAGAGGTGTATTTAACTCATGTGATGCATTTTCTATAAAATGTTTTTGATTATCAAAAGAGGCTTCGAGTTTATCAAGCATATTATCAAAAGTTTGAGACATTTTTGCAATTGCGTCTTTACCTTTAATATTAAGTCTTAAATGTAATTTTTTTTCATCAATTTCCTTAACATTTTTTGTTATATAATTTATCTGATGTAAAGTTCTTCTTAAAAATAAAAATCCTCCCGAGGCAGCAATTAAAATAATAATTAACACTCCTCCTGATAAAGCAATAGTAATTCGTAGCATTACAGGAGACCGTAATATTATTAATGGTGGCAGGATTGGGGGGAGCATTCTTTCTTTTGGCCAGTTTTTATTAAATTCTTCAATATTTTTTATAGTATTCTCATTTAAACCGGTATTTTTTCTTAAGTCATGTATAAATCTTTCATTTCGAAAATTAATTTTAAATAGCATCGCAAGAAGAGAAGCGTATAAAATCAATGAAATAATTATAATAATGATAAATGTTAATGTTATTTTTTTATTAAAAGATAGCTTGATTTTCATTATAGTCTTGTTCTTGTTTAGTAATTTTTATTTTGTTTTATAATTTTTATTTAAGAACGTTGAACTTAATATTTAATGGTAAGTTTAATAATTCTTATTTAATGAAAATATTTAAAAGATAATATTGTATTAGCCATTAAAATATTAAGATCCTTAAAATTAAATTTATTTGTTTTCCTGGTCTTAAATTTTATTTAAATTTTATTAGTTTCAACTTAATTTTTTTCTTTAATTCTGTAACCCGAACCATAAACAGTTTCAATTATATTTCCACTCTTTCCTAATTTTTTCCTAAGATTTTTGATATGTGTATTTACAATATTAGTAAAAATATCCACATTCCTATCCCAGGCATGCTCAAGTATCTGGTTTCTGCTTAAAAGCTGACCTTTATTTCTTAAAAGATATTCAAGTATCATGTATTCCTTTTTTGTAAGCTCAATTTCTTTCGAACCTGCCATTACTTTTTCCTGATCAATAAACAGTTTAATGTCAAAAGCTTCAAGTATATTCTCTTTTCTTTGTGAGTTTCTTCTAAGTAATGCTCTTATTCTTGCAAGAAGAACAGAAAATTCAAATGGCTTGGTAAGATAATCGTCTGCTCCGTAATTTAAACCATTTACAATATCTTCATCCTGTTTCTTTGCCGTAAGCATGAGAATATATGCATTGTTCCGGTCCTGCCTTATTCTCTTGCATACTTCTTCGCCTGGAATATCAGGAAGCATTAAATCAAGTATTATAACATCATACTCATATTGCTGAGTTAAGTCATATCCGATTTTACCATCATATGCTACATCAACACTGAATCTATGATACTCAAGACCCTTTTTTAAAATATCAGCTATTAATTTTTCATCTTCTATAATTAAAATTTTCATATTTATTTATATTATATTATTCATATCTTAAGGACTCAATTGGATTTAATCTTGCAGCTCTCATTGCTGGAACTATACCAAATATTAAACCAATTAAAGTTGAAAAAGAAAGAGCTAATATGATAGGAGTGGCAGTTATGGCAGTATTAATTCCCGCAAATTTACTTAGTATGAAAGAAATTACTACAGCAAAAATTATGCCCAGGATTCCTCCGGTTATACTTAAAACAATACTTTCAGTTAAAAATTGGGTTAAGATATCTTTATTTTTTGCGCCTATAGCTTTTCTGATACCAATTTCTCTTGTTCTTTCAGTAACGGAAACAAGCATAATATTCATAATTCCTATTCCGCCTACCAGCAAAGAAATAGCAGCTATTCCTGCAAGCATAAGAGCTAAAGTATTAGTTACGGAACTCATTGTTTCAAGCATTTGGGATGGATTTCTTATTTCAAAATCATTTAGCTTTCCAGACAATATATGATGTTGCTGTCTTAAAATACTGGTAATTTCGCTGGTTGCCTGATCTATTAAACTTTCATCTTTAACTTGTGCAATAATATTGTTAACAGTCGAGAGTCCATATAATTTATTTTGTGCTGTTGTAACTGGAATAATAATAATTGCATCCTGATTTTGTCCCATTGCATTTGAACCTAAGGATTGCAAGGTTCCTACTATTGTAAAATTTTGCTTATCAATTTTTATTGTCTCGCCTATCGGGTCTATTCTTCCAAAAAAATCGTCAATAATCTGCTGTCCTATTACAGCTACATTTGAAGAATTTGATACATTGCTTTCATTAAAGAAATTACCGCTACTTATTTTATAATTTCGAATTTTAAAAATATCATCAGTTGCACCTAAAATTGATACAGATTCACTTACGCCCATATATGTAACTGTAGAAGATCTTTGCACTATAGCTGCTGCTCCAGTTAAAGTGCTCGCATTTTTTAATGCCTTGTAATCTGATAAATATAAATCACCTCTTACAGTTGGAGTGCTATTTCTATTGAATTCTACTGGACCTCCACCAGGTCGAGTAGTATCTCTGCCAGGTTCAATAGTTAAAAGATTTGTTCCCATACTCTGGATATTTGAGACAATTGAACTTTGCGCACCTGAACCTATAGCCATTATAATTATTACAGCTCCAACCCCGATAATAATTCCAAGCATTGTCAGAAAAGATCTTAATTTATTTAAAAACAATGCCTGAAAAGCTACTTTTATATTTTCTAATGACCTTTTCATATTATTTTCTCCTGATTTTTAATTTAACCTGTCCTCAAGTCTTGGCATTTCAGCCAGTTTTTTAAAAGCATCTATAGGATTTTCAACTTTTTCTTCTTTAAAGATCAATCCGTCGCGAACATATATTATTTTGTTTGTATGCATTGCTATATCAAGTTCATGTGTAACTATAAGAATAGTCCTGCCTTCCTGATTTAATTTTTGAAATATTGCCATTATTTCTTCACCTGTTACTGAATCAAGATTTCCAGTTGGTTCATCTGCCAGAATTATCGCAGGATCATTTATTAAAGCTCTTGCAATTGCAACTCTTTGCCTTTGTCCACCTGATAGTTCACTTGGTTTATGCTTTTCCCAACCAGTAAGGTTAACAGCTCTTAAAGAATCCATAATTCTTAATCTTCTATCTTTAGTATTATTTTTAGAGGAATAAATTAAAGGTAATTCAACATTATTAATAATATTGCTTCTTGATAAAAGATTAAAGGTTTGAAATACAAAACCTATTTTTTTGTTTCTGATTTCAGCTAACTTATTATCATTTAATTTTTCAACATTTGTTTCTTCAAGATAATAAGTCCCTGAAGTCGGAGTATCAAGACATCCCAGAATATTCATAAGAGTAGATTTGCCTGAACCTGATGGACCCATTATTGATATATATTCGCCTTGATGAATTGTTAAATTTATTCCCCTTAAAGCTCTAACCTGTACATCTCCAATTTTATATATTTTTGTTATGTCTTTAACTTCTATAATTTTTTTATCCATTTTATTTCCCGTAAATTTTTATTAATATATTTAATTTATTTATTAATTATATTTATTAATTATTTTAATATTTTGTTTATAATAAATTTTTTAGATAAGCAAATAAAAAAATTAATTAAATTAATATTTGATAAATATTTCTCCATCATTGCTGATTAGTTAATTTTATATTAGAAGTTATAACTATATCTCCCTCTTTTAAGCCTGATTTTATTTCGACAAAATTATAATTGCTTATTCCTGTAGTAACTTCTACTTTTTTAATGGAACTGGCTGTTACATCCTTAGCATTAATAGTTGTTTTAGTGAAATTGCTATAATTATTTGTGCCGGTATTGCCGGTATTATTTGTAGCATTATTAGTTCTTTTTATTCTTGTTGTACTGGTGGTATTTGATTGTGTAGTGCTGGGTGGAGCAACTAATACATCTACGTATTCTTTTCCATTTTCTTTATAAACAGCCTGAATAGGAACCATTAATACATTATCTGCTCTTGCGGTTATAATGGTGAGATTTGTTGATAAACCATATAATAATTTAACTTTATCTGTTTTGTCTAGTTTAACTTTCATTTCGTATGAAGTAATATTATTAGTAACTGTTGGAGCTGAAGAAATAAAAATAACTTCTCCGGCAAATTCCTGATCAGGATATGCATCAAAAGACACTGTTGCTTTATTACCAATAGCTACTTTCGGCATATCAGTTTCATTTACAGAAGTTGTTATAATAAAATCTTTACTTGCAATTGAAATTGCTGATGAACCTGAGCTTGCAATCTGACCGGTTTTATATGTTGAAGATAAAATTACGCCGTCAAAGGGTGCAATAATAGTATTATTATTTAGATTTTTAGATGCATCTTCAAGATTTAATTTTGCAAGTTCCACTTGTTTTTGAGCAGTATCAAGGCTTATTGCAGATGATTGAATTTTTTGCAGTGCTTGTTCCTGACTTAAAAGAGTATTCCAATAAGTTGAAGATTGGTTAATAAGAGCATTTTCGTATGCAATTTTTGCTTCTTCATTGCCGGCTCTTGCTTGTGCATCTGCCTGATTTAACGCTGCAATTGCTGAATCAAGAGCATTAGTTGCACTTGCGACTGCAGAATCACGTGATAGATATGCGCTTTGATATGAATATTTATTTTCATCAGTTGCATTTGCATTTAATTTATCAGCTGCCTGGTTTAAAGAAATTTGAGCTTGAGCTATAGAATAATTATAGGAATCCTGTGCTTTTTTAACTGCCAGTTGTGCATTTTTAACTGAAGAACTTCCGCTATTTTCAGTATTGTTAATACTATTAGCAGCTGATTCAACAGAATTTTGAGCTGACTGAATTTGAAGCTTTGCCAGTTGAATAGCCACATGATTTGCATCTAATGCTGCCTGATAACTTATCTTAGCTTCTTTTAATGAATTTTCAGCATTTTCCACATTTATTTGTGCTTGAGCAACTGTCAGTTGCAAATCACTGTTATCTACTTTTAAAAGAATATCGCCTTTTTTGACTTCTTTGCCAACGTCAATAGATTGTAAAACTTCACCTGAAACCTTAGGAGAAAGGATTTGCGTATCAGAAGAATCTATGGTACCTGTAGTAGATATTGATTGAATAATACTGCCTCTTCTTACAGTTGCAGTTTCTATTCCACTGGATGTATTTTTTGTAGTATTTGTACTTCCAAATCCGAATCTGCCTCCCAATGCCTGACAACCTGATAAGCTTGCAGATAAAACTACTACTATAAATACGGTAATGATAATTGATAATAAACTAATCCTGTTTTTTTTCTTCATATTCTCCTCACTAAAATTTCCAAATTGTCATAATGATTTTTTTAATTACAATAAAATACAATAAAAATATGGAGAAAATGTGGAGAAATCTTAAAAAGTTTAATAAATTAATATAAAAATTAATATAAAATATAAATGCAAAGAATTTAAATTTTTTTATTATAATTAAAAGCTATATTAATGTAAGTTTTAATTATAAATAGATTTTTATTGTAATTGACTATTCAGAACTGCCATTATTGTAATTAAAACCTTTATAATTCAAGCCATTAGTGGTTTCAGTGGAGTTATTTAATAAATTATCATTACCAGTATTGTTTTTATCATTATTACTGGAAATAGAAGTTTGCTCACTGGAATTTTGTTTACTATCATTATTGCCAGTTTGCTTATTGGTACTATTATAAGTTGAGTCATTAAAATCCATACAAGAACCATCCATATTAGTATTATTAATTTCATCATTATTAATTATTGTAGATTGATTATATGATGTTGTTGTAGTTTGGCTGGTATTGCTGTTTCCTGGGCCATAACGTTTTCTATATCTTTTCTGGTACTGCATCTTTATTGTGTTAATTTCGTTACTTATTTTTTGATTATCCTGATTATTAAGATAATGATGTTCATTGCATTTTTGAAACTCATAATCAATAGTATTAAATAAATTATTTATTTCTTCATCAGAAATATTAGTATTTTTATTTAATATGGTATTTGCTTCATTTATTCTTTTATTTAGAAATTTAAAATGCAGTGAACCTTGTTTTGAATAAGGTGTAAAACTTAATTGAATGTTTTCAGCTGATTTTTTTACATTATAAAGCACATCACCAGGAATGCTATTTTGTGAAGCAAATACTGTGCCTGTATAAGAAAATGTAAGAAATAAAAATGCTGAAATAAAAATAACAACAGGTTTTAAAAAAGGTTTTTTAAATTTTGAAAGTTTATATGATTTAGAATTTTTTATTAAAAGATTTTTATCATATTGCTTTGCGCTTTGATATATTTTTTCAAGGGAGGTATTTTTATATTCATCCGATGGTTCAATAGATTTAAAGCCCTTTATTCTATCTATAGTATTTAGATAAAGATTAATATCATCTTTATAATAATTAAAAACAGGGAATTTTTTAAAACAATATTTGACATCATAGCCTTTATCTATTAGGTTTATGAATTTATTAATAACTTTTTCTTTATATTTTGTTGTATTTCTTTTAAACATTTATTTATTTAATTCTTCTTTTATATATTTTAAAGTTCTGAAATTCATTGTTCTTAAAGCTGATTGATTTTTATTTAAAATGGAACTGATAGTTTTGTAATCTAATTCTTCAATATATTTTAGCAATAAAATTTTTTTTTGCTCATCCGGTAATTTATTTAATAAATTTATAAGCTTTTCATTTTCAAACTGAAATTCATTTTCTAAAAATTTTTCTTCTTTAATAAGATTTTTATCTCTTAAATCGTCTTCATTTACTGCTTCAGTATATTGTTCAAAAGATATATTGTATTTGTTTTTATTTTCTTTTCTGAAATAGTCAGTTATTGTATTTTGTGCTATCTTATATAACCAGGATTTGAAAGTAGCTGAATTTAAATTGGAATTTCTAAGGTTATTATATACTTTTATAAAAACCTCACTTGTAAGATCTTCAGCTGTCTGCTTATTTGATATCTGAAAGAAAACAAACCTGTAAATGCTTGATAAAAAGTGGTGATAAATTTTTTCAAAATAAATTTTGTCACCACTTTTTTTAAATAGTTTTATATATAAATTCAGTTCATTATCATCCATCAGCTAAAGTTACTTACTGGAAAAAATATTAAATTTGGAATATAAGCAAAAATTATTTTTTGTTTTTTCATATATTTTTACAAGTTTGTTCAATTTTTGCAACTTTAGCAGCGCTACTTAATAAATTTTTAAAATAACATACAATAGTTCTCCAGTTTAATATTAAATGAAATAAAATTAATGCTATTATTAATAAACCTGTCCAGTCATGAATTAACCTTAAAGAGCTTCTGTTGCTAAAATTTAATAAATTAATAATTCCTGATGATCTCCAGTAAGCACCTCCGCCAGTATTAAAAAGCAGCATTAAAGCTGTAATAACATTAAATATAAAAGTTATTATCAAAAATATATCTATGGTAAATTTAGTTTTAAGTTTCCATTTATTAGTATTTATATTCATATTTATATTTATACTCCTTTTTGTATTAATTATATTATTGATTATTTTTAATTCTGTTTCTTAACATGTTTTGTTGGTTTAGCTCATTGCAATTATTGCTTTGAATTTGAGTTTTATTATTATATCTATAAGCATAACAATTTTGATTTTCATAACAGTTGTTATTCTCATTATTAAAACAATTAGCACTATTATTTTGTTTATTCAGTTGATTATTTTGTAATCTTTGAGTATTACGGGTTGTTTGAGAAAACCTGTATTGATAACAATCGGTATTGCACTCATTATTATTAATGCAATTTTCACAATTTTGATTATTAAGATTATCTGTATAATTCTGGCTAATATTATTGCTTTTATCATCAGCATTTTTTGATATTGCATTATTTTTATAACCAAAATTATGTTTTATACCTGATTCTTTTTGATAAGCATATAAGAATCCTGCGGAAGTTGTTAATACAATTGCGCTAATAACAATTCCTAATATAATTTTTTTTAACATTTTTTATTCTCCTTTTTAACATTTTTTAAAATTTAAGATAATTTTATTTATCTCATTACTTAATAACGTAATGTTTTTAAAAAATGTTACATTTAAAAAAAATTATTAATGTTAAATTTAATAAAATTTGAATTGATTATAAAATATATTAAGAAAATTAAGAGGTATATCAGAAAAAATTAATAATTAAGAATAATGAAAAAAGTTACTGTGTTTTATTAATATATTCAATATTAATAAAAGACGTATAAAAGCAGCATAGAATTTACGAATCTATAATAACTTAAATGTAGCAATAAGTACTTATACAACAGCTAATTTTTATTATTAAATGATTATCTAAAAAATATTTATTCGCAAATTTCATTTACGCTGTTATAAGTAATGTCTTCAGGTAATTCATCTGCTGTTTCGATTATTATTTCAGGATATTTTTTTTCTTTTAAATATTTGATTATATCGCTTTTAACTACCGGAAATTTGATTTTTTTAAGAGCATTTCTTAATTCAAGACTGCATACGATTTTAATATTTGAGCATATTTCATCGAGAGAGAAATAAACTTTGTCTTCTAATTGATTTAAAGTAATTATAGCAGCTTCACTTATGTCTTTCTGGCTTGTTGCAATATTTAATATTTCTGATTTTGATTTAGGAAGTTTTATATCTTTAAGTGCTGATAATATTTCTCTATTGCAGTAAACCTTCATTTTAAGACACCTCTTTTTAAAAATATTTTCATTATTTTTTATAATTTTTTCATAAAATAGCTTTTCTAAATAACAAGTATAATCAAAAATTAATTTGTAACTATAATTACAATATAATAATATAATAATTTTTATAAAAATAAAATATATTTTAAAAAATTATTTACTTGTAAGTTTTTATAAATTTTTTCTTGAAATCATTGACATTTTTAATAAATATTTATAATGTTAGGTTAGCTTAACATTATAAAGCAAAACTAAATTAATTAAAGAAATAATATAAATGAAAAATTAAATGAAAAATAAATTTTTTAATTTTTTTAAAAAAGCCGGAATGTAAAATAGAAGTAAAATTTTAAAGCAAAAGGTAGATATTAATAATATAGGTAGATATTAATAATAAATAAAAAATTAATAATAATTTAAAAAAGGAAATTATTTAAATTTGGAACAGATAAAAACTAATTTTATATCCCTGGTAAATGCACAGGTAAATAAAAAATACAGGATTGAGAAGATGACTGGTGGTAGTTTTTTTAATATGCGTCTTTTATCCTTAGGATTTATACCGGGTGAATATATAGAAGTAATTAATCAATATGGCAGAGGTCCTATAACTGTATATGTTAAAGGCAATAAAGTTGCACTTGGTAGAGGAGCTGCCGCAAAAATTTTTATAAGTGAAGTAAAATAAAATGCCGAATAACAACAAAAACAATATTATTAAAGAATTTACTATAGCTCTTGCCGGTAGCCCTAATTCAGGTAAAACTACAATATTTAATAATATCACTGGAAGCAGGCAACATGTTGGAAATTACCCAGGTGTTACAGTAGAGCATAAGACCGGACGGAGAAAATACAAAGATTATGTTATTAATGTTGTTGATCTTCCCGGTACTTATACATTAACTGCTTATTCAATGGAAGAACTTGTAGCAAGAGATTATATAATTAATAAAAAACCTGAAGTTTTAGTAAATGTAGTTGATTCTTCAAATCTTGCAAGAAATCTTTATCTTACCACACAATTAATTGAATTAAGCGTGCCAATGGTTATTGTATTTAATATGGCAGATATTTTAAAGAAAAACGTAGATAATATTAATTTAGAATTGCTTTCTCATCTTTTTGGTGCCCCGATTGTTTTAACTATTGGAAATAAAAATGAAGGCATGGATAAACTTCTTGATATGGCTATTAAAGTTTATGAGCGTAAATATACAGAAAAAAAAGTTTTAATTAAATATGGAGATGAAATAGAAAACGAAATTATTAAACTTGAAAATTTACTTCAGCTAAAATCAGATTCTTTAAAACAATTTAATTTCAGATGGCTTTCCATAAAACTTCTGGAACAGGATAAGGAAGTTTTAAAATATTTAAAAAATGTATCTGATGAAAACTTTTATAATAATTTGCAAAAATTATTAAATAATTCTCTTAGTCATATTAAAAATGTAATGCGTGACTCTCCTGAAGTAATAATTGCTGAGGCAAGATATGGTTTTATAAATGGCGCGTTAAAAGAAGCAATAATTGAAAAGAAAAATAATGAAATATCAATTAGTGACAGAATAGATCAAGTATTAATAAATAAGGTTTTAGGACTTCCGATTTTTATTTTTATTATGTGGGTGATGTTTCAGATTGTTTTTAAACTAGGAGATTATCCTGTAAACTGGCTTGGTTCAGGTTTAAATAAATTTACTGATCTTCTTTCCAAAGTAATTCCTGAAGGTTTGCTAAAGTCTTTACTAATAGATGGTATTATCGGAGGGGTTGGTGGAATTCTTGTTTTTACTCCAAAAATCATGCTTCTTTTTATTTTTATTGCAGTACTGGAAGATAGCGGATATATGGCAAGAGCTGCATTTATTATGGATAGGATTATGCATAAAATAGGACTTCATGGAAAATCCTTTATCCCATTGCTTATAGGATTTGGATGCACCATACCAGCTTACATGAGTGGAAGAACTCTTGAGAATAAAAGTGACAGATTAATAACAATGCATATTAATACATTTATGAGCTGCGGCGGAAGGCTTCCTATCTATATTCTTTTTGCTTCAGTATTTTTTCCGAAAAATTCTGGAAACGTTATTTTTTCAATATATTTAATAGGTATTATTATGGCAATTGCCATGGCAAAGCTGCTTAGAGCAACAAGATTTAAAGGTGAAGCAGAACCTTTTGTTATGGAATTGCCTCCTTATAGAGTTCCTACTATTAAAGGTGTTCTTATACACATGTGGGAAAGAACATGGCTATATATTAAGAAAGCCGGAACAGTAATTTTAGCTCTTTCAATTTTAATGTGGGTACTTTTTACATTTCCAATGATAGGAAATCATTATTCCGAGGATTATAATTTACAATTAAAAAATCTTAATAATTCTTATTTGTCTGCAAAAATATCTAAAGATTTTTATGATAGTGAAGTTTTAAAAATACAAAAAGAAATGGCAGTTGAAAAAATAGAATATTCAGCAGCGGGAAGAATAGGGCATTTTGTTGAGCCAATTTTTAAACCATTAGGTTTTGACTGGAGGCTTTCTCTTTCATCTTTGGCAGGAATTGCCGGGAAAGAAGTGGTTGTGTCAACATTAGGGACATTATTCAGTATTACTAAATCAGAAAAAAATCCTGTAGATTTTAAAAATTCAATAGCTAAACAGTTCAATCCTTTAATCGGTTATAATTTTATGCTTTTTTCGTTATTATATTTTCCATGTATAGCAAGTCTTGCAGTTTTTAAAAGGGAAGCAGGTACAAAAGAAATGATTTTTCAGATAGGATTTACATTATCTCTGGCATGGGTGGTTTCATTAATTGTATATCAGATAGGAAGATTATTTATATAAATTATGTATAAAATTATTGAAATAATTATAGTGATCATTATAGTTGCATCCGCATTAGCTATTTCTGTTTTATATTTAAGACAGGAGTTTAAAGGAAAATGCTCATTTGGAAATGCCTGTGATTCATGTAAAATCAGGGAAACATGTTCTTTAATTAAATCAATAGAGAAAAAAAATAAGGAAAGCCAAACTAAAAATTGATAATTAAGAATTGATAATAAGAGTTTAAGTTTTAATTTTTAATTATTTATAATTATTTATCTTTAACAAATTTATTATTTGTTTATAAAGTTAGAAGCAAAATAAATAAATATTTATTAATTTAATAATAAGTCATAGGATTTATATATGTTGCTTTGCATATAGTTATACAGGATTAATATAAACAAAAATTATAAGAGCAAAAAAATAAAAACATTTTAAAGTTATATTTTTTAAATTTAATAAAAAAATAAAAAAATTAATAACTTATCAGAAAAATATGGTCAAAAAATTAATAAAAAAAGAATATAAAACTGGTAAAAACAAAGAGAGTAAAAATAAAGAAAGTGAAAACCTGTCTCATAGTCTTGAAGATTATCTTGAAGCTATTTTCATAATTAATATTGATAAAAAAGTTGTCAGGGTTAAAGAACTTGCCGAGTTTTTAAAAGTAAAAACTCCTTCTGTTGTTGATGCTGTTTCAAAACTTGAGAAAAAAGGTCTTGTTAATCATGAAAAGTATGGTTATCTCTCGCTTTCAAAAGAAGGAAATGATATTGCTAAAAATATTTACAACAAGCATGGCTATATTTATGAGTTTTTAAATGGATTTTTAGGAGTTGATAATGCAAGCTCTGAAGAAGATGCATGCGGCATTGAGCATCATATAAGCAAGCAAACTCTTGAAAAATTAATAAAATTAATGGATTTTATCAAAAATAATCCTGAAATTTACCTGGAATTTTTAGAAAAATACAATCAATATATTAATAATAAAAAAAATAAACACATATAATGTTACAGGGACGAAAATTGTCACGGGGACGTATAATCTGACATAATCCTGTTATTAGCCTAATGTTAGCTTTAATCTTTCCTCTTCACTTAAAAGTTTGCCGTTTTTATCTACAGTAAAATTTGCACCATTAAAAAACATCGTAAGTGTTTTTCCACAAGCTGCACTAACTCCTTTAAGATGAGGAGCATCAAGAATACCGATTCGGATTGCTTTTGCTATAATTTCAGGAGCAGTAAGAGGGTCTTCAAATTTATTTTCAAAATCAAGCTTCTTAATCTTATTTATTATAAGATTGGCATCATTTACTAACTGCTTTGTTCTGTTTTTTACATTTTTATCAAGTTTCATATCAGGGCAGCCATTAAGATAATTTTCAATAACTTTTATTACTATTTGTGAACTTTCTATAATGTCTTCAGGTTTGGCTGCATATTCTGATTCACAATATGCCACAACATGAACAATTGAAGGATTTAGTTGCATTTGAAGTAAGGTAGATGATGCAAGCTGACCTTTATTTTTGTTAAAATCTCCTGACATACTAAAAAGGCCTGTCCTGGTTTGTCTCCATGATATAAAGTTTTCATCATGCAAAGATTCAATAAGCGCAATTTTAGCAAGCATTTTTGCAAGATCCATTGTAAAAGATGTTTCCGGAGGAGTATTAAACATGTATTGAGAAATATAATTCTTAACTCCTATTTTTTTTGCATTATATGCTGCAAGGTAAGCTGCTGCTACAGCAACAGCATCAGAAGAATATCTTAAACTCCAGTGATGTGATTCATTTACTTCAACTGGAATATTTCTTTTTGCATGCCATGCCATTACCGACTGGTTTTCAGCAATTGAATTTTCAAGGGTTCTTTCACTTCTATTATCAAGCTCATTATACCAGCATAATGGAATTGCACACCAGGCGTTATTAATGTTTCTGACCAGGACGTCAGCAAATTTTATTATCTCATTTGTCCCGCTATAACAACGAAGAAGGGGATAATTACCAGTTCTTGATGCTTTATATAATTTCCTGAAATCTTCCTCACTTCTTATTGGTACACCTCCAGCACCATTTTGTTTAGGGTCCATTTTTTGGGGACTGAAAAAAAATTCTTGAGTATTTTGGTCAGGACCAATTGAAATAATGTCAATTAGTTTGCTTTCTGCAATAGTTTTTATGCCTTTAACTGTTTCATTAAAATCAGGTCTGCCAAAATGATGTCTTAAAAGAGGAAAAGGTTTCTTATAATTTATTCTTTCTATAAGATTTTGTGGAGGAATCTCATAATATGATGCTGATGCTTTTGTTTTTTCATGCAAAAGGCAGGATTTTATCTCGTTAATACTTTCTCCTCCGGTAAAAACTTTATCAAAAATGCTTAAAATACCACCATCTTCTAAAGCTTGAATTACTGGCTTTGTAGCTCCAAGAATAAATTTTATTTTATTTTTTTTGCTATCCTGAGTATATTTTTTAAGTTTTTCTTTTAATTCAGAAAATACACCTACTGCACTTTGAGGAGATAATCTGTAACTTATGCCTACAATATCAGGCA
>JAMDEN010000017.1 GCA_023487035.1 Actinomycetota bacterium
CGGGTGTAGGACCTGAACATGTTTATTTAAAGGAAAAGGGAAAAGTAAAATATGATTATATTCTTGATGATGAGGCTGTTGATGCCTTTAAAACTTTATCGGAGCTGGAAGGAATTATCCCGGCACTTGAAAGCTCTCATGCTGTAGCATATGCAATGAAAATAGCCCCGGATTTACCCAAAGACAAGGTGATAATTGTAAATTTATCAGGCAGAGGGGATAAAGATATGGAATCAGTAACCAGGTTTTTAGTTAAATAAAAAAGTTTCCAGACATAAATAAGGAGAAAAATGATTAAAGACAATCAGAAGGATAATAGGAGTTATAATATAAATAAAAATACAGGGAAAAATATTTTGAACGATAATAAAGAAAATAAAAATGTTACTCCTGGCTCCAAAAGTAAAATAAATAAAGTTTTTGAAAACCTCAAAAATAAGGACCAGAAAGGATTTATAGCCTTTATTACCTGCGGCTTTCCTGATATCAATAATTATATGAAATTAACCCAGGTTCTTGAAAAAAACGGAGCCGATATCATTGAAATTGGAATCCCGTTTTCAGACCCACTTGCTGATGGTGCAGTCATTCAATCTACTTCAAAAATAGCTCTTGATAACGGAGTAAATACCGATGTTGTTTTTAATTCTATTAAGAAAATCAGAGATAAAAGCAGCATACCGCTTGTCCTGCTTACTTATTTTAATACGGTATACAAGTACGGGATTGATAATTTTTTAAACAATGCATCCAATGCAGGAGCAGATGGCCTTATTATACCTGATTTACCTCTGGAGGAATTTTATAACTATAAAAATTATTTTCAAAACAGCGCACTGGACAACATACTGCTTGCCTCACTAAACTCAAGCACGGAAAGACTTAAAAAAATAAGCAGCCTCACTCAAGGATTTTTGTATTGTGTTTCAGTTAAAGGGGTAACAGGAGTCAGAAATAATATTGACAGCGAAGTTATTGAATTTTTAAAAAGACTTAAAGAAATAACCAAAGTTCCTCTGGCTCTTGGATTTGGAATTTCAACAGCAGAACAGGTAAGCAAGGTAAAAAAATATTGCGATGCTGTGATTATGGGAAGCAAAATATTATCAATTTTGCTTCAAGCAGGGGATTTTAATAAGGGGCTTGAAATTGTTTCAAAATTAGTTTATGAAATAAATCTGACATTAAAAAATTAATCAATTATGAATAATAATTGGTTTGCACTATCAAGATTTGGCATCATACAATTTATTATTAAAAATAAAAAAATTAAAAATCTAAATGGAAAATTTAAAAATAAAAAAACAGCCACTAAAACAAAAGCCGGATGTTTTAATAATTGATAATTATGATTCCTTTACTTTTAATTTAGCCCAATGTATTGGAAATTTCGGTAAAAATATCGAGGTTTTCAGAAATGATAAGATAAGTATTGAGGGCATTGAGGAGCTTTCTCCTTTGAAAATAATAATTTCTCCTGGTCCCGGAAGGCCTGTAGATGCTGGCATCTCAAATGATGTAATCAGATATTTCTGTACAAAGATTCCCATTCTGGGAGTATGCCTTGGGCACCAGTGCATTGGTGAAGTTTTCGGAGGCAGAATAATAAATTCAGGCAAAGTTATTCATGGCAAAACCTCTTTGATTTATCATGACGGAAAAACAATATTTAAAAATATTGAAAATCCTTTTACAGCCGCAAGATATCATTCGCTTATAATAGAAAAGAAATCCGTTCCTTCATCTTTTGAAATAACCGCCCATACAGACGATGGAATTGTAATGGGGATAAGGCACAGTAAATACAATATTGAAGGCGTTCAGTTTCATCCAGAATCTTTTCTAACTCCAGCCGGGGAAAAAATTCTTAAAAATTTTATAAACTTATAAATAGATAATTTACACTCTAAATAATAATTTTTTTATTTTATTAATAAGATTAATATAATGAAAATATAATGAAAATACTTGTAATAAACTCAGGCTCAACCTCAATAAAGTTTAAACTTTTTGATATGCCTCATGAAGTTGTGCTCTCATATGGAAAAATAGAAAATATTGGCGGAAGCAGCTCACTTGTCAGTTTTTGGACCAAAAGATATTCTGAAAAAAATAAATCATATAATATCCCCAATCACAAAGCAGGACTGAACTTAATTATTGACAAGCTGTCTTCACCGCAGACAGGCGCCATAAAAGATAAGAGTGAGATATCTGCCATAGGCCACAGGGTAGTAAATATAGGGGACAGAATTTCTTCATCTGCCATCATAGATGACAGGGTGATAGGCTATATAGAAGACTGCCTGGAGCTTGCCCCCCTTCATAATCCTCCCAATTTAATTGGAATTAAAATATGCATGGAGATATTTGACGGCACCGCAAATGTAGCGGTATTTGACAATGTTTTTCATAAAGACATGCCGGCAAAAGCTTATTTATATGGCATACCTTATGACTATTATGAGAAGTACAGGATCAGAAAATATGGTTTTCACGGTATAGCTTACACTTATATGGTTGGCAGAGTCTCAAAACTATTAAAAAAAGATTTGTCTGAGTTAAAGATAGTTGCATTAATGCTTGGGGGAGGCTCATCGATTACAGCTTACAAATTTGGAAAAACTGTTGATACCTCTATGGGCTTTACACCTGCAGAAGGCCTTTTTATGTCAACAAGAAGCGGGGATATGGATCCAGCTATCATCACATATCTTATGAATAAAGAGGATTTAAATCCAATGGAAATTGATGAAATAATAAATCAAAAATCAGGGCTTCTTGGGCTTTCAAGGAAATTCCGTGAGTTTAAGGATATAGAAAAAGGTGTCCTAAATGGCGACCCGGACTGCATCAGGGCTTTTGATTCCTACTGCTACAGAATAAAAAAATATATTGGCTCATACGTTGCAGCAATGGACGGAATAGACGCCATAGTTTTTGGCGGCGGTATCGGAGAAAATTCATCTATAACAAGAGAAGCGATACTTGACGGGCTTGATTATTTCGGTATCAAGATTGATAAAATTAAGAATAATAATTTATCAGGGGAAGGCATTATCTCACTTGCTGAATCCAAAGTTGCCATTTTTGTTGTTAATGTAAATGAAGAAATAATAATTGCTAGGGAAAGCTATAATCTTGTAAAAGGTTTGCATCAGGAAATGGAAGCTGCATCCAAAGATCCTCTATTTTTAAAAGATCTCCAGGATTCAATGGATAGTTTTAAAACTTCAGATGAAGAAACAGCTAAAATGATTACAGATTGGTAAACTTACAGATGGAACATATGATTGAATATCAATGGAAAATATTTTGGGCAGGACTTGATCCAGTTAAAGATTCGGAACAATCAGGTATAAGACCCGTAATTGTAATATCTTCTGAGGATATTAACAATAGTGTATCTGTAGTAGGAGTTTTACCTCTTACTTCTATGAAAGAGGGGCGTAAAATTTATCCCATAGAAGTATTTTTGCCTATGGATAAAACAGGTTTGAATAAAGACTCAATATCAATGTCTCATCAGATAAAAGTAATATCCAAAAACAGGCTTATAAAAAAATGCGGTGAAATTTTAACTGTTGAAATTAAGGAAGAAATAAAAAAATCAATAAAAACATTTTTGGATTTAGATTGATGCTTATGCGCGAAGAACCTAAGTCTGAAATAAAAGTCTCTGGAGACCATTTAGAATCACTATTTAAATATTCCCCAGATTGCTTTGCTGCTGATAATATCTGAAGCTTTAATGTTTATTGCAGCTAGAATATATATTTGGCAAAAAACTTAAAAAATGATCGGAAAATCGGAATCTACCCACTTGAAAACCTGAAAGAAACAGCAAACGCCACCAAAAACTACAGATATTAAAAATCATAAATTAGAAAATTAATTTGCGCTTGTAGTATTTTTAGGACTTATTAAATAAAATTTAATAAGTAGCACTTCATTTTGCTTGAAATAATATAAATAAGTGATTATATTTAATAAGCATAGATAATTATTTATTAATAACGCTCTATTAATTTAAATTATTATTAAAGTAAAAATTTTAATAATTTTAAATTTAAATAATTCCAATTGAATTACTATTTTTAAGATATGCTAATTATTTAAGATAAATATAATAAATTTTTTAAAGGAAGAAAATGGAGAAAAATAAACCTAAAATAGGGCTGGTATTTTTTGCAGCAAGATGGTTTGAAGAAGTTGTTTTAGGCAGAGGTGAGAGTTCGAATGAGTTTTTGAAGTTTTTAAACGAAGATACTGGTAAGGTAAAAGATGAGCTTGCAAAAGATAATGAAGTTATAAGTTTCCCAGTTGTTACTTCCATGGAAAAGGCATGGAATACATGTGAAAAGATGCTTGCTGAAAATGTTGATGCAGCAGTTTTCTGCTTTTCTGTCTGGTCAGAAGATGAATACCTTATTGCCTTTAAAGATTTTATGAAAATAAAGCCTTCTATAATCTGGGGTCATACACCATATAAAAATGCTCCTGCTAAAAGTAACATAATGACATTGTTTAAGAATTCGGGTATTGTAGGAACTTTTGAAGGTTTTGGTGTCATAGTAAAAATGGGTGTTAAGCCTTTTTATGTTTTTGGCAGCAGTCTGGATGTTCAACCAGTTTCTGAAATTAATAAAATAATTAAAGCTGCCAGGGTATATAAAGAATTAAAAACTGCAAAAATAGGGCTGCTTCCTTACAGAAATTTTCAAATGATTGTAACTTATGTTGATGAATTCAGGCTTTATTCACAAATCGGTCCAGTTGTTGAGTATATTTCCTGTCTTCAGTTAAAAAAAGCATCTGAACTAATATCAGATAACAAAGTTAATGATTATGTTAAAGAATTAAAAAATAAATTTAAGATAGATAAAAGAATTACCGAGGATAATTTATTCAAATCCGCCAAAGCAAGTCTTGGACTTGAAAAAATAATTAATGATCATAAATTAAGTGGGCTTGCGCTCAGCGATTTAATTCCAGAGCTACATGAAGTAATGGGGCTAAGACCTTGTTTATACCCTGAAAGTCTTGCAAAGTCAAATGTTGTTGTTGGAAACGAAGGAGACCTGGGAGGCACAACGGGTATGTTTATGCTGCAAAGGCTTACCGGTAACCCGGTAATGTTTACTGAAATTTTCAATCTTGATTATGAAGCTAATACTATCGGAACGGGTCATGCAGGACCTTCAAATTATCTTGCTGCTCAGAGTGACGACAAAGTTACCATCACCCCTGACTACGAGTTAATGGATGCAACTTCAGATATTGGCGGTGTATGGATGGAATTTATTGGAAAGCCCGGAAGAGTAACAATTCTTAACTTTATATGTACCAATGATAATTTCCAGATGACTATTTTAAACGGAGAATCTCTTGGAGGGGAAGTCAGGTTTGATGGCTATCCTCATTATTGCATAAAAATTGACCCGAAAATGACGGATTTTCTGAAATCAAATTCACTGAATGGAACAAGCCATCACTGGGCAGTAGTAAACGGAGATGTCAAAGAAGAATTGTCATACCTTGCCGATATGCTTGGTGTAAAAAAAGTGCTGCCTTAATGAATATATGATACGGATATCCTTAGATAAAAGAAGTTCAGAATAATTTAATAACACTAAA
>JAMDEN010000137.1 GCA_023487035.1 Actinomycetota bacterium
CAAATAATAAAAAGATAAGAATAAATAATAAGATAAAATAATAATAAGAGTAATAAGATAAATATAGTAAGATAAATATAATAAGATAAATAATAAGATAAAAAAATAATAAAAATAAAAGTCAAAAACAATATAAAAATATATTAAAAAATATATTCAATATTATTTTTAGGGAGGGTTAAAGAATGGTTATGCAAGCATTTTCTGATAATTATGAAGACAATAGCACTGAAGAGGGTTTTCAATTTACATTCTTTTGCGATTCATGCCATGAAGGTTATAAGACAAAATTCATACCTTCAAAAAGTCATGGAAGGGGGAAACTTTTTTCAGGATTGGGGCAGGCAATATCAATAGGTGCTTCTTTATTTGGACAAGGTAATATTGGTTCTGATATTGAACGTGGCTCAGATATTTTAAGCCAGAAATTTGAAGGCATGTCACCAGCATGGCATAAAGAACATGAAGAAGCTTTTATGATAGCTCAAAATGAGGCAAAAGGTTATTTTCACAGATGCCCTAAATGTAAAAATTGGGTTTGTGATAATGACTGGAATGAACAGGAAGGTTTATGTGTGGATTGCGCACCTCGAGTAAATGTTGAAGTTGCAGCAGCTAAAGGCAGAAAGCTTGTACAGGATATAGAAGCTAAAGCTCAAGAAACAACAGTATTTAATGGAGAGATTGAAAGCAAACAAACAATATGCCCTAACTGTGGTAAGCCAGCTGGTGAGGGAAAATTCTGCAATAATTGTGGCGCTCCTCTTACTATGATTAAATGCCCAAGATGTGGAGCTAAAAATCAGGCAGGTTCAAGATTTTGTGGAGAATGCGGCGAGAGATTAAATTAAAATTTTTTTTGAAAATTGGGTAAAATAAGAACATAATAGAAGCAGGAAGTATTATTTTTTAAACTACGTAGTTTTAATATGATTAAAAAGAATAGTTTTAAAAGATGAAAGAGTTAAATAATATAAATACTTTTTCTTCATCAGATCCTCTTTATTTCCAGATTATTGATAAAATAAGAGAGGGTATCTTAGTTATTGATAATAATTTTAAAATTAAATTTGCCAACAATGGTTTTTTAAAATTATATTTATGTAAATTTGAAGATATTGTTGGAAAAAATTTTTTTGATATTGTTGGAGAAGAAAATATTTCTTCATGGCAAAAAGCATTTAAAGAGGACAATGAATATAAACTTTATATTAATGAACTATCAATAAGTCTAAACAATAAGGAAAAACTGAAGATAAGAATTTCAATTTCATCACTTGTTGATCAAAATGGAGAAAATAATGGCAAGATAATATTAATTAGCGACGTCACTGACGAAAAAATACTGGAAGAGCAGATAAAGTATCTTGGTTTTCACGATGCGTTAACCGGACTTTATAACAGGTCTTATTTTGAAGAAGAGTTTAAGAGGCTTGATAATAGCAGAAATTATCCATTAGGTATTATCATGGGAGATTTAAATGGATTTAAACTTATAAATGATGTATTCGGCCATTTAAAAGGCGATGATGTATTAAAGCAAGTGGCTGAAATTTTAGTAAAATCATGCAGAAAAAGTGATATTGTATCAAGATATGGCGGGGATGAATTTATAATTTTACTTCCAAAAGCTGATAGTGAAGTTCTTCAAAATATTACTGAAAGAATAAAAAAAGCTTGCAGAGAGTTTAATGCAGAAAGTTCATTTATTACTATTTCAACAGGAAATGCAATAAAGGAAACTGATAATATTGACATGGAAGGTCTTTTAATTGAAGCTGAAAATGCAATGTATAATGCAAAAATTGATGAAAGTAAAGAAGCTAAAGAGCTTATAATAAAATATCTTGAAAAAAAATATCAGGAAAGAAGAGAAAATATTAATGAGAATTTAAACAGGAAGTTATTAATTGCAGAAAGACTCGCAAAATCTCTTGGATTAAGCAGCAAAAATCTTACAGAACTCAAACTTCTTATAAAGTTGCATGACATAGGCATGATTATTATTCCTGATTATATTATTAACAAGCCTGGATTTTTGACTCCAAAGGAAAAAAAATTAATTGAAAAGCATTCAGAAGCAGGTTATAGAATTGCAGAGTCTACGGGAAATCTTGCTGCAATAGCAGATGCAATTTTACATCATCATGAAAACTGGGACGGATCAGGTTATCCAAAGGGGTTAAAGGGAGAAAATATTCCTTTATTATCCAGAATAGCTGCCATTATTGATGCATATGATGCAATGGCAAGTGACAGGCCATACAGAAAAGCTTTACCTATAAATAAAGTTAAGAATGAATTTGAAAAATCTAAAGGTAAACAATTTGACCCTTATCTTGTAGATTGTATTTTGTATTATTTAAATTTCTAAATCAGTTTATTGCTATTACAATTCAATTACTATTATTAATTACATTTAAAATGTTGAGTTATAATATTTCAAAGAGTTAAGCTTTTAACTGTAATCTAACTTCCTTAAATTCAACAAATTTTTAATCTCAATAATAATTATTAGAAACCTATTAATTTTTTTTAAATTATATTGCCTATATAACGATATGATGTTATAATATGTCAAAATAAGTTTAAAAATAACTTTATTTTAGCTTAAATTATTAATTAATCATTTTAATATTTTTTTAAGGTGAATTATGATATTGACAATAGATGACATTGCTAAAATGTTTGATTTAAGCTGTGTACGGATGTTTAATACAAAAGATGATGTTAAAGATTTAATTAATGCAGCAATAAAATATAATTGTGGTCATGTATCAGTCTTGCAATGTTTTGTTGAGTATGCCAAAGAATTATTGGGTAAGAAATCAAATATTAAATTAGTAGGTAATGTTAGCTTTCCATCAGGATCGGATAGTACAGAATTAAAAGTTATTCAGGCAAAGCAACTAGTTAAAAAATGTGATGAAATTGACATGGTAATGAATGTTAATTGGCATTTGTCTGGCATGTATAATGAGGTTAAAAATGATATAGTTCAAGTAAAAGAAGCAGTTGAGGAATTACCCTTAAAAGTAATTATTGAAGCCTCTTTATTAAGTAAAAACCAAATTAAGAAAGCTTGTGAAATTTGTGTTAATGCTGGTGTTACTTTTATAAAGACTGGTACTGGTTGGTCAGAGCCAACTACTATTGAGCAAGTTAATTTAATTAAATCAATTGTTGGAGATTCTATATTAATAAAAGCTTCAGGAGGCATAAAGGATCTTGAAACTTTAATAGAGTTGTATAAAAGTGGGGCGCGCAGATTTGGAATAAACTTAAAAAATGGATTATCTATTTTGCAACAATGTAAAAATAAAGGTGGAATTATTGAATTTTAATTTTCTGAATTAAACTTTAAACTTTTTAGGTTTAATAATTTCATTATTAATATAGAATTAATTTTTTTAATTATTCCTCTTTTAAATTATAATTTAATAATTAAATAATTTAATAAAGTTTATTTTATGGTTTTTAGAATTTATTTAAATTTAATAAATAATATTGACAAAATTTATAATATTGATAGAATATATCAAATATTGTAATTACAACATTACTGATAATTTTTTATAATTTAATTAATTTTGTAGCTTAAAGTGTATTAAAGGCTGCTTTAATTCATAAAGTAAGAAAAAAATTATAATTCCTAATGCAAAGGAAAAGTAATGCAAGAGATTAATAAAGTCTTATTCAAGAAAAGAGAAAACAGTTTTTCAAAATTTATTAGTGGTAGCAATAAAGTATATTTTGTTCTATTTGCGATTATCGTTATTTCTATAATTCTTGCATTTAATTATTTCGCTAATTGGACCAATATAATGAACGTTTTAGTAAATGTTGCATTATTTGGTGGTATTGCTGCGATAGGTATGACTTTTGTTATAATCTCTGGAGGAATTGATCTTTCTGTAGCTGCTGTAATGGCCTTTGCTGCTAATATTCTTTGTAACTTTTATAATTTATCAAAAGCTGGTAAATTTACAGAAGGGGAAGGTATTGTTTATACTTTATTAGTAGTATTCGGTGTAGCTGCACTCATGGGAGCTGCAAATGGTGCAATGATTACATACTTAAAATTAGAACCATTTATTGTAACTTTAGGAACTATGACAGTTTTGTATGGAATTAATTTATGGACAACTCAGGGAAGAACGATTAATGGTGTTTTTAATGTTTTTAATTATATAGGTACAGGTAGTTTTACATGGCTTAAAAATGGTAAATTCTTTTTTGGCCCTGCACTTGGAGAAGTTGCAAAGCAAGTTGTTTTTAAAATACCTTTAATCCCAATTATTTTTATAGTATTTTGTGTAGTATTTTTTATTATTTTGAAGCATTCTATATATGGTCGTCATATTTTTGCGGTAGGTGGAAATGCTGAAGCTGCAAGACTTTCTGGAATTAAAGTTGATCAAAATAGGTTAATTACATATGTTTTATGTTCATTATTAGCTGCAGTGAATGGACTTTTACTTGCGTCTTGGACAAAAGCTTATGCTCCTAATATGACTTATGGTTTTGAACTCGATATTATTGCTGCTGTAATCATTGGTGGAACAGTTTTAGCAGGAGGTTTTGGCAGTATTGGTGGAACAATTGCTGGATTAATAATTTTACAGATTCTTTATAATATGATTAATTTAGGTGTAGATCTTTCTAATTATGGAATTAATTGGGCATGGGCTCCAGCTACTTATGTAAGACAATTTATTAAAGGTATAATTATAATTGGTGCTGTAATACTTCAAGGCAGGTCATCTAAAAAATAATTTCTTTTATTTGATATATATATTTACGGTGTGAATATACTAGTAATAATATTATATGGTATTAACATTATAATAATAAAATTTAATAATTATAATTGATCAATAATTAATTAATGCTCAATTATTAATTAATAAAATAAATAAAATTAATTTTATTATAATAAATTATTTATAAACAAAACTTATTTATATAGTTAAAAAAAATAAAAAATAAATAAAAAAAGGAGGTAATAAGATGACAAAGAAGCTGTTTTTAGTTATTATTGGGGCAGTATTATCCATAACTTTAATTTTAGCTTCTTGTACAACTCAAAGTGTAGCTACTACAACCACTGCAGCACAAACTACTCAAGCTGCTGCTACAACCACTGCAGCACAAACTACTCAAGCTGCTGCTACAACTGCTGCTGAAACAACAACAGCTAAAAAACTACCAGTTATTGGTTTTTCCAATGCATCTGTTTCTAATACCTGGAGAGTTGCAATGTGGGATATGTTAAGGGCTCAGCTTGATAAGGACAAAGCAGATGGGAAAATTAAAGATTACTATTATGTAGATGGTGAAGACAATGATGCAAAGCAAGCTGCTGGTACAGAAGATATGTTAAATAAAGGTATTGATCTTTTACTTATCGCACCAGCAACTGAAAGCTCATTAGACAGTGTAATTGAAAAGGCTTATGATTCAGGAATACCAGTTATTGTATTCGACCGTAGATGTACAACAGATAAATATACCACATTTGTAGTTACAGATGATGTAAAAAATGGAGAAATGGCA
>JAMDEN010000073.1 GCA_023487035.1 Actinomycetota bacterium
AAATGGGTTTTTAACCTTATTTTAATTTCTATGATGTTGCCATTTGCTATTATACTTTTCCCTTTATTTTTAATAGTAAACAAATTAAAAATGGTTAATACTTATTTTGGATTGATTCTTCCCATTCTTGCTAATCCTTTTGGTATATTTTTAATGAGACAATTTATGCTTCAAATACCTACTGATATAGAAGAGGCTGCACGAATAGATGGATGTTCAGACATTGGAATTTTATTTAAAATAATTATGCCTTTAAGCAGACCCGGGCAAGCTGTACTTGCTATAGTATTATTTATGTGGCAATGGACTAACTTAATCTGGCCTTTAGTGGTTGTAAATAAAAAATATATGTATACTATCACTTTGGGATTAGCAGGAATACCTTCGCAAAATGTAATTGATTGGGGTTTATTAACTGCCGGTGCAGTTATGAGTGTGTTACCCATATTATTGGTATTTTTAATTTACCAAAGAGGATTTATAGCAGGACTTACAATGGGTGCTGTTAAGGAATAAATATTTTTTTCAATTTATATTTTAATTATAAAAAATTATTATATTAAAACATTTAAATATTTTTATTAGAAATATTATTTTAAATGAATGATTATTATGAAAATTGCAGCAGTTGTTGCACATCCTGATGATATAGAACTTTTATGTGCAGGCACAATGATTAAATATATTAATAAAGGACATAAGGTTACTTATATAATTGCTACTAATGGGGAAGCAGGTTCTCAAACCTTATCTAATGAAGAGATAGCTAAAATTAGATATCAAGAAGCGATTGATTCAGCAAAAATGGTGGGGGCAGATTTAATATGGTTGGGTTATAAAGATGAATTTTTATTTAATACTGCTGAAGTAAGATTATCTTTTTTAAATGCACTAAGGAAAGCTGAAGCTGAAGTAGTTTTTACACATTATCTAGATTATTATAATTGTGATCATAATGCAGTTAGTATAATAACAAATGAAGTTGGTATTTTACAAAATGTTAAAAATATAAAAACTGAATATCCTCCAACACCGGAAAATCCTTATCTTTATTTTATGGATACTATTTGTTGTAAAGGGTTTGAACCAGAAGAGTTTGTGGATATAACAGATGTTATAGAAATAAAAAAGAAGGCATTACTCATTCATAAATCCCAATGTTCGTGGTTAAAGGGTCATTCAAAGATAGATTATTTGGATATGATGATTACTCAATCAAAAATAAGAGGGTATCAATCAGGCGTTGAATATGCAGAAGCCTTTATAGGAGTTAAAACTTTTCCAAGAGTTATTTCAAAATCACTACTTCCTCAATATCTATAAAATAAAATTATAAATAAAGAATGTATTATAAGCCAAAGATTTTAGAAACAATTAAAAGATACGAACTTTTATGGTCAGGAGAGTATAAAGATAGGGTACTTGTAAAAATAAGAATAAAGAATCCTGAAAATTATCCTGTAATGGAAGCTATGTCTAAAGCACCTGATTTTGAAGCAATGTTAAAGGAATGGGAAAAAGGTTTTACCATATCAAAAGAAATAGATGATGATAATCTACCGGTATTATATGGTGAAATGGGTAGTTATATTATTGGTGGTTTTTTTGGTGCAAAAGTTAGATGGGGAACAGGTGGAGCTTATTCAGAACCATTAATTAAAGATATAAATAATTTTGAAAAGTTTTTGAATTTTTCAAGTAATAATGAATATTATAAACTTCAAATTTCTTTTTTAAAATTTTTAAAAGAAAAATCTAAAGATAAGTTTGGTTTTACGGAAATGCTAGCAATAGACGGTCTTAATTTTTTAGATTGTGTCAGAGGGGTTAATGCATATACTGACATATTAGATTTTCCTCGAAAAGCTATTAAAATAATGAATTTTGGTTCTGAGTTTAATATTAATTTTATAAAAAAACAAAGAGAAATAATTAAGCCATTTAATAATGGGAGATTTAACTTTTATCAGATATGGACTCCAAATGAAACTATTTTTTTAAGTGTAGATGCTTATGGACATTGTAGTCATGAAGTCTTTGAGAAATTTGGAAGAAAGTATATCCAAAATCTTATTGATGAATTTAATGGTGGTTGGTTACATGTTCATTCAGATGCAATTAGATTACTGCCTAATTATATTAAATTAAATAAACTTGTTGCAATAGGATTTGAAGACTGGATAAAACCACCAAGAATAATAGATATTATTGATGATGTAAAATCAACTGTTGGAGGTATCCCTTTAATGATAAATATTAATAAGGAAGAAATAATCCAGAAAATAAAAGACAAAACAATACCTGGAAATATTTTATATTGGGTTGATGGTGTTCAGAGTATAGATGAAGCAAATATGATTACATCAATGTGTAAAAAATATAAAGCACCTTATATTAATAAATATAAATTTGTAAAATAAAAAATTTATACATAAGGGAAATAAATGAATTCAAAAGAAAGAGTACAAATTGCTATTAATCATAATGAACCCGATAGAGTTCCAATCCAAGCTCATTTTACTCCAGAATGTGCTAAATTATTAACTGAAAAATTTGATTTAAGAGATTATGATTTAGAAATCTTTTTAGGTAATGATATTTTATGTATCCCATTTGGAATGGTAACTGGTTATTATAGAGAAGAAGAAATTTATAAAACTGAATGGGGAATTACTTGGAAAAGATTTCCATATTTTACCAAATATGGAATTGGTTATTATACTGAAATAATTGATTTTCCACTTGCAGATGATAGTAATTTTGATTCTTTTAAAACCCCAGATGTTAGTAAAGTTGATTATTCTATTGCTAATAAGGTTATTAATAATTTTGGAAAGAATTTTAGTATTTGTTGTGATTTGCAATGTTCTTTATTTGAAGGTTATAAATATTTAAGAGGACTTTCAAAAGCTTTTGAGGATCTCCTTTTAGAACCTGAAAGAGTATCTATGATAATTGATAGACTAATTGAATATCATTCTGTGATAGGACTTAAATTGATTGATATGGGGGCTGATATTATATGGTTAGGTGATGATCTTGGTGGACAAAATACTATGCTTATGTCTCCAGAAATATTTAGAAAAGTTTTAAAACCGAAAATGGCAAAAATTATCAATATATTCAAAAGAAGAAATAAAGATATTAAAATAGCTTTTCATACAGATGGATACGTAATTCCAATTATAGATGATTTAATTGAAGTAGGGGTTGATATTTTAAATCCTATTCAGCCTGAATCTATGAATCCATATGAAATAAAAAAACGATGGAATAAGAATCTTTGTTTATGGGGTAGTATAAGTGTTCAATCTACTTTTCCTTTTGGAACCAAAAAAGAAATAATCGAAAATATTAAAGAGAGATTGAAATTTATAGGTCCTGGGGGTGGTTTTATAATTGGACCAACTCATAATATACAAATTGATACTCCCTTGGAAAATATATTAGCGTTTTTTAATACTGTTAAAAATTTTGGTAGATATCCTATAAAAATTTAACAATTTTAACTTAACAAATAATCTATATTAAAACAGGAGGTTAAAAATAAATGACTCCAAAAGAAAGAATAACTTTAGCATTTCAAAATAAAAAGTCCGACAGGATACCGGTTTCACCTGAATTATGGGATGCTATTCCTATTAAAGTTTCAGGAAGACCATTTTATGATTTCAGTGCAACTTCTTTTGGAAAATTTCCATTGTGGAAAGCACAGCTTGAAGCATATAAGTTTTTTGAATGTGAAGCTTGGATTCCTGTAGAGCCAGGACCTTCTGAAAGACAAAAATCAATGGTAACTGCCAATTCATATTTTATTAATCCTGATTTAATTCAAACAGATATTGTTTATAAAACAAGCAAAGGCAATCTTAAAGAAATAAAACATTCAGTATTTGATTATGATATGTGGTCTTTGAAACGACCTGTGGAAAACCTTTTTACTGATATGCCAAAATACGTGGAATTCTTTTTTGATGAGCCTTCAAATCTAAATTATGAAACTATAAATGAAGCTTATAATGAAACTGGTGAATACGGTATTTGTGAAGGTATTGTTGGAAATACTTTTTTTGAATTTCTTACTCTTGCAAGAGAAGGCGGAGCTGTTCAGGTTATTTTTGATTTAAATGATAACCCTGATTTTTTTAAGCCAATTATGAAAAGATATACTGAGTATTTGAGCGGGATTGCAGAAGAAATTATAAAAAATACTGAAGTTGATGGGCTTTTTTTAAATTGCGGAAGTTCTGTTCTGACTGTTATTAGCCCGGAAATGTTTAGAAAATGGGACTTACCTCTTATAAAAAAAATAGGAGATGTTGCGAAAAAATATAAAAAAATTTTTCATTATCATCTTCATGGAAAGGGAAGAGCATTACTTGATGATTTAGTAGATGCTGGAGTAAATATGATTTGTCCTTTAGAAAGGTTTCCTAAAGGGGATTTTGATATTAAAGAAGTAAAAAATAAATTTGGAGATAGACTTGCTTTAAAAGGTAATATAGATCCATTTTTTTTAGAGAAGGCATCACCTGATGAAATTGATTCTGAGGTAAAAAAATGCATTTTAGAAGCAGGTAAAAATGGCGGTTTTACTTTAGCATCAGGAGATGGGGTTTTAAAAAATACACCATTTGAAAATATAAAAGCAATGGTTAGTGCATGTAAAAAATATGGTCAGATTTAGATTAAATTTATGAAATCAATATTTATTAAATTAATATTAAGTGACGATTATAAGTAATTATTAAAAATTAAAATATATACACATTATTTGATGAAAAGGAGGAATAAAAAGAATAATTAAGGTTTAAATTTTTTTGAAGTTTCTTATTTTTTTAAAACAAAAGGGAGGAAAAGAATGAAATTAAAATTAATAAAAATTGCTGCCATTGTTGCTGTATTAAGTTTATTTATGTTACCTGCTTTTGGCTGTAAAACTGCAGCCACTCAGACAACCGCATCAGCAGCTGAATCAACCGCGGCAGCTGAGACAACAGCAGCGGAAACCACTGCAGCAGCAGAAACAACAGCTGCACCTGAAACAACTTCAGGTGAGCCAATAAAATTAGTATTCTGGTGGTGGGGAGAACAGGAAGCACCTGGACTTGAAAAATGGTTAAAAGAAACAGTAGATTTATATCAAAAAGCTCATCCGAATATTACAATTGAAACTGTTCTTCAATCTACCGAAACCTTGATTTCAGCATTTAAATCTGCTGCAGCTGCGCAGCAGGGACCAGATCTTCAGTATTTTTGGGGAGGTATATTTACAATAGAAGATGCATGGGCAGGAAATATTGTACCTGTTTCAGATTATATACCTGCTGATGAATTAAAGCATTATTACACAAGTTATGAACAGCTTTATGATGGAAAAACATGGGGTGCTGTATGGTATACAGTTCCTAATGTAGTTGTTTATAACAAGCAAGTATTTAAAGATGCTGGTCTTGATCCTGAAAACTTCCCAAAAACATGGGATGAATTTCTTGCAGCATGCAAAGCAATAAAAGATAAAGGTATAGTTCCATTAAGTGTTGGAAACAAAGAAGGATTTGCTGGAGCATGGCTTGCTTCATATATTGGGATACAGAATATGGACAGTCCTGCAGATTTAATGGCTCCTGCTATCGGTAAAGCAAAATATACTGATGAGAAGTATGCTGCATGGTGGAAGAGACTTGGTGAACTTAGAGACAACAATTATATAAATAAGGATATTAACTCTCTTGAATTTTATCAGGGCCAGGATAATTTTAAAAAAGGCCAGGCAGGTTCGACTTTAACTGTTGGTTCAGGCGCTGTTGACTTTGTAAAGAATATGGGAACAGATAAAGTTGGAATATCAATTATGCCTGCATGGGGAACAGGTAAATATGCAGGAAGGCTTCAATTAAGTTCACAGACAGTAGGAATTACTTCATGGTCAAAGTATCCAAAAGAATGTGCTGATTTTATAATGTTTATGCATTCTCCTGAAAGAGTCAATGCTATGTATACAATGAGTGGTGCTTTCCCTGCTGATGACAGATTTGATCCAAATCTTCTTTCTACAGATCAGGAAAAGATAATTGCAAAACTGGCATCAGAGAATGTTTCTCCATGGGGAGAAAATTATATTCCATCTCAATTTGACGAACAAGCTTATTACTTTGGAGTTCAGGAATTCTTTAACGGCAAATCTCCTGAAGATATGGCTAAAAAGTGTCAGGATATTATAGAAAAATGGCAGAAAGAACAGCCTGATTCAGTTAAAAATTTTGAAAAATGGTACGAATCTTTAACAAAATAAATGGTTAATTTTATTTTAAATCCAATTTAATTAACGATTTAAATCAGGTATGTTTTGTTAGGATATGTTTTAAAAAAGTTTTTAAAAAATTTTTTAAAACATTATGTTTGAATAAAGTAGGATAATGCAAATAAATTAAGATAAAGCGGTCTGGTTATCTGGTTAAAATAAGTAATTAACCAGACCGCGCAAAATGATTAAAAAAGCTGAATTTTAAATTAAAAATTTTTTTAAAGATAGATTTCATTTAAATAAAATTTCATTTAAATAAAAATTTATTTACATAATATAAAGATATACAGTTTATAAATGGCTTAAAAAATAATTACAAAGGTTAAATTACAAATATTTTTATAAAATATATGAGAATAAAAAGAAGAAATATAATAGAAATAGTTTTATATCTACTGCCAGCCATGCTGGTAATAGGATTTGTTTTCTTTTTCCCTATAGTAAGGGTAATTCAATATAGTTTTAATAGAGTAAATCCCAGAAATTTAACGTTTATCGGACTTACAAATTATCAAATTCTTTTCACTGATGATGTTTTTCTTTCAGGTTTAAAAAACAATATAATTCTTCTTGTTGCTGTTCCGATAATAATATTTCTATCAGTATTTTTTGCAATTCTTTTATATGAAAAAATGGGTGGCTGGAAATTTTACAGATTTGTACTCTTTTTACCATATATTCTTGCCATTCCTGTTGTTGGTGTAGTTTTCAGTTATATATTTCAGTTAAACGGCTTGCTGAATTTTTTTCTTGAAAAATTAGGACTGAAGTTTTTAATGGCTGACTGGCTTGGTTCATCAAAATGGGCGCTATGGACTGTAATGTTTGTAATTATATGGAAAGAGCTTGGCTTCGGGATTGTTTTAATTTTTGCAAGATTAATGAGTGTTCCCAAGGATCTTTATGAAGCTGCTGAAATTGATGGAGCTAACTGGATACAAAAACATATTCATGTAACTGTACCGCAAACAAGAAATGTGGTTTCCTTTTTAACAGTAATAACTATTATCACGATGTTATCCTGGGTATTTAATTATATTTATGTTATGACACTTGGTGGCCCTGGTTCTTCAACAATGGTTTCTGAATATTATATTTATCAGACTGCATTCAGATATCATAATATGGGGCAGGCATCAGCAGCATCAGTAGTATTATTCTTAATCACTTTTATTTTTGTAATTATTCAAACAAGGATTAGAGGAAGAGAAGAAGTAGAATAAATGGAAACAGTAAAACAAAAAGATTATAAAGTTAGAAAAAATTATTTTGCTTTTTTTGGAAGGCAGTTTTTACTTATAATTCTTACTTTAATTTCTTTGTACCCGTTATTTTTTATGTTTATTACTGCAATAAAATCGAAAGAAGAATATGTATTTAATAAATTTAGCTTTCCAAAATCTATTGCATGGGATAATTTTATTGAAGTTTTTATTGGTAAAAATTTTGGCCAGTGGTTTATAAATTCCATAATTTTAACTGTTGGCTCAGTAATAGTTTCTCTTGCTCTTGCTGTGCTTGCATCTTATGCTCTTGCCAGATATCAGTTTAAAATAAGGGATACTATACTTAATTTTATCATTTCACTTATGGTTATTCCTCCTGTAATTATGGTTGTGCCTTTATTTGTATTTATGTCAAAAGTTAAGCTCATTAATTCACTTCCAGGTGTTATTCTTCTTTATACAGGATTAACTTTGCCATTTTCAATATATTTATTAACAACTTTTTTCAGATCCATTCCCCAAGCTATTCTTGACAGTTCATATATTGATGGATGCTCATCAATGAGAACTTTAACAAGTATCATTATGCCACTTTCAAAACCTCCAATAATTACTCTTATAGTAGTAAATGCTTTATGGGTATGGAATGAGCTAATGATTGCACTTATTTTTCTTCAAAAAGATGAGCTTAAAACTCTTATGATAGGCATTACTGTATTTAAATCCAGATACAACATTAATATTCCTTTAACAATGATGGGACTTGTAGTTATAACAATACCAATGATAGTACTTTATTTATTTGGTCAGAAATATTTTGTTCAAGGATTAGTTTCAGGATCTTTAAAGGAGTAAATATTTAAAACAAATTTAAGTCAAATAAGTAAAATAAGTTAATTAATAAAATAATAAAAAAATGGGCTTTTTATAAAAAGTTTGCTGAGTTTAATTTTGCTAAGTTTATATTAGTCTTATTAATTTATTAATATATATAAAAATACAAGTATTTTACCTTAAGTTAAATATTTTTCTTATAAAAAATATTAAGGCAGTATTAAAAAGGGGAAATTTTGGAAAATTCTAAAGAATTAATGGTTAAAACTATAAATTTAAAAAAAACAGAAAGGATTCCTGTTGCACCTCACTGGTGGGGAATTTATAAATATGAAGCACTTGGACTTGATTATAAAAAAGATGCCTGGAAAGACGGGCAGCAATTATCTGAAGTTTATATAAATTTTTATGAGAAATTTAAACCGGACTGGTTTCATTTGCATATTGGTACGCCAAAATATTTTAAAGATTCTGAAATTATATTTAAAGATGGAAAATATTATTTAAAAATTGATAAAAAGTTTAAAAGCTTAAAAAAAGAAGATAGATATTTTTCATCAAATTCACCTAATGATGAGGAAATAATTGATTTTCCTGATTATCTTTTAAGTTCAAGAAAAGATAAACCAAAAGTTAACTTATCGTCTAAAAATAAAATTGAAGAATTTATAAAAAAATATATTCATTTGAGTGCACAGGAAATAATTGAAATGGGATATACTGATCATTTCCCGCAAATTGTTAATAAATATGGAAATGATGTTTTTATAGCTGTTCACATCCCGTCTGCTATTTGTGAAATTTTTGATCCTACAACAGGTTATCTTGGATTTGAGCAAGGGCTTATGTCATTTCATGATTATCCTGAAGGAATGCAGTATTTTTTATCTAGATGTTATGAGGAACAGCTTGAGTGGGCTAAAGCATACGCAAGCGCAGGAGCTCATTCATTTATAATTTCAGAAAGTTATATTTCTCCTGATCTGGCAAATCCCCAATTTTATAAACAATTTATGAAACATATACACCTTGATTATTTTACCGAAATCAGCAGTTATGGGTTAATTCCAATATGCATGTTCTGGGGTGATGTAAATCCTCTTCTTAATGATTATTGCCAAACAAATGTAAAAGCAATTATGTTTGAAGAAAGTAAAAAAGGTTTTAATTTAGATATAGGAAAAATCAGAGAGCAGATTGGGCATAAGGTTTGTGTTTTTGGAAATCTTGATTCCATTTATTTATTAAGAGAAGGAAGTTATGAAGAAATAAAAAATGAAATAATCAGGCAGGCTGAAGGCGCAAGATATAATTTTATTATTTCAAATGGCAGCCCAGTTACACCTGGTACACCACAACAAAATCTTGATATTTTAATTAAAACCGGAAAGGAATTAAAATGGAAATGACTTCAAAAGAAAGAATGCAAATAGCCATGGATCATAAAGAGCCTGACAGAGTCCCTTACCAGGCAACCTTTGTTCCTGAAATGGATAAGCTGTTAAGACAAAAATATGCAAAAGAAATAGAAGGAATAAAGGGTAAAACTACTGAAAAATATCAAGGCATGACTGAGCTTGATATATTATTTGGCCATGATATGCTTCTTTTAACTTATGGAATTTCTACAGGTTATTACAGAGATACTCTTGACGAAACTTATGTTGATGAATGGGGTATAAAATGGAAAAAAATTCCTTACAAAACTCCTAATGGCATAGGATATTATACCGAAATTATTGAGTTCCCACTTGCAAATGATGATGCAATAAATTCATATATACCTCCAAATCCGGATAATGAAGATATGTCTTATGCAGAAGAAGTAATAAAATATTACGGGAAAGAAAAGTATATTTGCGGAATAATTGACTGCTCAGTTTTTGAAGCTCTTAAGTATTTAAGGGGTATTACTCAAAGTTTAATTGATATTGTAGCAAATAAGGATTTAGCTCATAAGATAATGGATATGTCTGTTGATTATCATTTAAAACTTGGTTATAAGCTCATTGAAAGAGGTGTTGATCTGCTATGGCTTGCAGATGATTTAGGAGGTGAACATAAATTATTAATGTCACCTGAAACATTCAGGGAAATGGTTAAACCTAAATTAGGATATATGATCGGACAATTAAAAAAGAAAAACAAAAATATTAAAGTTGCTTTTCATAGTGATGGTTATATAGAACCAATAATTGATGATTTAATTGAAGTTGGGGTTGATTTATTAAATCCAGTTCAACCTGAATCTATGGATCCTGCTTTTATTAAGAAAAGATATGGAAGTAGAATTTCCTTATGGGCTACAGTTTCAACACAAAAAACTTTGCCATTCGGGACTGTGCAGGATGTTGAAAATGAAGTAAAGGAAAGAATAAGAACTTGTGCGCCTGGTGGAGGATTCTTAATAGCTCCAACACATAATATTCAACTGGATACCCCATTTGAAAATATTGAAGCATTTTATAATTCAATTAAAAAATATGGAAAATATCCCATTAATTTATAATGTTAGTAAATAAGAAGAAAGTGAGAATTTTAAATGAGTATCGATGAAATTAAAAAAGAACTTTATAATAATGTTCTTTCAGGTGATTTTGAACTTACAAAAGAACTTGCAGAAAAGGCAATTTCAGAAGGTATTGATCCATTGGAAGCAATTAATTCTTATTTAATTCCGGCAATAGAGCTTGTTGGTGAAAAATTTGGCAAAAGAGAATATTTTCTTCCTGATTTAATGAGAAGCGCCAATGCAATGAAAAGTGCGTTAAATATATTTGAAAATGAGATCCATAAAAGTGGTGTTGAAAGAAAATCCTTAGGCAAAATAGTTATCGGGACTGTAAAAGGTGACATACATGAAATTGGTAAGTCAATAGTTGCTGCACTGCTTTCTGCAAAAGGATTTGATGTAACTGATCTTGGAATTGATGTAGATTCAGATGCATTTATAAATAATATAATCGAGAAAAATGCAAATATACTTGCAATGTCTGCACTTCTGCCAATTACAATGCCTTATCAGGGAGTTGTCATAGAAGAACTTAAAAAAAGAGGATTAAGAGAAAAGGTAAGAGTAATGGTTGGTGGAGCCCCTGTTACACAGGAACATGCTGATAAAATTGGTGCTGACGGCTATGCTGATAATGCTGTGGATGCAGTAAAACTTGCTGAAAAATTAATGGCAAAGTAAATTTTATCCAAAACTTTAATATTTTATATTAGATTTTTAAATTTAATAAGAAATTTAAATAAAAAAATATTAGGAGGGAAAATGCCTATAAGAGGCCTTAAAGGCGGAATGCTTAAATTTTTATCAGAAGATGATCTAAAAGCAATTCATATTGCTACAGTTGAGATATTAAGTGAAATTGGTGTAAAAATGGAATATGAGCCTGCTCTTGAAATTTTTAAGGATTTTGGAGCCAAGGTTGATTTTAAGAATAAAGTTGTAAAAATTGGCGAGGATTTATTGAGGAAAGGTCTTGCAAGTGCACCATCAACTTTTACCCTTTATGGTAAAACTGAAGATACTGATATAAAGGTTGATCCACAAAGGGTTTATACTATTGGAGGTTCATCAGCTCTTAATGTTTTTGATCTTGATGGGGAATACAGGCCAGCAGTATTTGATGATTTAATTAAATTTACCATACTTTTAAATCAGATGGAAAACCTCCATATCATGCATGCAATTGTTATTCCTTCAGATATTGAAGAATATGGAGTAGACAGGTTGTTATTTGCAGGAACATTTCCTTATACTACAAGAAATTATTATTCCCAGTCTCAAACTGGTGCTGATGGGGTTATAGAACAGTTAAAAATGGCTGCAGTTTTTCAGGGGAGCGAAGATGCAGTAAGAAAAAACCCCATGTTTACAGAAGTAGTTTGTATGGTAAGTCCGCTTAAGCATGAAAAAGTAAATAGCGAAGTCATAATAGAATGTGCAAAAAATAATATACCTGTCTATGTTGAAGTAGATGCTATGCCTGGGGGGACTACTCCAGCGCCAATAGCAGGTTGCCTTGTTGAGCAAAATGCCAATGTTCTTGCAGGCATAGTATTAGCTCAGCTTGTAAAACCAGGAACCCCATGTATTTATTCCATTGCATCAGGGCTTATGGATATGACAAGCGGAGGCTATTCTGGAGCTGCTCCTGAAACTAACCTGCTTCATTGCTGTACTGCTCAAGTTGCGCATTTTTACAACCTGCCATTTCAGGGTGGAACTGGAATTGATGCAAAAATTTCTGATGCACAGGCTGGTTACGAAAGAGCAATGCAGGTCTTAAGTAATGCCCTTGCAGGAACAAATTTTGTTCATCTATCATTCGGGATGATGGAAATGATGATGCTTGCAAGTTATGAACAGGTTGTAATTGATAATGAAATAATGGGTGCCACCTATAGAATGCTTAAAGGTGTAGAAGTAAATGATTTTGCTTTATCAGTTGATTTATTAAGGAAAACAGGACATGGCGGGCATTTCCTGAACTATAAAGAAACTTCAGAATACGTAAGAAAAAATAACTGGATTCCAAAATTAACTAACAGGGATCCATGGAATACCTGGCAGATGATGGGTTCAAAAAGTATGAACGAACTTGCCAGAGAAGAAGCTGCAAGAATTCTTAAAGAAAATACAGAACCTGTAATTTCAAGGGAACAAACTGAGGAAATTTTGAAAATGGCAAAATCTTACCATAAGCAAGCTCAGGAAAGATTAAAAAAACAGGAAGGTAAATAAAATAGAAATGTAATTAAGCACGAGGGTTAGTAAACAGGAAGGTAAATAAAAAATAATGGTAAATGATAATAATCCAAGTACTTTTGAAGGCAGATTTTATAATAAAAAAGCTCTTAAGTTAAAAATCCTGGATTTAATAAGAAATAAAGGAATGATTACCAAACAGGAAATTGCAAAAGAGCTTGGAATTAATATTACTACTGTGAGTGAGTTAATTAACCAGTTTTATAATAAATATAATGTTATAAAAGAAACTGGAAATGGTAATTCTTCAGGTGGTAGAAAACCTAAACTATACTCAATAAATAATGAACTTGGATATATCATTGGCATAGATGTTGGAGGAACAAATACCAGAGGCATATTAACAGATTTAGCTGGTAATATTATTAGATATATTAAAATTAAAACAAAAGCCTCAGAAGGAAAAGAAGCAGTACTTGCAAAGATATTTTCTTTAACTAGTGATTTAATTTCTTTATCTGATATCCCAAAAGAAAAGTTTTTTGGTATAGGGATGTCCATATCCGGAATTATTAATTCATTTGAAGGAATAAGTATCTTTTGTCCAAATATTCCTGGATGGGAAAATTTACCAATAAAAAAAATAATGGAAGAGAAGTTTAAAATTCCTGTTTGTATTGATGATAGTGTAAGATGTGCTGCAGTTGCTGAAAAAAGATTCGGAATAGCAAAAGATCATGATAATTTTATTTTTATAAGTATCGGCAAGGGTATTGGTATGGGTGCATTTATTGATGGAAAGATATATCGCGGCAGTATGGGTCTTGCTGGAGAACTTGGACATATTACTGTATCTGAGGATGGTCCCTTATGTAACTGTGGAAATAAAGGTTGCCTTGAAGCAATTGCATCAGGCCCTGGAATTTTAAGGAGGGCAAGAGAAGGAATTGAAAATGGTATAGTTACTTCCATTTCAAAAGAAATAAATAAAAATTTTGAAAATCTTTCAGTGGAAATTATTTCAAAAGCGGCAAATGAAGGGGATAAGTTTGCTTATTACCTTATAAACAGAACAGGGGAATATATAGGGATCGCAATTGCAGCTGCATTAAATCTTTTTGGATGTGATCTAGTTGTATTATGGGGAGGTATACTGGAATGCGGCGATATAATTCTTGATGCAATAAAAAGAACAGTAAAAATGAGAGCACTGGAGTTTATTTCAAAAAGGGTTAGAATTGAAAAAACTGCTATTGGTGATAATATTGCTGCTTTAGGTGCTGCTCAAACTTTTATTGATAAACTTTATAGTGATTCTGATTATAATATATTAGTAAAAAGTCAAAAATAAAGGTTAAAGATATAAAAACATTAAAGATTATATGACCCCTAAACAAAGAATTCTTAAAGTAATTAACAATCAGAAACCTGATCGAGTGCCCTGGTCTCCTCTTATGGGTTATAATTATATTAATGCGCAAAATGAGCAAATAAGGCAGCTTGGGATAATACGTTTATGGAAAAAACTAAAAATAGATATAGTTGACAGAGAGACTGTCAGTGCTTATGGTACTAAATCAAAAAACGTCAAAGTAAAAACTTTAGTAAATGGAAAACAAATAAATATTTCAGAAGAAGAGAAAACATGGCAAGCAGAAGTTCCTTTAACTATGTTTTTATTATATAAATACCGCGATCCATCAGTTAAAAAAATAGAAAAATATTTTGAAACCCCAATAGGCACATTAAAATCCGGCTATGTTAATGTTCCTTTATCAAAGACTGTATTTCAAAATGAATATTTTATAAAAACTAAGGATGATATCAGGATTTTAAAATATATGTATGAAAACCTCGAATATATTGAAAATTATCAGGAGATAAAAGATAAAGAAAAAGAGATAGGTGATGACGGTATTGTAGCGGCAGGGGCACCAGGCTCTCCAGCAATAGAGCTAATTGAAGAATATATGGGTTTAGAAAAATTTCTTATGTTTTTGTTTGATTATCCTGATGAAGTGAAGTCATTAATGGGAATAATGCTGCAAAAAAATTTGGAAGCATATAAAATTGCAGCAAAATCAGACGTTCCGCTTATTGTTGTTTGGGAAGATACTGGTACAGGATTATATTCACCCAAAATATTTAATGAATATATTGCAACTGCATTGGCAGCTTATACAAATATTGCTCATAATTATGGTAAAAAAATATATGTACATTCATGCGGATTATTAAAAGATATACTGGATAGTCTTGTAGCAACTGGAATTGACGGAATTATGGATATGACTCCCGTGCCTATAGGCAATATCGGATTTTTAGAGGCAAGAGAAAGGATTGGAAACAAAATTGTGCTAACTGGCGGATTAGACGCTAATGTTATGACCGCTAAAAATAAAGATTTAATTGAGGAAAAGTTAAGTACTTTATTAGCACAAATGAAACCATATGGAAACTTTATACTTGGCAGCGGAGACTCAGTACCAGCAAATACTCCAATTGATAATTTAGAATTTATTTATGAACTTGTTAATAAATATGGAAAATATTAAATTATTTAGATAAATTTTTTTGGTTATTTGTTGAAGAATATTGTTTTCTTTTTAATTTCAATTATGATAAATTTATTTTAATAAAATATTATTTTAATATTATGGTGAATTTAAATGGATGAAATAATTTTTGTTGTAAAAGAATCAGAAGAAGGTGGATTTGAAGCAAGAGCTTTGGATTACTCCATCTTTACTGAAGCTGAAGATATGGAGTCTTTAAAAGAAGCTGTAAAAGATTCTGTAATTTGTCATTTTGATAAAAAAAATACTCCAAAAATTATAAGGCTACACTTAGTAAAAGATGAATTGATTACTGTATGAAAATTCCAAGAGATATAAACAGTGATAATTTAATCCAATTATTAAAAAAATATAATTATAAAATTACACATCAAACTGGCAGTCATATAAGGCTTACTTCAAATATTAAAAGTACAGAACATAATATAACAATACCCAAGCATAAAAATTTAAAAATTGGGACTTTAAACAATATTTTAAAAGATATTTCCCAATATCTGGAAATAAATAAAGATGATCTTGTAAAGGATTTATTATAAATTTTATATTATATAAAGCTGGTTATATAAAGTAATTTTTTTAAAAAAATAAAATGAGTTTTAAAATACCTAAAATACCTATTGAAAATTTTATAATTAAGTTATATTATTAAAAAACAATAATTTTTATTTTATAAATTAAGATTAAATAATTTTAATTTAGTTATTTTTTATAAACTTAAATGGATATTAATTATAAAAATAAAAAATTAAATACTCTTACTTGTAATTTTTATATAGAAATGGGAAATAATATTCCTAAAAATTTAATTCAAAGATTACTCTGGCTTAAAGACCATTCCTTCTGGCGTAGCTAAATTAAAAATTTAATTTAGCCTTTCGTTTTTCTTTCCTTTTGCTAAAAATTAAGATTAATAACTTTTGTTTTATTATTTTTTTTAATTGTTTTTAAATTGTTTATTAATCTAGTGTTTTTAAAAGTTATAATTTTATTATTTTAAAGTAAATAACTTACATTTTATTAAAGTTTTATTATTTAGTAATTTAGAAAATTTTAGATATTAATATCGATAAACCTAATGACAAATGGCACTATATTTATTAAATAAATTTAAAATTAATTAAAAAATTAAAGTTTTTAAAATTTTAAAGGCGCTAAGAATTAAACCAGATTGTTTTAGTTAAAATTTGTAGATTATAGATGCAGATTATAGATAATTAAATTAAATTAAGTTAAATTAAATAATTTTTATTTTAAAAGAGTATTTCGAAAGGCTAATTTTAAATATGCCAATTAGAAATACTCTTTTTTATTTAAAAGCAAACTAAAAAATTAAAAAAAAGTTAGTAATAAATATTAGAAACCTTACTCTTAAAAAAATAATTAAAGAAAATAAATAAAAAAATAAAAAAAATAATGATAAAAAGGTAAAAATAAAATGTGTCATCCAACAAAAAATGAATATATAAAATTATCACTTAAATATAATTTAATACCTGTATATAAAGAATATTTAGTTGATACTGAGACTCCCACATCTATTTTTATAAAAGTGGGAGGCATTGATAAAGAAATGTTTTTGCTAGAAAGTATTGAAGGCGAAAAAAATATTTCCAGATATTCAATTATTGGGGTAAGTTATCAGTCAGTTATTCAGTTTAAAGATAAAATCTTTGTTTTTAAAAATAAAGATAACACACAATATAAAGTAAAAACAAATTTTCCGTTACTTGAACTTGAAAAAATAATGGGAAAATACCGCTTATACAAAAACCCAAACCTTAATCATTTTGTTGGGGGTGCTGTAGGTTACTTAGGCTATGATTTAGTTCAATATTTTGAAAATATAAATATTAAAAAATCAGAAAACAATATTTCATTTCCTGAGATTTTCTTATTTTTAACAGATGTTGTTATTATATTTGATCATCTTTTAAATAGGATGAAAATTATTTCCACATTGTTAATTGATAAATCAAATAAAGATAGCGATGCATCAAAAACCTATGATCTTTCTATAAATAAAATTAAAAAAATAGAGAATTTGATATTTAATAATTCTGATAGCAATAGCAAAAATCATAATGAATATAGAAATTTTAGTAGTAGCAATAATACCATTAATTTTACCAATGTTAATATTAATAAAATTAATAATATTAATACTATTAATGGCTCTAACCCTGCGAGTATAAATAAAAAGAATAAAAATAGTAATTCTAATAATGATAATAATTTTAATATTAATTTTATTAATTCAAATTTTAGTAAAAAAAATTTTATTAGGGCTGTTACCTGTGCGAAAAAATATATAACCGAGGGAGATATTTTTCAAGTTGTATTATCACAAAGGTTTTCTTTAAAAAATATTTCAAATCCTTTTAATATTTATAGAGCTTTAAGAGCAATTAATCCATCTCCATATATGTATTATGTGAATTTTGGCGATTTTAAAGTTATCGGCTCATCTCCGGAACCTTTACTTAAAATAAATGGAAGAAAAGTCTTGACTTATCCTATAGCAGGCACAAGGAAGCGGGGGAAAACTGCAAAAGAAGACAGGATTTTAATTAATGAACTGCTTAATGATGAGAAGGAAAAAGCTGAGCATAATATGCTTGTTGATCTTTCCCGAAATGATTTAGGAAGGGTTTGCAGATATGGCAGCGTAAAAGTTAAAAAATATATGAATATTGAAAAATATTCCAATGTTCTTCATTTAGTTTCAAGAGTGGAAGGAATTCTTGATAAAAATAAAACAATTTATGATGCAATTAAAAGTGTTTTTCCTGCAGGGACTTTATCAGGAGCTCCAAAAATAAGAGCAATGCAAATTATCAGCGAGCTTGAGCCTGACAGGAGAAATCTTTATGGAGGTGTTATAGGTTATTTTGGTTATGATGGCAGCTTAAATACATGTATAACTATAAGAACTGCAGTTATTTATAACGAAACTGCTTATATACAAGCCGGAGCAGGTATTGTTTATGATTCAGAGCCCCAAAAGGAATGGGAAGAAACAATAAATAAGGCAAGAGCACTTTTTAATTCAATTAGTATTGCCAATAAAATCAATATTAACAGTATTGACAGTAAAAACAATATTAACGATGAAATTAACAGGAAAAAAATAATTAAAGCGGGATAAAAAAATGTTTGAAGATGGAATTTTATTAATGATAAATTTTTTTATTAATAGTCTTCTGATTATTAATGATTTGTAATAAGCAAAATTATTAAGAAAAATTATTTCGAGAGGAGAAATAAATAATATGTTAACAGAGATGATTGAAAAAATAATAAAACATGAAAATTTAAATATCGATGAAGCTTATAATGCAATGGATTACATCATGGATGGTAAATCAAATGACAGTCAGATAGCTTCATTTCTTACTGCGCTACGGATGAAAGATGTCAGTATTGATGAGATTAGCGGTTTTTCAATGGCAATGCTTGCAAAGGTAAAAAAAATAAATTGCAGGTTTTCAGATATTGTGGATACTTGCGGAACTGGCGGGGACAAAAAAGATACTTTTAATATTTCAACAACTGCGGCATTTATTGCGGCAGGTGCAGGTGTAATTGTAGCAAAACATGGAAACAGAAGTGTATCCAGTAAAAGCGGAAGCGCGGATGTTCTGGAAGAGCTTGGAGTAAATTTAAATATTGATATAAATGATGTTGAAAAATGTATTAATGATATTGGTATTGGATTTATATTTGCTCCAATGGCTCATGTTGCAATGAAAAATGTTGCAAAAGTTAGAAAGGATTTAGGCATAAAGACAGTTTTTAATATATTAGGTCCAATTACAAATCCTGCTATGGCTAATTGCAGGGTTCTTGGTGTTTTTGATGAAAAATTAATAGATTTGATGATTTATTCTCTAAAAAACATCGGGGTAAAAAGAGCTTTTGTTGTTTATGGCCTTGAAACACTGGATGAAATTTCAATATCAGGAAGCAGTCTGATTGCAGAATTAAATAATGGCAAAATAAGTAAATATATTTTCAATCCTCAGGAATTAGGTTTTAAGAAATATAAAATTGACGAACTTAAAGGAGGAGATCCAAAAGAAAATGCAAAAATTTTAATAGATATATTATCAGATAAAGATAAAGGAGCTAAAAGAGATTGTGCTGTTTTAAATGCTGCTGCTGCAATTGTTGCAGGCGGCAGGGCAGATAATTTTAATGAGGGTATTAAATTGGCAATAAATTCAATTGAAAGCGGAAGTGCTCTTAATAAATTAAACCAGTTAATAAAATATACAGCAAGTCTGTAATTTAAAAATTAAAATAAAATAAACCTTAATAAAATACATTAATTTAATGTGTTTCGTCATAACAATGATAAATAAATTAAAATTAAATTAAATTAAACATAAAGATTATTATGGTGGGTTCGAAGTATTTTAGTTTAATAAATTAATTAATAGCAATCCGCAGATACCAGATAGAAATAAATGATTAGGCAGAAATAAATGAAAATAAATTAAACTAAATTAAAACTTAATTAAAATTTAACATAAAGAGGCGCTGATTTGGAATATTTAAAAAATATATTAAAAAATAAAAAAAATGAGATTAAAAATCTTGATACTAAATGTAATTTTAAAACAAAAAATTTTAATTCTAATAATTATAAAAATGCCGATACTTCTGATAGGGCGATCGATAAAAATATAAATGATAATATAAATTATGAAAGGATTGAAAATAATAAACATAAGCAAGCGGTCAAAAATTATAATGCGGATAATATAAGTCTCATAAATAATATTAAAAAAAATAAAGTAAATATAATTGCTGAAATTAAAAAAGCTTCACCATCAAAAGGCATATTAAATGCAGGGTTAAATGTTGGTAAAGTTGCTTCTTTATATAATAGATACAAAGATTTTATTTGTGGTATTTCAGTTGTAACAGAGTCCATATATTTTAAAGGTAATCCGCAGTTTATAAAAGAGGTAAGGCGATTTTCTGATTTACCCATTTTAAGAAAAGATTTCATTTTTCATGAAAGCCAGATTTATGAAAGTTATGAACTTGGTGCAAATTGTATTTTGCTGATAAGTTCAATATTAAGTTTAAAAAAATTAAAAGCTTTATATAAAAAAGCTAATGAAATCGGATTGGATGTGCTTGTAGAAGTCCATAGTAAAAATGAATTTGATAAAGCTGTTGATTGTGGAGCAAAGCTTATTGGTATAAATAACAGAAATTTAAAAAATATGCAGGTAAATTTAAATAACACAATTGAAATACTTAAGTATGCAGAAAAAGAAAATATTAAAGATAAAATTATAGTATGTGAAAGTGGTATCAGTGATATTGAATTTATAAAAGAAATGATTCGTGAGGGGGTTAATGTTTTTTTAATTGGCAGCTATTTTATGCAAAGCAGTAATCTTGATAAAACATTAGAGGATTTTCAGACAAGCCTAAGGAAAAACAATTTAATAATTTAGTTTTAAAAATAATAAAAATGGTTTGGGTTAAAATTTGCGGTATAACAAATATAAAAGATGCTGATCAGATTTCAGACATGGGCGCTGATGCAATAGGATTTGTTTTTTCATCACTTAGTAAAAGAAAAATAAATTTTGCAGATGCCGAAAAAATTATTCATTTTTTAAAGAATAAATATGAATTAAATTCATATCCAGTGCGCAGTAATGGAAATAATAATCGCTATGATAAAAATTATAATAATTATGATAATTATAATAACAGAATGCCTGCAATAGTCGGGGTGTTTGTAAACGAGGAAATTGATGTTGTAATTAAGAATACAGTTTTGCTTAATCTTGATTTTGTTCAATTTTCAGGAGATGAAGATGTAAATTATTTAAGTCAATTTAATCAAAAAATTAAAAAAGAATTCCAATATTTCGAAGAAATAAATAATTTTAGCAAAAATTATAAAAAATATTTGGATATAAATAATAATTTAAATAATAAAAATAATAACTTTAATAATAATTTAAATTATAAGAACTTAATAAACAGGGAAAATAATTTAGTAAAATTAATAAAATTAGTAAGGATTAATACAAGTAAAGTTAATTCTAGTTATACATATAACCCCGATATAAAAGAAAAATTAATTAAAGAAATTTCCAAACTGAAAGATCTGGTTGATTATTTTTTACTTGATACATATAAGGATAATATGTATGGGGGAACAGGTGAAACTTTTAACTGGGAAATAATTTATAATTTTGGCAAATATTTTCCAGTAATACTTGCAGGAGGCTTAAGCCCTGAAAATGTAAAAGAAGCTATAAATATTGTTAAACCATTTGGAGTTGATGCTTCTTCTAAACTTGAAGTTGAACCAGGTAAAAAGGATATCAAAAAAGTAAGCGAATTTATTAAGAATGCAAAATCATATTCAATATAAATTATGCTGAGACTAATAAATATTAAAATTATATTAAAACTAAAAAAGAGGTAAATTGTGAAAGAAGAAAAAGACAACACGATATTAAAGAAAAAAACGGGATTTGATAAACAGAATAACTATAAGAATAAAAAATTTTTAAAAGGATATTTTGGTGATTACGGGGGAAGATTTGTCCCTGAAATATTAATTGGGGCTTTGGAAGAGCTGGAAAATGAATATAAATTAGCTAAAAAAGATAAGCAATTTCATAAAGAGCTTGATTATTATTTAAAAAATTATGCGGGAAGGCCAACTCCACTTTATTTTGCAAAGAGGTTAACTTCTTATCTTGGAGGCGCAAAAATTTATTTAAAGAGAGAAGATCTTTGTCATCTTGGAGCTCATAAGATAAATAATACACTTGGACAGGTTTTACTTGCAAAAAAAATGAATAAAAAAAATATAATTGCAGAAACAGGTGCAGGACAGCATGGAGTTTCAACTGCTGCAGTTGCTGCATTATTTAACATGAAGTGTAAAATATTTATGGGTAGTATAGATATTGAAAGGCAGCATCCTAATGTTGAGAGAATGAAGCTTTTAGGTGCTGAAGTTGTTGAAGTAAATACAGGAAGTAAAACGCTAAAAGATGCGGTAAATGAAGCAATAAGATACTGGGTATCCAATATAGATGATACTTATTACGTTCTTGGTTCAGTAGTAGGTCCTCATCCTTATCCGACAATGGTAAGAGATTTCCAGTCAGTAATCGGACTGGAAACCAGAAAGCAGATAATGAGATTTGAAAAAAGACTTCCTGATTATATTATTGCTTGCGTTGGAGGTGGCAGCAATTCAATTGGTATATTTTATCCTTTTTTAAAAGATACCGATAAAGTAAATTTAGTTGGTATTGAAGCTGGCGGTAAAGGCATAGAAAGCGGGCTGCATGGTGCTTCACTTACATCAGGGAGTAAGGGAATTTTTCAAGGTACATTTAGCTATGTGCTGCAGGACAACTTTGGACAAATCAGAGAAGCTTATTCAATTTCTGCTGGTCTTGATTATCCTGGTGTAGGACCTGAACATGTTTTTTTAAGGGATGCAGGTAAAGTCAAATATACTTATATAATGGATGATGAGGCAATTAATGCGTTTAAAACTTTATCAGAACTTGAAGGAATTATTCCCGCGCTTGAAAGCTCTCATGCAATAGCATATGCCATGAAGATTGCGCCAAATCTGTCAAAAGATAAAGTAATAATTATTAATTTGTCAGGCAGGGGAGATAAAGACATGGAATCTGTTATTAAATATTTAAAATCTAATTAATCTAAATAAATTTAATTTAATTAAATTAAATTAAATAAATTTATGGCAATTATTTATGGCAATTATATTAAAAAAATATGACGGCTTTAATTATTTAATTTCTGATTTATCTGGTTTTGGTTAAATAAAATTAAAAAAATAATAAAAACAAATATAAGAAAAGATAAGGGAAAAATGAATAAATTTAATTTAAAAAAGAATAAATTTAATAATAATATTAATAATAAGAATAATAAGGGTAATAAGAATAATAGTAATATTAGTTTTGATGTTAATGATATGAAAAATAATGATAACGACAATAAATTTAATATTGAAAATAAAACTGTAATAGGTGCTAATGCTAACATTATAATAGATGCCAATATTATAGCTATAGCTAACAATGGCATTGGAATTAAAACTATAGCTAAAACTGAGACTAATAATTTTAGCGGTAAAAGCAAAATAGATTTAGTTTTTGAAAAACTTCGAGTAAAAAACCAAAAAGGATTTATACCTTTTGTTACATGCGGTTATCCTGATTTGGATGGTTATAAAAAACTTGTAAACGTATTAGAAGCAAATGGTGCTGATATCATTGAAATTGGTATTCCTTTTTCTGATCCGCTTGCTGACGGTCCAATTATCCAGACTACCTCAAAAATTGCACTTGATAACGGCATAAATACAGATATCGTTTTTAATTCAATTAAAGAGATTCGAAATGGCAGCAGTATACCTTTAGTATTAATGACTTATTTTAATACAATATATAGTTATGGGATAAATAAATTTTTAAAAAATGCAGAAGAGGCTGGTGTAGACGGCTTAATAATACCTGATTTACCCTTAGAAGAATATTATAACTGTAAAGATTATTTTGAAGAAAGCAAAATAGATAATATTATGCTCGCTTCTCTTAGATCAAATCAGGAAAGGCTCAAGAGAATAAGCAACATTACAAAAGGATTTTTATACTGTGTTTCAGTTAAAGGGGTAACAGGAGTTAGAAATAAAATTGATATTGAAGTCATTGAGTTTTTAAAAAGACTTAAAGAAATTACAGATGTACCGTTGGCATTAGGATTTGGTATTTCAACTATTAGTCAGATCAATGAAGTAAAAAAATATTGTGATGCAGTAATAATGGGAAGTAAGATTTTATCTGTTTTGTTAAATTCTGATAATTTCAGTAATGGTCTTGAAAGTATTTCCAGGCTGGTTTATGAAATAAATTCAGCTTTAAAAAGTTAAAATAAAAAAATAATCAAAAATCTGATTAAAATAAAATTTAAAAAGATAGTATAAAAAATTGCTAATAATTAACTAAAAAATTATTTAAAATAAGGACTTAATTTAATTATTATTAAAGTTAAAAAAAGAAAAAATTAAAAACAAAAAAATTAAATATAAAAAATAATAAAATCAATGCTGGAAAGATAAAATGAAAACACAAACTTTAAGTAAATTGGATGTATTAATTATTGATAATTATGATTCCTTTACCTTTAATTTAGCTCAATGTATAGGAAATTTTGGTAAAAATATAGAAGTTTTTAGAAATGACAAGATAAGTCTTTCTGATATTGAAGATCTTTCTCCGTTAAAGATTGTAATTTCTCCTGGTCCGGGAC
>JAMDEN010000022.1 GCA_023487035.1 Actinomycetota bacterium
GATAAAGGGCTTATAAATCTGGTAGAAAGGTACTGTTTAATTCGTTAAATTATTCAACCGCCGTATACCGAACGGTACGTACGGTGGTGTGAGAGGTCGGAGGGCGAAGCCCTCCTCCTACTCGATTCTTAGGGGGGTTGTTGTTGAATAAGAATAATAAAATTGCATATTTATTTATATTACCGGCTATTATTTTCTTCGGACTCATAATTGCTTATCCTATATTTTTTAATATGCAAATGTCTCTGTATAATTGGGATGGTTCCCCTAAAATTAGAGAATTCATAGGAATAGAAAATTATATTAGTATCTTTAGAGATAAATATATGCAATATGTGTTTAAAAATATGTCGCTGTACTTGGTTATTACACTTCTTTCAATGTTAGTCTTCGGATTTTTTCTTGCATTTTTTTTATCACAAATTGCCATAAAATACAGAGCATTATCTACAATTCTTAGAACCACATTTTTTTTGCCGCAAGTTATATCCGGTTTTTTTATTGGGATAATTTTCAGGTGGATCCTAAGCGGAGAATATGGATACCTTAACAGTATTCTAAGAAGCATAGGTCTTGGAAAAATGGCATTATCCTGGATAGGAGACCCAAAAATTGCCATTTATGCCGTGTTATTTGTTTATTTCTGGTATGGATTTGGATTCTACACAATTTTTTATCTGGCAGCAATGCAATCAATTCCGCAAGAGTTATATGAAGTAGCAGATATAGATGGCGCAAATATTTTTCAAAAGGCAATCCATATAACATTTCCTTCTGTGATGTATACACATTTTAGTTTGATTATTATAGGGACTATTGCAGCTCTTAAAATATTTGATGTAATTTGGGCACTGACCAAAGCTGGTCCCGTACATACAACAGAATTTTTTACCACATATATGTATAACAAGATTTTTTTTGAAGCAAAGGCAGGTTATGGAAGCGCTATTGCCATCATTTTATTGATACTGGCTTTAATTATGACTATCCTTTATTTAAAGTTATATAACAAGATAAGACGTGAACAATGATTAAGAATAAATTAAATTTTACATTAATATTAATTTTTTTATTGCTTTTTGCAACGGCTGTTTTTACTTTATATCCAGTTGGGGTATTGCTGTATACATCTTTTAAAACAAGTCCCACAATTCAACTAAAGTTTGGGCAGCAAGAATATTTTATGATTAAAAATATTTTATTTAATTATAGAGAGGTGTTAACAAAAAGTGTAATTCCAAGATACTATTTAAATACTATAATAGTATCAGTTTCCACGACTATAATTGTATTGTTTATTTCATCACTGGCAGCATATGGATTTTCGGTGATGAGATTTAGATTAAAAAATATCCTTTTTTTGATACTACTGATGGGAATAATGCTTCCTGAAGGCGTATCGCTTTTCCCGTTATTTATCTTTATGGCAAAAATTAATTTAACCAACAATGTCTTATCAGTAATTCTGATCATGTGTGGTTTTGGTATTCCTTTTGCACTGTTGGTTCTTAAGAATTATTTTGATGGATTGCCAAATTCGATATTGGATGCAGGGCGGATTGACGGATGTAATGATTTTTCTTTATATTTCAAAATTGTATTACCCATGTCTACACCATCTCTTACAGCTGTGGGTATATTTATTTTTTTAGGTGCCTGGAATAATTATCTGTTGCCTCTGATATTCCTTAGAAAAGAGGAGTGGCAAACTCTTCAGTTACTGCCGCAATATTATATAACCCAGTATACAGCCGATTTACCGTTAATGTTTGCCGCAATGACTGTTGCTGTAATTCCTGTCATATTAGTTTATATAGCATTACAAAATAAATTTGTGCAGGGTTTGACGGTAGGAGCACTTAAAGAATAAAAAAACTTTATGAAAAAATTTTTTTGTTTTTAAAAAAATATGTTATAAAAAATTTTGATAAAATCTGGAAAAATCAAAGTTAATAAAGAGTTATGTTCAGGTTGCGGGATATGTGAATTAGCTTGTTCTCTCTATCACGAAAATGTTTGTAAGCCATCCTGGTCAAGGATAAAAGTTAAGAGAAAGTTCCTTCAGTTAGAGTTTGAACCACAAATCTGCATTCAATGTGAATGGCCGTCTTGTTTTTTTGAGTGTCCTGCTAAAGCAATTGAGATAAATTTAACCACAGGTGCCAGGTATATTAATGAAAAAAAATGTACAGGGTGTGCAAAATGTGCCAGGGTTTGTCCTTTGATGCCTGATTCGGAAATAATAAGATACAAAACAATAAATGGAAAAAAAATATATTTTAAATGCGATCTTTGTATGGATAGAAAAGAAGGTTCTTTATGTGTAGAAATGTGCCCCAGAAATGCTCTTATTTATATTAAAAAGTAATTTTACAGGAAAATTATATGTTGTATGGGTGGGTTGGAAAAATTAAAAAGATAGATTTATCCTCAAATGATATTTCAACAATAGATACTTCAAAATTCATTCCGGAATTTATTGGCGGCAAGGGCATCTCTTTAAAAATTGCCTGGGACATGTTGAAACCGGAAATAGGCCCTTTTGACCCTGAAAATATATTAATATTTATGACAGGACCACTTACGGGGACAATAGCTCCAACTTCAGGAAGAGGTATCATATCTTCCATATCACCCAGGGTATATCCTAACCCATGGTTCACCAGGTCAAATATTGGGGGTTTTTGGGCTCCTGAATTAAAATATGCAGGTTTTGATGGATTAATCATCACTGGTAAGTCTGCTTCACCCATATACATATTAGTTTCTGATGGAGATATTTTATTTAAAGATGCCAGAAATTTATGGGGAAAAGGAGCGATTACTACGCAAAAAGTGATTAAAGAAATTCATGGTGAAGATGTCCAGGTTTTATGTATAGGTCCGGCAGGAGAAAATCTAATTCGATCATCAACAATTCAGCATAATTTGGGAAATGCTTCAGGTGAAGCAGGTTTTGGAGCTGTAATGGGCTCGAAAAAAATAAAAGCCGTTGTTATTAAGGGAAGCGGTGAAGTAAGAATAGCAAAACCTAACCAATTTTTGAAGGACTGTAAATATGCAGAGGAATTAGTCAGAAATGGTGTAAATATTGCAGGTATGCTTAATTCTAAAGTAGCTCTTCCCACCAATGCAAATTGTAGTGCTGCCTGCCCATGCAACTGTTCCTGGTGCAAAGCAAGAAAAAATGTTCCTGCAAAATTTGGTTCAGGTTTTTTAACTACAGTAACGCAATGTCTGGATTACAGTTACAGTCAAAAATGGAATGTATCAGAATATGACAGACCCGAGATTCCAGATATTAAAATGAAAGCATTACCTGGCTTTAATGGTGGTATTGATATTCATTATTTATTAAATGATTTAGGGATAAGTGAAAGAGAATACATGTGTTTTTATCAGTGGTTTGATGCCTTTTTGCAAGTTAATATAGAAAAAATAAAAGGACTGGAACTTAATATAAATTCAATGGAATTTTGGTTTAATTTCTTCAGGATGATGACACGCCGTGAAGGTATTTTTGATGTTTTTGCAGAAAGCGTTATGAGATCTGCAGACCGATTGGAAGAACTCGAAATACCGGAGAAATTTTGGAAAAGGTTAAAAAAGGTTGCACATTTTTTGCATCCGGCATACGGTTTTCCAGAACATCGATTGGGAAGAGCGTTTGAATCACAGCCCAGTCCAATATGGTTATTTTCTATGCTGCATTGGGCTTTTGATACCAGGGATCCTATGTCAAATCATCATCAATCATCATTTATACAATATGTATTTCCTCCTCATCATGGAGTACCTGTTCCTCTTGCTGATGTATCATTTAATAAAATTAAAAAAGTTTATGAAAAAATTTTTAAAAATGGTGATGTAATAGAACCAGGATTTGATCCAATAGATGGGAAAGTAAAAAGTGCTATATGGTTTCAACATAGAAGCTGCGTAATAGATAGTTTACTTGTATGTGATTGGGTATTTCCAAGGACTTTTACGTCTTTTAAAAATCAATTAGAGCTTAATGGAGCAAAAGATTTAACGGGAGATATAGATGTTGAGAGCAGATTATTTTCTTCAGCTACTGGTATTAAAATGAGTACTCAGAATTTGGAGAAGTGCGGAGAAAGAATATACAATCTGGAAAGAGCTCTGCATATAAGGAATTATAACAGATGTAGAAAAATTGATGAATCAATTGAATGGATATGTGAATTTCCTGAAAAATCAGATGGAACAAAATTAAATAAAAAAATTTTCAATAGATTTATAGATAGTTACTATAAAAACAGAAATTGGAATTTGAAAAATGGATACCCAAAAAAACAAAAATTAAAAGAATTAGGATTATTATAAATGCTTATATATAGAAACAAATATCAATTTTGAAATTTAAAAATTATCAAAAAAGAAATGAATTGAAAATAATAAAAAGAAATGAATTGAAAATAATAAAAAGAAATGAATAAAAAAGTAGACAACATAATAATAAATAATAATTTTTTCGAATTGGCATTTAAAGAATCAGGTAAGGGCGCTTTATGCAATATAATTGATAAAAAAACAGGATTTGATTTTATAAGAGACAAGAGTTTCTTAAAAGATTTATTTAAAATATTTATAAAAAATAGAGAAACAAGAGAAATAGAAGAAATTGGGAGCTCTGGCGCAAAAACTTTTAAATGGAATAAAAAAGATAATGCAAGTAATTATAGATTAATTTTAGAATATGTGCTTTTTACTGAAAATGAATTAAAAGTAATTATAGAGATTAAATTAAGTAAAAACTCATACCTTTCAAAATGGTTATTTAGTATTAACAATAAAGATGATAAAAGGATTATTTATAAACTTGCATGTCCAATAATACCTGCAGTCTCTAAACCTGGAGAAAAAGTAGAAGGGGAGTCTGTTGCTACCTCTATGAATGGTGAAGGGTATTTATTTAAAGACCCTTCACCGATGGTAAATGGCATACCCTTAAAAAAAGGTGAAAAGCAGGATAAACCTGATATAGGCATAGGCGAAATTCATAATCTTTATCCTGGAAATCAATGCATGCAGTTTTTTCTTTTCTTCAATAATAAGGCAGGTCTTTACTTGGCAACACATGACAGCAATCAAAATGTGAAATCATTTGATCTTGGGAAAATGGAAGGCTTGGGTGAAAATCCAGTTATGTCAATTTCTCATTTTTTAGAAGATAAAGAAAAAGAAAATATATCTATAGAATATGATACCGTTTTAGGTGTATTCCATGGAGATTGGTATGATGGTGCTCAAATATATAAAAATTGGGCTACTAAACAGTGGTGGTGTGAAAAAAAACTATGGGACAGGGATATTCCTGATTGGATGAGAGAAGGATTTGGAATATTTTCCATGTCAAATTATAACACAGACAATCATACATTAAATCACTCCCTTAATGAAATTGCTGATCTTACAAACAAGCTTTCCAAAGATACCGGTACAAGGCTCTTATCTCTGATTCTTAATTGGGAAGGTGGCGGTGCATGGACCGGACCAGTTGGTTTTTTTCCACCCAGAGAAGGGGCAAATGAATTTAAAAAAGCAATCCAAAAACTAAAAAGAGCTGGAAATTATGGTTTTATATATTTACTTTTAGATATCTGGTATTTGAATGTACCTTTTGATGCAGATTCATTTGACAGTTGGGCAATATTTGAATCTGAAGCAAAAAATAATGCAATTACTAAAGATGATGGAAAAATTCTGATGGAAAGTTTTTATCAAAATTGGAAATCTACAAGAATATGTCCTCATACTAAATATGCACAGAAATTAATTAATAAATTTTTCCTTAAGAGTTTAAAAATGGGTGTTTCAATGATACAGCTTGATTGTTTTCCAATAGGGAAAGCTCAAGCTTGCTATAATTCAAAACACGGACATCCAATGGGATATGGTGAATGGTGGGCAAAATCTTGCAATGAAATAATAAAAAATTTACGAAATGAAGCAAAAAATATTAAATCTGATTTTGCAATAACAACTGAAGGAGTATGTGAAAATTTTATTCAAAATATAGATATTTATGATAATCGAAATTCTATATTTGAATATTTTAGCCATTTGGAAAAAGGTCTTCCAATGAATATCGAATTAATTCCAATATTTAATTTCGTATACCATGAATATATAGGTTCCTATACTTCTTTTGCTCCTGAGTTTAGTCTCCCCGAAGATTTAGATTTATATTGGACAAGATGTTTGGGAAAATCACTTGCTCAGGGAGTTATACCTACGGGAGGCTTGTTTGTACCCGAATCAAAAAAATTAAACAAGACCGTAATTGAATTCTATAAAAAAGTTATCAGAGCTTCAGTAAACGAATGCTGGGAATATTTGATGTTTGGTGAAATGCTGAAACCTCCAAAAATTAATTTACCTGCAATTACAATAGTTTATAGTAGATTAATTCCTCCCGGAGTAGTAGAAAATAAGAGACATGAATTGAAAGATAGCCCAATCCAGTACAGTGTTTGGCGAGCAAGAGACGGCAGCATTGCCTATTTCTTTATAAATATTTCCAAAGAAAAATTAGAGTTTAAGGTAGATTTATCAAGTTGCTGTAACAAAAATTGTTATGATATTGATTTTATTATTGATGGAAAGCGTAATAATTATAAAAAAAATTTTATAATTTTAAACCTGTCAGAACACTGCCTTGAAATAAAACCATTATCAATAATAGTCGTTGAAATTTACCATGGTAAAAATTCTTAAGACATAAACGTTTTTATAAATTTAAAAGATTTTAATTTTTATTGATTTATTATTGTCAAAGATTGCAAAGTTAAATAAAGAAAAATCTTGAAAGGAATCTGAATGGATGAAAAGCAGAGGTTTATAAATACTCTAAAATATAGAGCAATTGATAGAATACCATTTTTTGAAATAGGAGTCTGGGAACAGACAATGGAGGAATGGATAAAGCAGGGTATGCCTGAAGATGCAATGAAAGACAATCTTTTTAGTCAAGGTAACAAATATTTTAAACTTGAAGGTGTGGATTGGGTTGATATAGAGACTGTTCTTCCATACCCGTTTGTTGAAGATAAAATAATTGAGGAAGATGAACGAACAAGGCTGTATATAGATAGCTCAGGAAGAACAAGAAAAACCTTAAAAACAGGTTTTGTAACTAAGATCTTCGTGTATTATAACATATACATAAGTTTTCCCGTAAAAGATCGTAAATCTTTTTTAAAATACAAAAAAGGATTTGAAGGAAACTTTGATAAAAGATATCCAAGTGATTGGGAAAAAGTAAAAAAAGATACTAAAAAAACAACAAGGCCATTATCATTACTGCCGCCACGAGTTATATTTGGATATTATAGTATGCTAAGGGAATGGATAGGAACAGAGAATTTATCATATATGTTTTATGACAATCCATTGCTTATTAAAGAATGTCTGGAGTTTTTAACTGAATATATCTTAAATTTACTTAACAAGGCATTAAAAGAAATAAGATTTGACTATGTTATAATACACGAAGATCTTAGTTACAAAACCGGTCCCCTTATATCTCCAGAGATATTTAAAAACTTTTTTTTAAGCCATTACAAAAAATATGTCAGTTACCTTAAAAAAAATGGTATTGAGATAGTAATCGTAGATACGGATGGAAACTTTGAAAAATTAATACCCTTGTTTCTGGATGCGGGCGTAGATGGATTTGTCCCTATGGAGGTTGCAGCAGGCATGCATCCTGTATATATTAGAAAAAAGTATGGCAAGTCATTTGCTATGTGGGGAGGGATTGATAAGCGCATACTTACCAGAGATAAGAAGGAAATAGATGAGGAAATAAAAAGAATTTCACCGGTTGTTGAACAGGGAGGTTATATTCCAACCATAGATCATACGGTACAGCCAGGTGTGTCCCTGGAAAATTTCTTTTATTATTTAGATTTAAAGAAGAAAATGATTGGTATAAATTTTTAACAAAATTTAAGGAGATTAAATTGCAAAAATTAAAACTAAAAATCAACGCCAGTTTGGCAATCTTTGGGACATTTAGTGAAAGATATGTACCCGAAGGTTATTTTGAACAAATGGATATGGAAAAAATACTTGAAACAATATCACAGATAAAAGATGTAAGTGGTATGGGAGTATGGTATCCGGGCCACCCTTTAATTGAAGAACCGCAAAAACTAAAAAAGAAATTTTCAGATTATGGTTTAAAAGCAGCATGCATCGGGCCTGATCTATATTCAGACAGAAAATGGAAGCATGGCGCACTTTCTACACACGAAAAAAATATAAGGAAAGAAGCAATAAAAATTGTTAAAAGGACCATCGATATAGCTGTTGAACTGGATGCATACAGTGTAAGTGTCTGGCCTGCTCATGATGGTTTTGATTATGTATTTGAGAGCAACTATATAAGTTCCTATGGTTATCTTATGGAGTCTCTTGAAGAAGTGGCATGTTATAATCCAAGAGTAAAAATCGCTATTGAATACAAGCAAAAAGACCCGAGAGCAAAGTCATATATTGAAGATGTTGGAAAACTGCTTTATATATTAAAATCTTTAAAATCTGAAAATATTGGTGGAGCTTTTGATCTGGGGCATTCTTTATTTGCCCAGGAAAGACCGGCGGAATCTGTTGCGCTGTTGGGCAAACTAAATAAATTATATGAAGTACATCTTAATGATAACTACAAAGATGCTGATCCGGATCTGGTTTTCGGGAGCATAAATTTCTGGGAAACTCTTGAGATGTTTTACTGGCTTGCAAAGTTTAAATTTAGTGGTTGGTTAAATATTGATACATCTTCACCAAGAAATGACCCTGAAAAAATGTTAAAGCTTGCCGTAAAATTTATCAGAGACTATGAAAGACTAGCAAATAAACTTATGGAGCTCAAAGAACAAATTGACAATAATTTATTAAATAATAATTTTGTTGATAATATGCTTCTAATTAGAGAAAAGATATTTGCAGAATAAATTTATAAAATTCAGTAATATAAACCGCTTTTAATTTCGTGGGTATTTTAAAAAAATGTTTGAATTGTTATAAAACACTTTGTCTACGCAGAGTTTGTTTGTTATTTGACATTAATTGAATTATTATTTTTTTTGTGATAATTTTCAAATAAATTAAAGGTTTAATTTTAATTCAATATAATAATATGGAAATGGAAAAGAATATAAATATTAAATCAATTGCAGATAGGCTTGGAGTTTCAACTGCTTCGGTTTCCAATGCTTTGAATGATAAAGGTCGCATTGGTGAAGATTTAAAAAAAAGAATAATTGAAACTGCAACTGAGTTAAATTATAAACAAAATATTATTGCAAAAACTCTGAAAATAAAAAAATCGTGGATAATTGGAGTATTAATTCCGGAGATGTTGTTCGAATACTTTTTTCAGATTATTATTGGTATGGAGGAGATAGCAACTGAAAAAGACTATACTTTAGTTTTTGCAAATACACATTACGACTCTGAAAAAGAAATTAAAGATATAAATAAATTTTTAAGGATGCTGATAGATGGGTTAATAATTATAGGAGGATCCGGAGAGATAAATCATATATCCAAATTTATAGACAATACGCCAACTGTATTGATTGCAAGACACCTCAATAATGACAATATTTCTTACCCTTCAGTATTTTATGATGATAGAGCAGCACAAATCAATGCAGTCAGCTATTTAAATAATCTTGGACATAAAAATATAGGATATGTCGGGATTATGCCTGCAGAAAATATTCAAATAACTAATATAGAATTGAGAAAAAGAGGTTATATGGATGGTTTAAAAATTAATAATCTTAAATTTAATTCTCAGAATTTGTTTTTTAAATCTTCCCATGAGTATGTTTCGAACCTTGATAATGTATATGATTTTTTAAAAAATAATTTGTTTATAGAAAATTTTCAACAAATGCCAACTGCAATATTATGTCAAAATGATTATATAGCAATTGCATTAATAAAAATTTTAATGGAAAAAGGTATTCGCGTGCCGAATGATGTTTCGGTTATGGGTTTTGATAATCTTGTTATATCTAATTATACAAATCCTGCATTGACAACTACAAAACAGCCAAAAAAGGAGTTAGGAGTAGTGGGGATTAATTTATTATTAGATATTATAGAAAATAAAAGTGTTAATAGAAAAAAAATTCTGCTGCCTACTAACATAATTGAGAGGGCTTCAACAGCAAAAGTATAGAAACTTTTAAAAATGAGCAAGTGATAGATTGTAAAATATATTAATTTTTTAAAATTATAATATTATTTCCAGAAAATCTTATAATTTTTTTCTTTAATTTTCATAAATAACTTGACAAGCTTATTTAATAAATTATAATTAGCTTAATCGATTAAGCATTAAATTTTAATGTTAATAATTTTTTTAAATAAATTAATAACAGCTAAAAAAGATAAAGATTTTTACCTAGTTTAAGCAAATAACAGAATTAAAATTAAGGACTTCAGGAGGTCTTAAGTGAGTTACAGGATTGGAGTTGATATAGGTGGAACTTTTACAGATTTAGTATTGTTTGAAGAAACAAATAATGAAATATTTTTTCACAAAGTATCATCCACACCGCAAAATCCTGAACAAGGAGTAATGGTATGCCTGAAAGAAATAATTGATAGATTTAAAATAAATCCTAAAGACATTAAGGTTTTTATACATGGAAGCACTGTTGCTACAAATACTCTGATAGAAAATAAAGGAGCAAAAACTGCTTTAATTACAACCGAGGGTTTCAAAGATATTTTAACCATCGGAAGGCAGGATAGGCCAAAATTATATGATTTTTTTATAAAAAGAAGTGAATCTGTTATTCCTCCTCATCTCAGGTTTGAAATACCTGAGAGAATACTTTATACAGGTAAAGTATTAAAAGATATAGATAAGAAAAAAATAAAAAATATTATAAATAAAATAAAGCATCATTCTGTTAAGTCCTTATCAGTTTGCCTTCTTCATTCCTATGCAAATTCTGTTCATGAAAAGATTATCAAAGATATTATCGAAAAAGAATTGCCTGATATATATTGTTCTTTGTCCTGTGATATTTTACCTGAATTTAAAGAATATCAGAGAATGAGTACTACTGCCATAAATGCATATGTTCAGCCTGTTATGGCAAATTATATCGATAAATTAAATAACGGTCTTAAAAGTATGGGTATAGCGTCAGGGTTGTATATTATGCAGTCTAATGGAGGCATAATGACTTCTCAAAATGCCCAGGAAAAGCCAATAAATACATTTTTATCCGGACCGGCGGCAGGTGTTCAGAGTGCAGTATATTTTACCACTTTCAAGAATATAATTACTATCGATATGGGCGGTACAAGCTTTGATGTCTGTTTAGCACCGGAAGGTAAACCCAAATTTGCAAAAGTTACGGAGATAAACAGCCAGCCGATTAAAGTCCCTCATATTGATATACATACAATTGGTGCGGGAGGTGGAAGTATTGCCAGGGTTGATAAAGGTGGAGCACTATGTGTTGGACCTCAAAGTGCAGGTGCAAATCCAGGCCCGGCTTGTTATTGCAGGGGTGGAACTGAACCAACTGTTACAGATGCAAATTTGGTTTTAGGAAGGTTAAATCCCGAATATTTTTTAGGTGGAAGAATAAAAATTGATATCGGTCTTGCAAGAGAAGCAATTAAGAGAATAGCTGATATCTTAAAAATTTCAGTTGAAGATACTGCCGAAGGTATAATTAAAATTGTAAATGCCAATATGATCAGAGGTATCCGGTTTGTTTCTGTTGAACGAGGTCATGACCCAAGAGAATTTTCATTGTTCTGTTTTGGTGGAAATGGGCCAATGCATGCATCTGAAATTGCGGCAGAACTTTGTATACCTGAGATTATAGTTCCGATTGGTCCTGGCGTAAACTCTGCATTTGGTTTGTTAAATTCGGACTTCAGACATGATTATGTAAAGTCTTATTTAAAAGAAACGGACGGAGTAAATATAAATAATCTTAATAGAATATTTGATTCTATGGAGGAACTTGCATACAAACAATTAAAGGAAGAGGGAATCTTAAAAGAATCTATCAAAATAATTAAAAGTTTTGATATGCGATATGCAGGTCAGGGATATGAGCTTGAAACTTTTATTTCCGATGAAAAAATTAATAGGAATTCGTTGGAAAATATTATAAGAGATTTTCATAATCAACATTTTAAAAGATATGGTTATGATATCCAGAATGGTAGTACTGAAATTGTCAATCTTAGACTGGTTGCAGTAAGTACAGTACCAAAACCCTTAATTTTAAAAGAATCTGAAGCAAATTCAAATATAAACAATGCTCTAAAAGATACAAGGAAAGTATATTTAAGGGGTAAATGGCATGATTTTTTGATTTATGACAGAGATAAATTAAATTCGGGAAATATGATCAAAGGACCTGCGATTATAGAGCAGATGGATTCCACAACGTTTCTTCTGCCCGAACAGGATTTAAAAATCGATGAATATAAAAATATGATTATAACTTTTAGGAGCAATAAAAATGACTAAAAATATAGACATAATAACTTTAAGTGTAATCCAAAACGCGCTTTGTTCAATTTCAGATGAAATGTCTGCTGCACTGATAAATACTGCTTATTCAACAAATATTAAAGATAGAAGAGATTGTTCCTGCGCCATTTATAAATTAAATGGTGAAGTAATTGCACAAAGCGAGATAGGAACGCCCCTTCATTTGGGAGTTATGCCTGCTGTCGTAAAGACAATTTTAAATAAATTTAAAATAAGTGAAATAGAACCAGGAGATTGTATTATTATGAACGAACCTTATCCTGCGGGTCCTGGACATTTAAATGATATAACAATACTCTCACCTGTGTATTTTAAGGATAAAATGGTTGTTATGGTTGCAAACCAGGCACATCATGTGGACGTTGGCGGATATGCACCTGGAAGCATGCCCTTTGGTGTAAGTGAAATTTATCAGGAAGGACTTCAGATACCTCCGGTAAAAATTGTTAAAAAAAATAAAATTGATGAAGAAATAATGAGTATCATCACAGATAATGTTAGAACAAAAATCGAGTGCCGTGGAGATCTGTTGGCTCAAATAGCGGCAAATAATGTTGGAATAAAAAGAATTATCGAATTAATTAATAAATATGGTGAGAAGTGTTTGTTTGAATATATAGATGAAATACTTAATTATTCTGAGAGAAGGATTAAAAAGGGTATAGAGACTTTGCCTAAAGGCAGTTATAGTTTTGAAGATTTCATAGAAGGAGATGGCTTTACTGATGACCTTATAAGAATAAAGGCAACTGTAGAAATTCATGATAATGAAATATGGGTTAATTTTAGCGGAACAAGTAACCAGGTAAAGGGACCGGTCAATTCCAGGCCGCCTGCCGTATCAGCTTGTGTGTATTATGTGATTAAATCAATTTTAGACCCTGAACTGCCGCCAAATAGTGGAGCATACAGACCGATTAAAGTAATAATACCTGAAGGTACTCTTCTTAATTCTATCTTTCCGGCATCCATTGTACATTCCAATATAAATACTTCTCAAAGGATTGTTGATGTGCTCTTGGGTGCATTTAAACAAATAGTTCCTGAAAGGATAGTTGCTGCATGCTCAGGTTCCCAAAATTTATTAATTATTGGCGGCATTGATCCAAAGAACGGAAAACCATATACATATATTGAAACATATGGAGGCGGTCAGGGTGCAATGCATAATCAGGATGGAATGGATGCGGTTCACACGCATATGACCAATACCAGAAATGCACCGGTGGAAGTTATTGAAACTTTCTATCCGCTGCTAATTGAAAAATACGGCATCGTCAAGGACTCATCTGGTTCAGGAAAATTCAGGGGAGGGAGCGGCTTAATAAGAAAAATTATTAATTTGGGCAATGATGCAACTATAACTTTTAGTTCTGATAGAAAAAAAATTAAACCCTGGGGAGTTTTTAAAGGAATGGATGGTTCAGGTTCTAATTTTCATGTTATTGCGAAGAATGGCACAATAAAAAAATTATCATCTAAAATAACAACGACCTTGCATAATGGGGAGGAAGTTGTCAGTATTACTCCTGGCGGAGGCGGCTGGGGAAGCCCTCTGGAAAGAGATATTGAAAAAATTATTAAAGACGCAATTGATGGTTTTATTTCATTAAAAAAGGCAAAAGATGATTACGGTGTTGTCCTCAACCCAAAGACTTATAAATTGGATATAAAAGCTACAAAAAAATTAAGAGAAGAAAATAATTTAAATCTATAATTTTTTAAAAGGAAAGGGAAATTATAATGAGTGTAAAATCTGGAAATTTAAAGGTTCTAAGCAACGATGAAATAAAAAAAATTCATCTAAGCTCATTGGAACTGCTTGAAGAGACCGGTGTTAGAGTCCCTAATGATAGTTGTTTGAAAATTCTTGATGAATCAGGTGCAAAAGTTGATTTTAAAAATAAAAATGTTATCTTCCCTGCCTGGCTTGTTGAGGAAAAAATTAGACTGGCACCAAGCAGATTTACAATTCATGCCAGAGAAGATAAGTATAGTTTAAGAATCGGCAATGATAGAACATATTTCTGTCCTGCAGCGAGCTGCATTAATGTTATTGATATTGATGGCAGAAGAAGACTTGCTACTAATCAGGATGCTATAAATTTTACCAAATTGTGTGATGCTCTTCGTAATATTGATGAAGGTGATTGTGTGGTTTGCCCTAATGATATTCCGCCAGGAACTGAACATTTATATAGAACCTGGGCTCAAATGAAATATTCTTCAAAACCATCAAGAGGCAGGAGTTATGGAAAACAGGAAGCATTGGACTGCATAAAGATGGCTGAAATTTTGGCAGGTGGGGAGAAAAATTTAAGGGCCTATCCTAATATTTGGGCTAACATAAGTACATTAAGTCCACTGGGACATTATCCTGAACAATTGGAAGGTATGCTGGAGTATACACAAAGAGGGCTGCCAATAATTATATCACCAGAAGCTCAGGCTGGTGCAACTGCACCAGTAACAATAGCAGGGTTGATTGCACAAACAAACGCAGAAATATTAAGCGGGATAACTCTGGCGCAAATAATTAATCCGGGAACTCCGGTGTGTATGGGAACAATATCTACGGTAATGGATTTCAAGCGCGGAAGTATTTGCTATGGAGTTGGTGAAATGAGTTTAATCGCTGCAGCGAACGTTCAAATGGCTAAATTTTATAATATACCAAGCAGAGTTGCCGGTGGATGGTCTGCATCAAAATGCCTTGATATGCAGGCAGGTTATGAAACCATGATGACATTGTTGATGGCTGTACTGGCAGGTGCAGATTATGTGATTGGCAGTGCCGGTGGTATGGATACTGCTCTGGCAGCAAGTTATGAAAAACTATTAATTGATGATGATATGATAAATATGATAGGGCGAATCAGTGAAGGGATAAACCTGAATGACAGCACACTTGCTTTAGATTTAATAAAATCCATCGGTCCAAATGGAAATTTTCTTGCAGAGCGTCATACCGTTGAATTTATGAGAAAAGAAATAGTATTGCCGGAACTTGCATCAAGAGAAAAGTCTGATGAATGGGAAAAAGCAGGGTCTAAAAGAATTGAGAACCGGGCTAAAACTAAGGTAATTGAAATTTTAGAATCTCACACACCTTTGCCTTTGTCAGAGGAAGTTGATAAGGAATTAGAGAGTTTTGTTAAATCTGCAATTGATAGAGAAATAAGAAAAAATTCTAAAAATTCTGTTTGATTAATTATAGAACTATATATATGCGGAGTCATAAAACAATAAAATAACAGGAGCGTTCCCATAAAAATTATAAAATTATGCTTTAGATTATTTTTCAATTTAAAAATCAAATAAAAACGAGGAAATATTAAATGACTGATTCAAAAAAAAGTATATTTAGCAATAAGTTAATAAAAGACATAAGAGATAAATTTGTTAATGTAGATTCTGACCCTGTTACAGGAAAAAGGATTTATTTTGAAAATGCAGGCGGCACTTTAAAACTTAAAAGTGTATTGAATTTAATTAATTATTATACAGCTCTGCCAGATAATCTTGGACGTGAAAATAAAACTTCTAAAAAGCTGGATGAAATCATGGATAAGAGCAGAAAAGACATTGCATTATTTTTAGGAGCTAAATCAGGAAAAGTTATAGCAGATCAAAGCGTAACAGGAATGATATTTAGATTATTAAATAATATAGCTTACAAAAAGAACGGAAATAATATTGTAACCAGTAATCTTGACCACGCATCTGTGTATGATGCTACACATTTTATAGCAAAACGGCACAATTTAGAGGCAAGAATTGCCGAGCTTGATCCCGTTAAAGGAAATGTATCTGTAGATTCTATAATAAAATGTATTGATAACAAAACTGTTGCGTTAACTATTATTCATGCATCAAATATTCTTGGCACCAGAAATGACGTGGCAAATATTGTAAGAGAAGTGCGCAAAATTAATCCCGATATATATATTATTATTGATGGTGCGCAACATTCAACCCATGGCGCCATAAATGTTGAAGAATACGGGGCAGATGCTTATATTTTCGTTCCTTATAAGACTTATTCAAAAATTGGAATTAGCTTTGCCCATGTTTCTGACAGATTGTCAAAAATAGAACATGAAAATTTATCCGGTAAACCTGAAAATTTTTGGGATCTCGGAACAAGAGAAATTGCCTCATATGCATCGATGACTGAAGTTGTTGAATATATAAAGTGGCTTGGTTCTAATTTTGCTAATAGTAAGAATCCAAGGAAACTGGTTGTAGAAGGCATGAATGCTATACGGAATTATGAGAAATATTTGTTGGAAGTATTGCTATATGGAACAGGTGTTAGAAATGGGCTGCTTAGTCATAATGAAATTAAAATACATGGTGAAAAAGAAGACCTGGATAATAGGGAAGCTATAATAGCATTTAATATTGACAACTTGGAAACGAAAAATATTGTGGAATATTTTGAAGATAATAAGGTGAGAATTGCAAATAGAATCTCCAATGCCTATTCCAGACATACTCTTTCTGCTTTAGGTATTAATGAGTGCCTTCGATTATCATTTGCCCATTATAATACAATGGAGGAGATAGACTATTTTTTAATTTTACTTGATAGCTTTTTAAAACAAAAACACAGGTAGAATTTATAATTTTTAAAATTAATTATGAAAAATAAAAATAGAATTATAAGTTGTGTAAAAAACCTATTAAGTAATTGTCTTAATGCAAATGATGGCGAAAATCTTGTGGTCGTCGCTGATTTTCCAAATGCTTCCATTGCTGGTTTAATTGCAGCTACAGCAAAAGAATTTAAATTAAAAGTTTCAGTTATGCTAATGGAAAAGATGGCCAAGCTTGCCGAGAATCCGCCTGAACCTATTTCTTATGCTATCCAAAAGGCTGATATTGTAATTTTTACAACAGTCTATTCTCTATCCAATTCAATTGCCAGAATAAATGCCAATAAGGCAGGAGCAAGAATAATAAGTATTCCTGGGTGTTCTGAAAAACTTTTTGGGAGGGAAAGTATGGACGTTGATTTTTTATCTTTAGAACCCCTGGTAAAAAAAATTGGCAAAATAATTTCAGTAAAGGGTATTGCGAGGCTTACAACTGAACAGGGTACCAACCTAAGTATGAGATTAATTGGCAGAAAAAGTATTGACCAGACATGTATTTGCCATGAAAAGGGAAGCTGGTCACCGTTTCCACTTGTTGAAACGGCAGTTGGTCCTTTTAAATATGGAGTAAATGGCACTCTGTTGATAGATGGAGTTATTGTTCCCTATGGAAAAATTAAAAATCCTTTAAAAGTTTTATTTAGAAAGGGCAGGATTGTCGATATTTTTGGAGGATCTGATGCAGAGAAATTTAAAAGCTATCTTCAAAGGCAAGATGATCCTAACATTTATCAATGCGTGGAATTAGGATTAGGTCTTAATCCAAAATCTAAAATGGGAGACGGTTTTTTTTCAGAGGATGAGAGCGAGTATGGAACTGTTCATATAGGTATTGGGCAAGGTTTTACATTTGGTTTAAAAGTTAGGGCAAAAACTCATATAGATTTGGTAATTAAAAATCCCAAAATGGAAATTAATGGTAGACTTATTTTAAGTGATAGAAAGTTTGATGTTTAATGATTTAAATTTTTTTCATTTATATTTTTTAAAAAAGTTAATAAATAACTAAATTAGGAAGTCTAATGTTAAGATTTGGTAGTATTTTTAAAATAAAACCGGAATTCAAGGATGAATATAAGAAAGCACATGATGAAATTTGGCCCGAACTGGTAAAAGAAATCAAAAAAACAGGTATAAAAAATTATTCAATTTTTTTTAGAAAAGACGGCACACTATTTTCGTACTTTGAAACAGACTTGGATGTTAAAGAATTGACTAAAAGACAAAAGAAATATTTAAAAAAAGATATCTGTAGAAAATGGCAGGAGTGCATGAGTCAATATGTAATAAAAGAGGGTAATCCAGAAGATATTCCTGATTTTGAGGATTTAGAAGAGGTGTTTTACCTAAATTAACAGATAACTTTTAGTATAGATTGATGTTTATAAATTGTTGCTGGCATCAAAATAAGTTCTAAGGATTTGGAAAAGGTGACCTATATTAAAATTTTATTTACAACTAATAAGTTTTAAGGGAAAGAAATGAAAGAAAAAAAATTTTTAATGATTGAATTAAAAGGTACACCATTTGAAATGGGTTATAAGTATGGATTTGAATTAAAAGACTTAATAGCAACATCAATAAAAACCTTTTATAATCTTATTTATTCAATTCTTTATAAATATTTTTCAATAGAGGAATCACAAAATTATTTAAAAAAAATATTAGAATCTATAGAAAAAGCTATTCCTATTACTGAAAAATATGCACCTGAAGTAATAGAGGAAATGTATGGCATTTCAAAAGGTTCTGGTTTTAGTATCAAAGAAATATTCACTCTAAATAGTTACCTTGAAATTATTGAACGAATTAATTTATTATTTGAAAAAAGAATAACAATTGTTGGTTGTTCAAGTTATGCAGTAGGAAGTCTATCAACAATTGAAAGAGATACTTTTATAGGTTGGAATGCAGATGATCATGAAAGTTGGCTTAAGTCATCAATAATAATAAAGGGAATTCCAACAAAAAAACCTCCTTTTATATCTTGGAATTTCGCAGGATGTATCGGAAGGCCAGGTATGAATCCTTATTTAGGACTCTCAGCTGCCACAGTTTTTTCATCAGATTTATCATTAGGTGTTCCTTATTGTGTAATTAGCAGAAAAATATTGCAACAAAAATCTGTTGTTGATGCCATAGAAGTAATTTCCAAAGTAAAACGAATGGGAAGTATGAGTTATACAATTGGTGACATAGAGGGAAATGTTGCGACTATTGAAACAACATCAAATAATATTAAAGTTATAGAAGGTATTAATAGAAAAGTAATACATACTAGTAATTATTTGTCAGGTGATTTTAAAAGATATGAGATAATGAAAGAAAAAAGTTTTGATAATTCAAAAATAAGGCTTAATAGGTTAAAAGAGTTAATTTTAGATAGAGACGAACCTGTCACTAAAGAATTTTTAAAAAAAGTTCATCGGGATCATGAAAATAAACCAAACTCTATTTGTAGACATAAAAATAATAAAGGTAATGACATAATGACTGTTACGGCTTTAATATGTCAACCCAGTCAAAGAAAAATGCTTGTAGCTTATGGATTACCTTGCAAACATAGTTTTTTGGAATACATTTTATAAGAAATTTATGATTAAGAATAAATTGAATTTTATATTAATTTTTTATTGCTTTTTGCGACTACATTAATATAATAATATGATTTATCATTAGGAGATTTAGTAATATTATGGATTTTTCCAGGTCGGAACAAATTTATAAAGAAGCATGCAACATTATTCCCGGTGGTGTTACGGAAGCAAGACATCCCACAAAATTTGTAATAGGGAAATATCCGATTTTTACAGCAATAGGCAGAGGTTCACATGTTTGGGACGTTGATGGAAATGAATTTATTGATTGGCTTTGTTCTTTTGGTCCTGTAGTTCTTGGACACTGTAATGAAAAAGTAGATAAAGCAGTTATTGAAGATTTGCGTAAAGGCTTTTGTTTTACTATGGTTTCTCCAATACAAAATGATTTTGTAAAAAAATTAATCGATATTATTCCCTGTGCAGAAATGGCAAGAATTATAATAAGTGGTTCCGATGCCACTGCCGCAGCAATTAGGATTGCAAGAGTATTTACTGGTAAAGACAAAGTTATAAGGTGGGGCTACCACGGATGGCATGATTGGAGTTATGGTGGAGCAGGAACTGATAGGGAGGCTATTGGTGTGCCGGAAGGCGTAAAAAAAGATATATTTACTTTTATATATAATGATCTGGATTCACTTGATGCAGTGTTTAAAGAAAATAAAAATCAGGTTGCCTGTGTAATTATGCAACCTTTTGAGGCTTCAAAAGAGCTCCCTAAAGCAGGCTTTTTAGAAGGAGTAAAGAAATTAACCCATGAGAATGGTGCGGTGCTTGTTTATGATGAAATTAGAACAGGTTTTAGGGTAGCACTAGGTGGAGCTCAGGAATATTTTGGTGTAATACCGGACCTGGCATGTTTTAGCAAAGCTATGGCAAACGGATATCCGATATCAGTTGTAGTGGGCAAGAAAGATATAATGGAATCAAGTAAAAATACAAGGATATCTGCAACATTTTTAGTAAATACATTTCCAATGGTTGCTGCTATTGCGACAATTCAGGAGTTAGAAGAAAGAGACGGGATTTCATATATGTGGGATAAGGGAAATCGATTATTTAATGGGTTAAATAGATTAATCAGTGATTATAGAATCGAAGCTGAAATGATAGGTTTGCCTGTAATACCAATGCTTAAATTTTTATATCCTGATCCGGAAAAGAACAAAGAATATCGTGATTTCTTTTTTGCCAGCATGGTCGAGAAAGGGATTCTTCTACATCCCAACCATCACTGGTTTTTATCGCTTGCCATAACTGAGAATGATATTAATAAGACTCTAAATGCGGCTGAGGATAGTTTTAAAACACTAAAAAAGATCATAATAAAATAAATACAGTATTTTTAAAGAAATGAATTGAAGATACTTATTTAATAAATCTTAAATTTAAAAATGGCAGTATAGGAAGAGTTATGGGAGCATATGGATTGGTCAAGCCTCCTTATCCAATGCTGGTAATAACAGTTTATGGCACAAAAGGTACCGCAATAGCAGATTGGACAGACTTTGAACCTACAACTTCAAAAGTTGTGCTGAATAAGTTAGCGGATAAGCCGGAAATGAAAATGAACTTTAAAGCTGACATGAGTATATCTTGCTGGGGTCAAGGAGAAACAGCAAAAAGATTCATGAAAGATTTTGAAGATTCAATTATAAATAATACTAAACCTGAATTTGATGCGCGAGAAAGCATAAAGACTATTGTCGCATGTTCTGCAGCTTGAGATTCTATTAGAAGTGGCGTTAAAACAATTAAAATTTATGATAATTTTTGAATTTTTATTTTCATATTATCAAAGTCTATATACAAATATATTTTAAATGAATAAGATAAGAGTCGGTTTACTGCCATTATATTTAAAGCTATATGATGATTCTTTCCCTGGTCTAAGAAATGAATTTACAACTTTTATTGAAGAGATTAAGGGAGAATTGATTAGCCTGGAACTTGAAGTTTACGTAAGTTCAATTTGCAGATTAAAAAAAGAGTTTCAGGTAACTGTCGATTATTTTGAAAAAAATAATATTGATGTATTATTGCTATTACATTTGTCTTATTCACCTTCAGAAGAAGCTTTACCAGTCCTTAAGGAAACAAAAATCCCAATAGTGTTCCTGGATACAACTATAAAGTATGAATTCAGCAAAAACACCGAGTACAATGATATTCTGAAGAATCATGGTATACATGGTGTTCAGGATTTGTGCAGTGTTTTGCTGCAAAACAAAAAAAGATTTTTAATTTCTGCAGGGCACTGGAAATATTCTGACGTTTTGAAGAGATTATTTAAAAAGATCAAATCAGCTGCATTAGCAAGGTATTTTACCAGAACAAGGACAGGAAGTATTGGCGGCAGATTTCCAGGAATGGGTGATTTTTATGTAGATGCAAGGAAATTGTCTTCTGATTTTGGCATAGAAGTTGTTGAGGCGAACCTAGACGAAATTAAAAAATTGATACCTGCTGAAAATGATCAAATTATTAAGGACGAGTTAAATAGTGATTTTAATAATTTCAATTTAGTAAATGTTTCAAAAGAATTGCATCTTAATACTCTAAGAATGAGCATTGCAACCAGAAAGTGGCTTATTGAAGAAAATCTTAATGCGTTTACTATTAATTACTATGGTATATCCAGTCAATCCGGATTTTTGACAATTCCTTTTCTTGAATCAAGTAAAGCTATGGCAAGAGGTATCGGTTATGCGGGTGAAGGTGATACTTTAACTTCCTCTTTGATTTCTGCTCTTTTGCGATTATATCCTGAAACAAGTTTTATTGAGATGTTCTGTCCTGATTGGAAAAATGACTTAATATATATTAGTCATATGGCTGAAGTCAATTTAAATTTACTTGTAGGTAAACCAACTTTAATAGAGAAAAATTTGCCAATAATTCGTATTAGTAATCCCATAGTAGCGATTGGACAATTTAAAGAAGGCAAGGCAGTATTAGTTGACATTGCTCCGATAGGAGAAAATTATAATTTAATTCTTAGTAGCATCAGGATGCTTAAAATAAAAAGCGAAATAATTGACACCATTTCAGGATGGTTCCGACCCAAAGATTCGATTAACGAATTTCTTGAAAACTACAGTGAATATGGGGGTACACACCATGCAGCAATCGTATATGGCGATGTATTGGAAGAATTAAAGGACTTTGGCAAGATTTTGGGCCTGAATGTAATTGTGATTTAAATAAATACGCATTCTGGATTGAATTTATAATCTTTATTTTTTTATTATGGTTACTAAATATATTGCAGGAATAGATATAGGGACGACTAATATAAAGGGCTCTCTTTTTTCTGTCGATGGCAAACTTATCAGCACAAGTAAAATGACATATTCGAGTTATACTCCCAAAGAAAATTATTTTGAACAGGATGCTGAAGACTGGATAATGGGATTTTTTAAAGTATTAAAGAGTTTGCTAATAAACGAATCTGTAAAAAAAAATCTCGAGGCAATATCTTTATCAACACAGGGTGGTACTGTTATTCCGGTGGACAAAGATTTCAAACCTCTTTGCAGGGCGATTACCTATCTTGACAGAAGAGGCAGCAAAATACTAAAAAATAAACCCGAACTGCAAAACAAAAATATATGGTTTTACAATAAAACAGGGTGGAGGATAGATTCCTGTCTTTCTTTTCTTTCCATATATTGGCTAAAAAAGTATGAAAATTCAATTTTTAAAAAAATATATAAGATTTTATATGTAAATGATTATGTTTTAAAAAAAATTACAGGCAATAATTTTCAGGATCCTTCAAACGCTTCTATAACACAGTTTTATAATGTAAGAACTGGTATGTGGGATGATGAAATTTTAAGTCTTCTGGGTTTAAATAATAATAATTTTTCAGAGATAAAAAAATCCTGTGAGTTTGTGGGATTACTTAAAAATGAAATACGCAAAGAACTTGATTTAAGAAATAAAGTTAAGATAATAAACGGTGGGCATGATCAGTATTGTGTTTCTATTGGAAATGGGATATTGAATGAGGAGGATTTCCTGATCTCTACAGGTACAGCATGGACTATTTTTAAATTGCTGAATAGACCTCTATTTGATTCTAAATTTTTTTATGGAATTGGAAGGAATGTGATAAATGAAAAATTTGGATTAATCTATTCAATTCCTACTGCCGGGGCTGCTTTAAGATGGTTTGCACTTAATATAATGAATTTGGATGGAGAAAATAAATTATATGAAGTAGAAAAAAAAGAATATGAAAAATTGTTAAGTATTAGAAACAAAATCTTGTTTTACCCATATCTTTCAGGTAATTTTGGGCCAGATTTCGTTATAAATCAGAAAGGTGCTTTTACAAATTTAGAATTAGGACACAATTACCTGGATATGTTCAAAGCAATCATGGAAGGCATTGGTTTTCAATTAAAAAAAATTTTAGAGACCTTCAAAAAAGAAAAAGCTGGCTTTAGCAGTATCAAAATTGTTGGCGGGGCAAGTAAAAGTGATTTGTGGATGCAAATTATTGCAAATATTATAGGGAAAATTATTAATATTCCAAAAAAAATAGATGAGGATTTTGCAAGTAAAGGAGCGGCTATTATTGCAGGTTTTGGCGCTGGTATCTTTTCAAGCATTGAAGAGGGGTATTCAAAATTTAAAACTGATTTTACATCCATAAAACCTTCTAAAGAAATTCAGAAATATTATTTAGAGAAGTATAAATCCTTTAATTGTTAAATGGAGGGAAGTTGTTATGTTTAAAGTGGCTGTTTTGGGTACAAGATGAGCTGGCAAAATAGATTTTAAATTTTATGGTAAATATTAAGCAGTATTTAATAAATATTACAGAATTCTTATCTAAATTTAAATATTTTGAGCTTTATAATTCGAATTGATAACGTAAAATTAAGGGCTTAGGCAACAAGCCCAGAATTTGATGTAATCTCTGAAATTTAATCTTTGAAAAAATTTCATTTTAGCCTTATAATCTTAAAACAAATTATAAAAAAACGTTTTTCCTTAGAGGAGTTTTAAATCATGAATTCAAGAGAAAAATTTCTTTCAGTAATGAGGATGAAAGATAGTGATTATACTAATGTGGAAATACCTAAAGTTGAATTTGGATA
>JAMDEN010000136.1 GCA_023487035.1 Actinomycetota bacterium
TTTCTTTGCTTAAGACATAGTTTATTATATTTTTAATGTTTTGTTTTGATGAGAGTCTTTTTATAACTGCCATGGATATTTTATTTTTTATATTTTCTTTAGTGTTATAGCCAGCTGTTCCCATACTTTTTTAAGATCTTCTTTTATATCTTTTAAATCATCCCTGATTATAGTAAGTGAGCCTTCGTTGACTGAGCGGGTAATCTGATTCAGATTGTTTCCTATTCTTTTAATTTCAATTATTAAATCTCTTATGCCTGGGATAACTGTCATGTCTTTTTCCAAGATGCATTTTCTGATGTAGGCGCTTTGATTGATATTGGTTTTAGATATTCTTGTTTTAAGGCTTTCCAACTCTTGCTGTGTTAGCCATATCCCTAATGAATTATTTCTTTTTCTTCCCATATACATTTATCTTTTGTTTTTAATAGGGGATTGGGGTCTTCCCCAAAATAATTGCGAAAGTGTGGCACTTTCGCGCAACTTGCTTCTTTTTCTGAGAAATTTGCTTTACTGATATATGATAGTTTTAAATTATGGGTAATTATCATATAAACATTATATATTTTTTAATGATATTATTTATTATACTATCATATTATATATTATATTAGTATATATTTTGTATTTTTTATATAGGAAGGACTAGAGATTGCTGGATAGGGGAAGGGGGTTGGTTTTTTTGTATTGTTAATTTTAGGTTGTAGGATTGGTTGAGTTTCATGTTCTTAAACTAGGGATTAAATTCTAATATTTCTAAATATTGTTCTATCTCTGGGATGTCTTCATAATATGCAGGGAAGAACCCTAGAGTGTTTAAATAAAGTCCGGCACTTAAATCACCGTCATAACAAGCTATAAAATGTAACTCAATATCTTTTAGATATTCTGGATCAGTTGAAGCTGTAATATTCGAATCTTCTGTTTCTTTATAATCATTCTCGAGTGTTTCTAATTTATCATATATATTTAAAGAGACTTTATTGCCGTGAATTTTTACAAATCGGGTGACAATTCCTTTAATACCATCTTTGAAATCACCATTTGAAAGATCTATGGGTTTAGTCAGTAAATAATATCTAGTACCACCCTCAAATCTAGCATTATTTACAGTATAAATTATGTTATATTTGATTATAATTGTTGATCCTGTTTCAATACCTTTTTCTTCCGCTATTGTTTGAGTTGCTGTTGTTTCTCCTCCCTTTAATTTATTAAGTTCTGCAGTAGCTGCTGCAGAATATCCATTAGAGGTTTTAACACAATCAGCGAATGCCTTCATTTCGCTTATCATGCCCTTATTACTTGTAGATTTGATAAATTTTTCACATGTTCTTTTATCTTGGTTGTAATCATTAACAGAATTTTGGAAGTCTAAATATACAACTTTTATACCGTTTAAAATTCCATTTGTTTCACTAAGATACCTATTTTCAGCTTCAATATTTGCATTATCTTCGACTGTATTAGTTTCAACAGTGAAAGTATTTATATCAGTAGTCGAACAGGAAATTGTGAAAATAAAGCATAAAACTAATAGAAGGATAATGCTGTATTTATATCCTTTAAATGGTTTCAAATAATGCCTCCTTCAATTATATTGATTTAATATATACTAATTTTTAGAATTATTTAAGATATTTGTTTTTGAGAAAGGAATTTGATGGATGAGGGTGGGAGGTGGGAGATTTTAAGCAGGGGAAGATTCTTATGCTCCCCCTGAGAAATTTTTTATTTAAATTAGATCTTTTTGCCTAAAGCTGTAATATCCTTTAAATTCGTCTGCTTCAAAGCCTAAAATAATATGATCAAGTAAATTAATTCCCATAATGACGCTGGCTCTTGAAATTCTGTTTGTTACTTCTATATCATCTGATGAAGGCTCAGGATCTCCGGAAGGGTGATTATGAATAATAATTATGCTTGCAGCGCTTGCCAGTATTGCCGGTTTTAAAACTTCCCTTGGATGAACGATTGAAGATGACAAACTTCCCATTGAAATTAAAGAATAGCCTATAACTTTATTTTTAATATTTAAAATAATTACATAAAGCTTTTCTTTATCGTTGTCGTTTTCAGTAAACAGCTTATGAATAAAATTGTTTTCTGCAACATCCTGCGAACATGTAAATTTGACTTCTTCTTCTGCAATTTTGTTTTTTAGTAATGTTATTTTATACTGATACATTTCCTTTGCTCCTTTTCTAAAAATAAAAAATATTTAATTTCCGATAGTTGCGGAGCAAAAGAAGGTTCTGGCTTTAGGTCAATGTGGAGATTTTACGCTTCTTGCAAAGCAAGAATTGAGAGGGATAAATAGCAAGGCGGCTTTATGCTCGCAAAGTAAAATACTACGTTGACATAAAGACAGGTTCTTATAAATTTGTCTTTTAGGAATTTAAATATATTAAGCCGGTTAGGCTTTTGTAATATATAGTGAAGGTCAACCGCGGTTGACTGTTTTGGAGGGTTTTATTGAAATGGTGGGTCGGTTTTAGGTTAGAAAGAAGAATTTTACAGTTTCCTATAGATTTTTAAACAGCCGCCGGGCTCTTTTTTTGGCCCCGCAACTATTCAAAAATCGGTATAATTTATAATTTTATAACCTTTTTCAGATGTATTTTTATCTACAAAACTTCTATATAGCCTGCTGTAATAAATTGTTCTGGGTTGTTTTTACCATTAAAATATTATATTTATTAAAACTCTACTAGTGGGTTATGCGTTATGCTTTGGCTGGTGAGGTTGGGGAGTATGTTTATCTTCTGTCTGTTACCATCCATATTTTTTTATTAGCTGTTCTCCTACTAGTATAATTATCAGCACTACTATCGCACCTACTATAACTATCCTTATATTCTTCTTAGCCCTCTCGGTGTTTACACGAGGATCAGTATCTTTCCATTTTAAAAACTCTCTATGCTGCTTTTTGACCTCTTTCATAGCAACAAATTGTGGAGCAACAAAAAATAGTATGACCAAGAAAACTACTATTATAGTTATTATCACTTTAACCTCCCTTAATTAGATATAATTGTATAATAATTTTTAGGATTATTTAATATGTATATTTTTTATATTAAAAGCATGTATGATTTTAAAAAAACAGAATATAATATTTAAATATTATAATTTCATTTTAAGGAGTGTTAATACGTGAATTGGATTACACTTAAAAAAGGTGGAGTAAATATCTTTGTTGAATATAACAAAACTTTTTCCAGTAATCTTTTTGCATACAATACTCAAATAAGTGTTAAGCCTGAATTTACTATAAGGTTCGATTTAAGCCCTAATTTAAAAACAAAAAATAAATTTACAAACACATATTTGGATGCTAAAGAACTTGTTGAAGGGGAAATAAAAGAATTAACTCTTTTACAGATCAATGATAATACAATACTTAAGCTAATGGGTAAAATCTTAAAATTGGAAAATTCAATTCCTGACATATGGAATCTTATTATCGAATTGGAAGGGGAACATTCATTTAAAGTTACACCAAAGTATCAAAGAATTGTAAATTCTAGAGCTTTATTCTTGCATGTTAAATAATTGGTTTTAATATATTGAGATGTTAGGTGAAAAAATGGAAAAAAAGAAATCTTATGAAACAAAATTAAAAATTGAATATCAAGAACTTATTAAAGAGGTTGCATCAAAAAATTATGAAGTGGTGCGTTTAAACAGAATTAAATATATTGGGAATAACTATTATTTTATAGATATTAGGTTTTATCAAAGAGGTTATGATGAAGACGAAAATGAAATTTATTATCCAACAAAAAAAGGAGTTCAAATTAAAGAAGATTTATTTTATAAACTATTTGATGAATATTTTTTTAATAAAATAGATAAACAATTCAAGGGATAAGCTCATGAAAGAACAATACAATCTCGATAGTGATGCATTATTTAAAGCTTGCAAGGAAGTAGCTGGTCAAACATTATGGCAAACTCCAAATCCCCAAGATATATCTGATATAATTGATTCAGATCAAATTAACAAAGCAATAAAAGGATATTTTGAAGAAGCCTTACATTATGTAGAATTTATAGTTGGGCAGAATAGAGACCCGAATTTAATAACTCGTGCCATTCTATACCTTTCACAAGCTCACGCAATACCACCTATGAAAGACGATCTAACATGGTTTCATTATTCACTCGATGTACTAATAGAGCTTGCTTGCCCAAATACAATTCATCCAAAAGAAACATCTCAATTTTTATATGATATAGAAGAGGGTATTATAGAAACTCGTAAAAATATTTATGATATCTGACAGCTCGTTACGATAGCTTGAATGGGTTATATTATTGTTAAATATTCTTAAATAAGGCTATCACTTTATTTTTATTGTAAAAAATATCTTGGATTAATAGGCATGCTGTTTAGACGGATTTCATAGTGGAGGTGGGGGCCAGTGCTGTAGCCGGTGTTACCCATGAGGGCTACTAGGGCGCCCTGGGTGATTTTATCGCCTACATTTACCTTAAATTGGCTTAGATGGGCATAAATTGTAACATATGTTGTGCCGGATTCATCTGTTCCATGATATATCATTATTCTCTTGCCGAAGTTTCCGCTTGAACCTACTGCAATCACTGTTCCGTCTGCTGTGGCGTATATTGGAGTACTTATAATGTTTGCTATATCTATTCCTTCATGGATATGGGCTATGCGGTTCTCTCCAAATTCAGATGTTATAATACCTTGCGTGGGCCAGATAGAGGGGATGGATGGGTTTGATGAGAGTTCAGGGATAATATACTCGTCGGGGTCAAATTCGGCTGTTGGGTCTATTAGAGGGAGGATTTCGGATAGGGCGAAATACCATTGCTTATGATTGTCGTCAAAATCTTCTGTGATATCCACGTCTGTTAATATTGAAGTTTCTATTTCATATTCTTCTTTTTTATCAAGTATAGTAAAAAAATCGGTAACTTCTTTTACACTCATATTTTCCTCCGCAGAAAAATAATTTAAAGAAAGTAGGAGGTTTTTAATTGGACCATATCCATGGATTTCAAGCTCACGGATGACTTTATATTCTTTTTGGGTAATGGTTTCAGTTACTTTTTTGCCATCCACTATCTTGGTTATTTGCTTTTCTGTTTCTATTATTTCATATTCTTTAAACCTTACCCGAAGGAGATCGAACACACTTTCATCTGGATTGTTCTCTTTTAGGTAGTTATCAAGCCTTACTGTGTCATAGGCCATAAAAGAGTACCAGTTTATGCCTGTTTTAGCAGTTAAATTTTTATAAATGTTAAATTCTTCTTTTGAAACCTGTGGAAATAAAATATTTATTACTGCAGTTATTATTAAAGCAGGGATAATTGAGATTATAAAAAGACATATTAAAACCTGTTTCCAGTATTTTTTAATAAAACCGGCTGCATTTAAGGAAACTGATACTATGGTTAAGGGTTCGGCCATTTTATCGGTATTTTAAAAAGGATTATGTTCGGGTGCAGTCCCATAAACTTCAGCATATTGGGCAGGATCAACTATTTTAAGTTCAAATTTTGAAGCTCTTATTTGAACTACAACACGTTGGGAACCGGCAATAAATATACCTTTGCCTTTTGAGCCTTTTCTCACACTTGCTCCTCCCCTTAATATTGCCATTTCCTGGTCGCTGAAGTTATAAAGCTGTTTTATAACAGGCAGGTCAGTTTCTCCCATTCTGAAAAAAAGCTTGAAATAACTGTTGTCTATTATTGCCTGGCCATATCGCTCTATTGAGAGAAAATCAGGCAGGTTCTGTGTTGCAGTAACAAAACTTATACCGTATTTTCTTCCTCTTTTAATTGAATTTGCCAAAAATTTTAGAGTCTGGGGATTATCCGGGTCTGAAAACTGATGTGCTTCATCAACATAGATCCTTTTTGTCTTTTGCCTGTCTACTTTGCAAAATTGCCATGTGTCCTTTAAGAGAATATCATAAAGAGGCTGGGTTACTGCCTCCGGAAGACCTGATATGTCAAGTATAGTAAAAAAATCGTAGTCCCAGTTGGTTTGTCCGTTAAACATATGGCTGTATGCTCCTGTGATGTAAGGCTGAAGGGAGGCAAGCATATCTTCCCGTGACTGTTTTGATTTTTTTGAGGTGGTATCTGAATTTATTTTTTCTTTCATAACATCAGACAGGGCAGATAGGGTTGGGAAAGTTTCAGGGAGGTCTTTTGAATTAAAAGTTATATCAAATCTATGATAAGAATCCCTGATGTCTTCTTCAATTATGGCTTCATCATAAGGGCTCATGGTGGGTAAAATCCATTTAAAGAAAATTATAAGCTCCATTATTTTTACTGAAAGATAAGTCCCTGTGTCTTTTTCTTCTTCAAGCTCATCACTGTCTATTATTGTATTTCTTATATGAAAAGGATTTGAGATAATTCCTGATGTTGGGCTGAATTTAAATCTTTTGCCCCATGGATAAAAAAATTCTCCCTCCAGATCAAACATTATAATAAAATCTCTGTAGGGGATATGCCTTATAGCATCTGTTTTTATTCTAAATGATTTGCCTGATCCTGAATCAGCTATGATACATTCATGAGAGTTGTTATAAATTTTATTGTAGGTATCAACTATTACAATTCCGTTTGATATCAAATTTTCTCCTATAAAAATTCCTGTGGCCTGCATAAGTTCCGATGAATCAAAGGGAATTAATGAGGCAATGTCTTTTGTAGTTAAATTCCATACATAATTTCTTGTGATTTTATTGTCTGCAAGTATTGGAAGGGTAATTATGAAAGGCTCATATCCTTTATATTTTAACTCTGTAGCCTGGCAGTAGGTGCTTGAAATCTTTGAACGAAGAAGATTTGAAATGGTGTTTAACTCTATTACGTCCGGAGCTGATATTCCTATAGTTATATTTGTGTCAAATAGGCCTACATTGTCGTTTCCAAGCTCATTTATCATCTCTATTGCGCTTTCTTTTTCGGCCAGGTGTTTCTGGCGGACTGCTTCATCCTTTTTTCTGTCTATTGCCTTCGCCCCTATTTCATTTACTGCTTTAGAGAGGTCCTTCATAATTGTTGCTTTGTTTTTTGGCGTTAAAGTTATAGCTATGTTTATATCCGCCTTAGTGTTAAATATTCTTCTTAACCATCTGTATTTTTCCACTGTTTTCGGAAACTTTGTTATTGAGTAAAAGCGGTAAAGACGGTTTTCTATTTCAAGATGGCGCCCGTCTTTAAAAATTCTTGCATTTTCAGGATACAGGTTTTCAAGGTCCCATTCTTCATTTAGAGGCTCAAGCTGTGAACTTTCCGGATTCATCCGCTGATAAAGTAGTGCTTTTATATCCTTTCCGAAAAGCTGTTCAGCATACATTTCCTGCATTTCAAGTTCGTTTTTAAATGAGAGAAAGCCGTCGTTTAATAACTCGGCTGCAGAAGCCGGATTTTCTTCTTTTACTTCAAGTGCGGTATAAAAATTCAGAATATTTCTGCTTCTTCCAGCCATGGAGGAAATATGTTTTCTTTGCTCTTCAAGAAGCATCACTTTTATTTCGCTGTCAAGCTCAAGTTTTCTTTTTTCAATATTTTCAATGTTCTTTTTTACATCTATGTTTTCTGACTGGATATATATTCCTATTCGTCCATCAAAAGAGGAAAGAGCACTTTGTATTGCTTCGCTTACATTTTCCAGGCTATCAGGCGGCAGTAGATCCCCGTTTACGGGGCTTACTTTAAAAACTATCTTATAAGTTCCATCAATTCCCTCTATAATATCGCCTATATTTTTTATCGGGAGAGAAAAATCATTCTTTTGTTTGTTTTTAGATTTTATTCCTACTAAATCTTTTAATAACTGGAGCATTTAATGCATTCCTTTCATAATATTTATCTCCTTCCAAGATATATCTGATAACATCTTTAAGTATTGAAAATCCTGTTTCTCTGTGGTGAAATTCGCTTGCAAGCCCTGCAATAACCCCTATTACAAAAACGCCGGCAAAGAATATAAAAGGGTTAAAATATTTAATAATTAATGCTGTTATTAATGCAACGGCCGGAAGAAGGATAAAGAAATTTTTTACAGGCATTGGCCCTATCATTATGCGCCCGTCTATATGGCGTGGAAGTTTTCTTTTCTTTTCGCTTATTTCAGTCATTTTTGTTTATTTCTTATCGTTTTATCATTACTCCCATCATGCCCAACCGTGAAACCGAACCTATAGAAGAAACAAGAGCTGATGAAGTGCCCGTTTTGTAAAGATACTGACGAAGAATCTGTGGCCCTCTTAAGCCTACCGCAATAGTACCAATAGATAGGATAATCATAAGCGTCATATTTTCTACTCCCCCTATTATGGAAAGAAGGATCTGGAGAATTAAGAAATGAATTGTCTGGGTAAAAACTATGGCTATTAATTCTCTTAACCAGACCTGAAGCCCATCTCCATTATTTATAACAGAAAGGGCTACCAGGGGAGATATCAGTATTGCAATTATTGTCTCTATATAACGGATTGCGCCTGCTATTCCAAATACGACAATAGCTATAATAAGTATAAGAAACATGATTCTTGAAATCTCTTCTTCACGGATCCCTCCCCATACTGTCTGCATGGTATTATCTATTGCTGAAACATCTATCCCTACACTTCCGATGAAGTTTATAAGGGCAGTATTTATTGGCAAGAAAACAAGAGTTACTGCTTTGGGAAGGATATAGATAAGAGCTCCGGCAAAAGTAATGTGAATAAAATAGCTTCCCATGGACCTTTCGTCCGAATACATTACTCCTGAGAGCTGGCGAAATACTGACCATATTACAAATATTACAAGAAGCCCGCCAGCAAAGAATTGAACTCCTTTTAGATACTGATCAAAGTTGTGTATATATTTTGAAGGTTCTGTCGGTTGAACTATTACCTGAGAGAGAAATTCATATACGTAATTAAGAAAGCTTTCAATTAAATTGTCTACTGCTTTCCAGAAGGAACCTGATATTATTTCACTAATCCAGTCTGCCATTTGCATTTAAATACCTGCTTGTTTTAGGGATTTATTAAGAGACAGAAGACATTTTTGTTATAACATAAGTGGCAAACCATGAAAGAATAAAAATTCCTCCACCCATAATAATGGCTTTTTTAATGCTTCGTAGTGCATCCTGTTTTTCAGCAGAATCTCCAGCCTGATAGGCAAATGCATTTTTAACTACAACTACCAGGGTTACAATTCCTATCAGGGCAAAGAACCAGCCCTTTACATCATTTAGGATACTTGTAATGGTGTCTAAGTATGGCATAGGGCGTCCTCCTATAGCACTTTTGATATATCTATAATATATATAAATATTAATATTAATAGATTATATATTTATTATATAAAAGTGTAAATAATATAATTAAATAATATTAAATTAAATTATTGAGATTTTAGGGAAGGAGGCAAAAAGAGGGAATATTCTACGCAAATATAGCTCGTTTATGTTATAATAAATTTCATGGCTAAACAAAAATGTATTGTTTTTATTGATGGTAGTAATTTCTATTTTAAGCTTAAGGATTTGGGATTACATCAGCTTCTTGATTTTGATTTTACTGGCTTTTCAAAGATGCTTATTTCAGAAAACGAGCTTGTAAGCTCCACATATTATGTGGGAAAGATAAGAACAGACGGCACAGATAAAACAAAGAAATTATTTAATGATCAACAAAAACTACTCGGGCATCTGAAAAAGCATAATTATAAATACTCATTAGGTTATCTTTTAAAATCTGATAATGTCTTTCATGAAAAAGGCGTTGATGTCAATATTGCTGTTGGGATGTTGGTTGCAGCTTATGAAAATCTTTGTGACCGAATCATATTAGTCTCTTCAGATACAGATTTGATACCGGCAGTGAATAAAGCAAGAGAAAAAGGGAAGATTGTCGAATATGTAGGTTTCTCGCATCGTCCAAGTGTCGCCATGGTAGCTCGTTGTAATGAATCACACTTGCTCAAGAAAGAGGATCTTTTACCTTTTATTAAACCTCAAGTTAAAGAATCCGCCAAGTAGACACAAAAAATCCTGCAAATGCTTGCGCCTTGCAGGAGAGTTTAGGACTGTATACTATCATACTTAAACAGGGTTTGTCAAGGTGGCTGGTCTCAAGTTGGCCCGGATTATTTTATAAATGATATCATTTTTTTAAAAAATAAATATTTAAAAATAAACGTGCAATTTATATCTATCGTTCAGACAAATAAAAAATCTTGCAAAATCTAGTTTCCATCCACAATCGTGGATAGCAAGATTAATATTCTGGCTATCGATAAAAGCATAAATTTTGGGTGACAAGTTAAGCATTTGCCGAATTACTTTCTGCTATTTTTATATCTAATTTCTCTAACTTATTATTAATCCAATTTTCTGCTTCTACTTCATCTTTTTCGATGGCTAGTTCAACTCCTGACTTAGCAATTCCAAGCAGAGCTTTTGATAAGCTTTTCGTGTAATACATTTCAGTAATTTTTTCTTTAATTTGATTTTGTATTTCAGTATTAATTTTTGGTAAAGGGAAATTCAAAATATCATCATCCGTAATTGTCGGATAGGATGTGCCGGTATTAAATTTCAAAGAAAAATCTAATAGCGGTTTAAGACGTAAAAAAACCATGAGGGTTTCTTTCGTGACAGTTCCATTTTCCTGCAAAACTGTAAATGCTCCGCTGCCAACATATTCATCACAATCCACAATCCCTATTGCACCGCGATATGGTCTAACTTTTGAAACAAGCACATCACTTTTTTGAAAATTTATTTTTGCATTCGCTGGTAATTCTAATCCTTGCAAAACTATTGGTTCCATGCTTCCATCTGAAATATTAACACAACCAATTTCAATATAGCAGTATTGTTTATTATCAATCTTTTTAAAAGATTTCTTGTTTAGTTTAAACTGTCCTTTAATAGTATCGGCCCCACCTTTGTATATTTTTACCGCTTCAATAATTTCATCATATTTCAGCTGATAATATTCTGCATCAATACGGTCAGCTTTTTGAGTGTCTGAAAAGTTTTTTACAAAAGCAAGCTCGTGTTTTGATTTCCAATTTGACAAACCCAGTTCGGATAAGAGAAGCTGCTCTGCCTGAGAGTAGAGAGTGCGAGAATTTAAAATTAGATTAAAAGCTTTGCTAAATAGTGGCCGTATCTTACTTTGAAAATTTATTGATAAAAGTGGTATTTCAACTTTTTGCAATTCAGAAGCACTTACATTTGATTGATTTATAGATATTCTGGCACGCCTTTTTACATCCTGACTACCATATTTTGTATTTAAAAAAGTGTTTAAATATTCGGGTAATACCCTTTCTTGGTCTGGTCTAAACCTCACTAAATAAGAAGCAAATATAAATGGCTCATTAGAAAATTTTTTAAATATCCCAGTCCTTCCGACAAATGCCTGGGAATTTGTTCTATTGAAAAGAACGTCATTATCTTTCAAAACAAATTTTTTCACTTCCTTTTCGTTAATGTCTGCATATTTATCGACATCTAAACTACAAATCATATCAGATATTTCGTTCATTCTATAAATCTTATAACCTTGCCCGTCTTCATTCATATCAATTGAAATACCATATTGGGCTAATTTCAAAATATCACCAATTGGTAAATATTGATATTTCCTATTTTTATATGGCTCAAAACATAAAAACTCCCCGTCCCAGCGGAAATCATCTAAGTTTTTTACTGTTTTATAATTTACAACTGAATATTGCATAGTTATTTTCGTTTAATCTTAGTTAGGTAGACATTTTTATAACCGAAAGTATTTAGTAAGCTTCTCTCATTTTTAAAATTTACTTTACTAAAAAACGGAATATTTAAATCTTTTTCTGATTCAGAAATAATACCGAAAATTATTTTATATTCACTTGGATTGGGATTTATATTTATATCAAATGACAGGGAGGATTCCATTTCTTTAACCTTTATCCTAAATTTTGGATCAGAAAGAAACATTTGAGCGGATACTTTCCCTTGCGCAAATAAATGGCTTAATGCACTTGAACCATAGTAATTTTTTACATGTATAAATGTCTTATTTACATCATCATAAACATCACAGAATTCTACAGAACTGGAACCACCACCATAAGTAATATTTTTTCTATCCATTAAAATGCCATTGATTGATTTTGCTAAATTTTCATTATATTCATTTTCATGTTGTTTTTTATCACACTCAATAAGTGAAATACTTGAAGAGTCTTTTAATGTATTTTTGTAACTGCCTTCTACCTCTTCCACAAAATCTTTTGCTATTTCATACCATTTGCCATTAGTTAACAAAATTTTTCTACTGTTTTTTGTTATTTCACAATAGAAACATTTAAAACAAGACCAGTTCGTATATTCTTCGTCCGAAGTGCTTCTAAAACAATAAACCTTCTTATTTTTTAGAAAATCTAGACTTAAATTATCTTTTTGTTGTTTTAATAATGATTTTTTGAAATCTTGAATCGTAATATCGTCAACAAGGTTCTCTTTTTTCCCTGAGTATGAAAAACCGGCTACGTCTTCCCACTCGATAATCTCCGGTATTGCCATCCATACTTTCACATTTTCGTCATTTCCGTTTTTTAATTCTGAGATCAATTTTTCATCCCACTCATCTGTTTCTCGAATTACCTTTACCTGATCAATAAAAGTGAAGTGTTTTTTATAATCTTCTTTCCTATAGTACTCAAAACACTTTTCTAAGAACTGTTGTATATTAGAGATATTAAATTTTACAGATGCTGTAAAAGCAATTTTCCCAGTAACAAGATTGTCCCCAAAGTATTTATCTTTTGGCTTTCCCGTAATTTCCTCTATTAAATCTTGTTCAATATCTATACCGAAGTCAGATATATTCCCGATCTTGCTGAGTTGCTCAACCGTATTCTTTGGTTCAGACGATAGAGTTCTCTTTCCTATTTTGCGAATACTATCTTTATTGACAAGATTTAAAACAATTTTTAGACCGAAGTCATCTTCGCAATGGATTTTATCAATCATGGAATGTCCGTATCCGAAAGCTATAGCAAAGACCCTTTCTTCTGAATCAATAGCTATTTTTATAAAGTAAATCCCTTTTGTGCTTTGATTAAATAAGTTTAGATCGTCTAATCTATCTCCGAAAAACCCCTTAACCCATGCTGGTTTGTAGCTATAGGGCTCATCGTAATAGAAAATATTTTCTCCAATTAGAATTAATTGGCTATAATCTTTTTTCAAAACATCATTCAGCGATACTCCTTTTTTCAGCAGATATATTGAAATTTTATTGGTTTTTTCCTTTTCCATATCTATTTCCAAAAACTTAAATTTTCTTTTTTTGCCCAATTAATAAACTTTTCCGTCACTCCATCTGGTAATTCTCCATTATGGTTATGTAGGTCATGATCAATAACAAGATGCCCATTTTTATCTAATTTTGGTTGTCCATTCCCATTTTTTACAAATACATATTCTCCAGAATTATCTTTGCCAGACTTTTCTGAAACAGCAAAAAATATAGGGTAGTCTTCGATCTTGGGACATAAAGGTCCCTTTTTTGGGTCATCATTCCATTTTTGAACAAATAAAACGCTTGTCTTGGTACCGGTATGGGGCTTGAAAGTATTTACATGAAGCCCTACAACTGCTAGAATACGGGCCTTCTCAACTATATATTCACGAATATATTTATCAGAGGGATTATTAAATCTTCCTTGAGGCAAAACAATAGCCATTCTTCCTCCGGGTTTGAGGAAACTCAAATTTCTTTCAATAAATAAAATGTCTCGACCAACTTTTGATTTTGGTTTATTTTTATCATTATAACCAAGATCGTATTTATGGATTATTCGAGATTCTTTGATATCACCAGCAAATGGCGGATTAGCCATTAAAATATCAAAGTTAAACTCCTTATACGACTCCTTATTTTTTCGTAGAGCTTCAAGTCTTTTTAATCCTCCTCCGTATATTTCTAGCCATTCGCGATTACTAATGGTTTCATTCCAACGCTCATAGTCAAGATTGTTCAGATGTAAAACATTGGTATTACCATCTCCGGCTATTAAGTTCAAAGTTCGGGCAACACGAACCACTTTTTCATCAAAATCAATTCCAAATACTTTTAGAACATCTTCTTTTTCTTCTTCGGAAATATCTGTATTTTGAAATAAATGTCCGGTTATTTGAAAAATTGTATGAACGGGAAAACCACAAGAACCAGCCGCAGTATCCACCATGTATTCTCCTGCTCTTGGATTGAGCATTTTAACACACATATCAATCACATGTCTGGGAGTAAAGTATTGGCCTTTTTCACCTTTAGCTGATTTATTAATTAGATATTCAAAAGCTTCATCAATAATTTGTAGATTGGAATTAAAAAGTTTAATGTTTTGAAAATAAGATATGACTATTGAAAGATGAGAGGGCGAAAGTAGTATATTGCTATTTTCGTCAAAAACTCCTGGCCATTCGTCTTTGGCTTCATTAAAAATTTTTTGTATTTTCTTTTTAAGCTCACTTTCTGATTGGCCAGTATTTCTAAATTCAAGAACACGAAAATTAGAATCATCGAGGCTTAAAAGTTCGAGTTTTATTTTTTCGTAATCTCCTCTGTCTTCTTTGCTTAACTTATCCTCTAGAAAAATTTCTACACGTATTTTGTCTTTTTTGCTTTGTCGTTCATCGTAAAGCTTTGTAAAAATGAGCTTAAAAACTTCTTCAAAAACGTCTACTCCTGCATTAGCCAAAACTTCGTCTTCCATTTCCTGAATTATTGCTTTTAGTGATTTACCCTCATTTGGGATTTTGTCTTTAATAATTAAATCCTTGAGAGTAAATCTTTCTTTCAGTATGTCTTCTAGTGTTTGGTCTACCTTGGGAATATCAGTAATATCTTCAAAATAGTTTGGGTCTTTGCGATTATAATGTGAGATTTGACCACCATTTGTCCAAACCGCAATAGGTGCACCGGTAGCATTTGTATAAGAACGGAGTTGATCTTTTCCGTCCTGTAATTTTGGTTTTTTTGTTTCAACAATAATGTATTCGACCATTGGACGATCTTTATCGAAGACAACAATATCAGCAGATTTTATTTCTCGTCCAAAACTGATTGGATGCTCAAGCGCAATTCTTTTTTTTGGGTAGTTATATTCTTTAATTAGCTTCATCAAATAAAGCTGACGGACTATTTCTTCGGGTTTTAAGAGGATATCTTTATCTCTAATAATACAAGTTATGTATGGCTTGCCCTCTATTATTTTTACATTATTTTCGAGTTCTTTAACCCATACTTGATCAAATAAAGAAAGACTATAGCTAGAGCCTTTAAGAATATTTGTTAAGTTGTTCATTTTAAATGTCTTTTACCCTACCGTTACAATGCTTTTTATAATAGATTTAATTTTGTTTTGTACCTCTAAAAGCTTAATATGTAAATTTTTTTTGCTTTCCTTGTTTAAGGTAGCTGGTTTTATTTCTTCCAGGGTTTTTATAAGTTGCTCGGCTTCTGAAATTACTATTTCAATAGGTTCTTTTTTTACTGGTGTTAGTTTTGGCGGCACTACTTTTATTGTGTTATAAGCTTCTTCAATGGTGAACCGCGGTTCACTCTTTATTTTTTGAACAAGCTCCTGGGTTTGTTCCCCGGTAAGATTTTTATCTTTTACAAAGACAGTTGTTTGTATTAATTTTTCATCTTGATCAACTAGTTGTCTTAAAGCCCTGCCGTGTCTTTCCGTCAATTTCTTTTGTCTAATATCGTCTTGAATTTCTTCTGGAAGGCTAAGCAAACCAACAAGATCTAAAACCCTTCTTTTGGTAAGTCCCAGTCTTCTGGCTATCTCCTCCCATGGTGAACCCAGGTTCACCTTCAGCTCTTTTAGGGCAGCTGCTCTATCTATATCGTTAAGATCTTCTCTCTGTATATTTTCAATTAAAGAAATTATTTTGGCATCATCATCTGAGACTTTTTTTATAATTGCTGGGATTTCTTTTAGCTCATTTTGGATAGCTGCGCGGTATCTTCTCTCCCCTGCTATTATTTCGTATTTTCCCTTTAATGGTCTTACAATTATAGGGCTTAAAACCCCATGCTCTTTAATGGATTCTGCTAATTCTGAAATTGTGTCATTGTGAAAAGTTTTTCTTGGTTGGTTTGGATTTGCAAATACTTTATCAATAGGAATATTTACAAGGCCCTTGCTTGTTGTTATATCAAAAAGCTCATCTGTCAATTCCCTGTCTTTTTCCTTAAAAATGTCTTCAATTACAATATTGGGTTTTTTCTTAGCCATTATTTATTACCTCCTTAGCAAGATTTCGGTATGCTTTGGCCGATTCTGAGGAGCTGGCATATTCAAGGATTGACGAGCCATCAACAGAAGATTCCTTAAAAAGAACTGCTTCTTTTATTACTGTATTAAAAACCTGGTCCTTAAAATGCTCACGAAGCTTTTCAAGGACTTCCCTGGCGTGCAGTGTTCGTGTATTATGCATGGTTGGAAGTATGCCGGCAATTTTTAGGTTTGGGTTTAGTTTTGCTTTAACTTTTTTAACTGTGGTATTTATAAGTATTGATGCTCCTCTAAGTGCCAGATAGTCCGTTTCCATTGGAATTACTATTTCGTCTGATGCTGTCAGGGCATTGATTGTTAATATTCCTAAACTTGGAGGGCAGTCTATTAAAATGTAGTGGTATTTGTCTTTCAAGGGGTCAAGGATTGATTTTAAGACTCGTTCCCTATCCATCATATTCATAAGCTCTATTTCTGCTTTTGAAAGATCTATATTTGAAGGAAGTAAATCAAGGTTTTTTATTTTTGTTTTTTGTATTATTTTATCAATCTCTATTCCCTGGTCTTCTCCGCTTTCTTTTGCAATTGCATCATATAAAGATCTTTCAAGTTTTGACATATCAATACCACATGATATTGTAAGTGATGCTTGCGGATCACAGTCTACAAGAAGAACTTTATTGCCCAGTTCTGCAATAGCAGCTCCCAGATTAAGTGTCGTTGTAGTCTTCCCTACTCCGCCTTTTTGGTTTGCAATCGAAATTATTTTATTCATTTTTGAAATCCTCTTTTTTATTTAAAAGTTATTATAATCTTTTTTCTTTGTTTTTTAATAAAAAAGACTATTCTGTTATTTAGTTTCTAATTCTTTAGTTAAATACTATATTTAGTATATCTGTATAAAGTTTTATAAAAAACAGAGCATTTTGTGCTTAAAAATAGCTTTTTTATACGTATATATTTTGTTGCCTGGTTGTATGTTTGTTTTAAACAATTTGTTGCCTGGTTGTACGCAAATTTTATACATTTTGTTTTATGATAGTATGTAAAATTTAAAAAATTACTTTTTTTACTTAAAATTATATAATTTATTAACAATTTGTTGCCCAGGTGTACGTATAATTCCTGTCATGTATAACTATTTTTTGTTGTCTGACTGTACGTATAATATTTTCTATTTTATTGATAAATCACTATAAAATCCTTAGATCTTCTGTTGCTCAGGCGTACGTATTTTGTATAAGTAGTTATTTATTTTTGTGCAATATATTAAAACATGTTGCCTGAGTGTACGTAAACCCTATATCTTAAATAGAATCTTTTGTTGTCTGACTGTACGTATAATTATTGTTATTTCATTAATAAATACTTATAAAAATCATTAATTATTGTTGCCCAGGTGTACGTATAACATATAATTTTTATATTAAATTTTGATCTTTTAGTTTATCTTTTTCTGCTGGCAGAACTCTGGTTAAAAATTCCAGCGCATTTGGGCTGTATTTATTTGCTTCTTTATTAAATAATTCCTTGTATCGTTCAAAACCTAGTTTTTTAATATACATTTTTAACTGGCTTCTTTGATCTTCAGGGGGGATTACTGTTATTTTGCCCTCAAACCATTTTAACGTCTTTTCTAAAATATCATTTTCTTCTTCGGATAATTTTGTATCTTGTCTTGATTTTATTTTACTCTTAGGTCTTGTAAAGGAGATATAGGCATCCCTAATATCTCTTACTCCTATGGCGATTAAAAGTTCTTTAAAATCTTCATAAGAATATTCTTTAAACGCTTCCGAAACACTAAGGGGGAGTTTTACAGTTTCTGTTTTATGAAAATCATTATATAAATTAAAACTTTCTATTTCAGGTACAGGCTCATAATGGGTACTAAAGTATATTAAAAATTCTTTTAAAACCCTAAAGCATTCTTTCGGTCTTTCCAAGATTTCTTTTCCGATTCCACATTTGTTTAATAAGTTAATAACTTTGATTGGCATGGTAACAGGACCCGGCCTTTTCATTTTAATGTATTCCCTGTAAAAAAGATGAAGATAGGGCCTTTTGCTTGTCTCAGGATCTTCTATTTCCTTTGGATTATAGATATAGAACTGTTTGGCCTGTCCATTTAATACTTCTACAACCCATTTATCATAAGGATCATTAAATTCTACAATCCAATCAGTTTTGGGATTTTTGGGCTCATATAAACGGTAAAAATTAGGCATACCATGGACTTTGTATTCCTTGCCGTCTATCATTATTGAGTCTATTGTGTAAGTGGTAAAAGCACCGGAGAACAAGTCTTTTTTAAGCTCCTCAAAGATTTTTCCGCTTTTTTCTATCCTCTCATCAGAGTGCCCTCTTCTTCTTGCATATTCTGCAAGGCTAAATTTGCATTTAGCCTCTTTTTTAATACTTGAGAACTGCTGCTCCTGAGTAAGAAGAAGCAGAAGATTAAGATTTTTATCCTGGCTTATATATACTTTTGGGACATCTCCCTTTAACTTGTCAAGTTTCTCGATAGGGTAAAAATAAGACAGGTCTCCTTTTTGATAAATAAGGGATTCTTCTGATTGGCTTTTTAAATCATTTTTGGTTAACTTGTTTTGTGTTGTGACTTTCTGGTAAATATTAAATGTACCTGCAGGGCTGTAAATTTTATCAAGGCGTGGTATGAATTTAGCGTAATTCTTCTTTTTTAGAATCTGAGTTAATTCCTCGCGGTTTTCTGCAAAATAATCAATTAGCTCAAGCGAGTCAACACCACGCTCTTTTGCTTCCTCCGTTATAAATTCCCTGAACTCTTTTGATTCTCCGCTATCTTCTTCATCTAAGTGATCAAAGAGCTCCTGCTGGTAAATGAGGGAGAGGAGTGCTTCACGCTGGGTATTTTTATTTTTCTTACTTATTTTAGCCATTATTAATTAAATTGTTTAAATAATTATTTTTTATTTGCTTGATTAATTGACATCTGGCATGCACTGCCTTTTTCTTCAGATAAAAATCGTTCTATTTCTGAACGTAAAATTCGCCACGAGCGGCCGACTTTTTTGGCAAAGATCTTGCCTGGAATACGTTCGTCGCTGAGAAGATTGTAAACTGTTCTATTTCCGACTTTTAGAAGCTCGGCCGTTTGTTCAATGGTGAGAATGTCGTTATTGCTGTCAACTGCCATTGTAATTTATTCCTTTTTATAGTTACTTTATTGTAGTATATTGTAAAATATAGAAAACGGCAAGAAGGAAACATAGTTTATAAATTTGGGCAAGCATATCTTTTATCTGTCTTTTTCAAAGAGTTTCAAATAATCTGCTGATTTCCCAATCATAAATTCAGTTGCAGAATCAAAAAATTTATACTTTTCGATTTTAGCATTTTTTGAAGATGTTATATTTACGATTCCAGTCCTAACTAATATACCCCAAAAAGTTTTTTTATATTTCTTAAAAATTATTTATAGCCCTTTTCGATTTTAATTGAAACATCCCTTGGAAGCGCTACACTTGCTGCAACCTGCATTGATTTAAACATGCCGATTGGAACAGCACATCCGGAACAGCAGCCTTTCAGATTTTCACGGATAATTTTATAAAACTCTCCATTAAAACCTTCTTTTATTTCATTATATGCATCAAATTCTTTTAACTTCGGTGCAATTTTAATTATATTTTCACATGCAGAAGTAACTTTTAAAGTTACGAACTGATAGTCCCTTACTTCGGCTTCAATATCAGCGGTAAATCCACAAACCCCAGGCTCTACTCTTGTTTTAACCATAATATGTCCTTTTGTAATTTTACAAGTTCATTTTTTTAAATTTTAGTAAATAATTCGATAAACATCGATAAACATCTATGCTATTGACAGATATTTATGATATTTTTATTTCAGATTCAATCTTAAGTTCTGCTTTAATGGACTCTGCGACAAGGCTGTACTTTCTTGCAGATTTCAATGCACTATTTATTTTAACTTCCGTCGTGTCTTTTGCTGTTATTTTGATTTTTAGTAAAATCTCACTGAAGATTGAAGTCTTGTCCATATTCTCAAGGACTTTTCCGGAAGCTTCAATTTTTAATGAAACCAGTTTGATTTTAAACCTCTCACATGCCCATATAAACATCATAAAGTAACATGTATTTACTGCCGCCATAAATGAATCCTCAGGAGTTAATACATTAGGAAGCCCATGCATGGAAGGAGGTGCCGAAAAATCCAGCTCAACTCCGTTTTCCATCTTAACATGCCCTTTATGTTCACCTAACCATTGTGTACTGTTTTTATATGTATATATTGCCATAATGATATAACCCTTTAATTTAAAAATTATTTATTATTTTCTTTTAAAATTTCGTCAACCTTTATAGAAATTGCGTCTGCAACTTCCGAGGTTATTCTTTTTTTATCTTCATTCAAATTGCTTTTATTTTTTACATCGTCGGGGCTCTTAATAAAATCCCTTACATTTATAGAATGAGCAACTTTTCCTGAATATTTTTCCGTCGCTTTTTTGGCGCAAAGTTTTTCACAACCGTCAACTGTAATTGTAGGATGGTTCTTTGCAAACATCCTGTCTCCCTCACCACCTGCAATGTATAGAGGAAGGCATATGGTTGTTGTATCAAATAGTTTTTTGTGATGCAAAACCTCAAGTGTTGCAAGCCTTGAAATACTACCTTCCGGTAAATCTTCACCGCTGCAGGAAACTATTCCTACTTTACTTAACTTTTTTTCATTTTCTTCCATATTTAGTCTCACACCTATTTCTTTTCATTTTGCTTAATTTCATCAATATCACTTACAATTTTTTCAGATATTGTCTTTACTAGTTCACGGCCGCCTTTACCTATATCAATTATACCTTCAGGTTTTTTATCGGGATTTTGGGCAGCAAATTTAAGTATCATATAATTTTTATCAGGTTCTTTTCCGTAAGCCTGAGTGTTCTTTTGTGCACAATGCTTTGCGCATCCATCCAGTGTGATGACATAGTTATCCTTTATTTTTTTAATACTCTCTTCATCTCCTGAAGTCAGCGCCGCAAGGCAGACAGTTTCAGCAGTATCCGGCTTAAGTCTCATAATTTCATAAGCAACCTCTCTTGATACTGTGCCTATTGGTTTTCCTATACCGCTGCAAGGAATAACTATTACTTTTTTATTATCCATTATTCCTTACCCAGTCTTTCTCCTTCTTCATCAACCCGGGCCTTCATATAGTCAAAATATTTATCGCTATTCATTAAATTTAACTTATCGGCCTCAAAATTTTTTAGCTCTGCCTTTAGCAGCCAGCCTTCACCATAAGGGTCTGAATTAATCAGTTCGGCATTATCGGTCATCTTTTTATTATGTTCTATTATTTTCCCGTTAACCGGAGATGTAAGTTCAATTGAAGTCTTCATAGTTTCAATATCCCCCAGAGTTTCATCCTGGACAATATTTACACCAATGCCATAAAGCGAAACATTTGCTACATCCCCATTTAATGTCTGAAAAAAATCTGAAACACCAATAGTTGCGATATTTCCATTTACTTCTACCCAGCATCCATCTTTGTGATAATAAATGCCATTTTTTACCCTAAAAATAAATTTATCATAAACATATTCACTGTAATCCATTTTTTATACTCCTTAATTAAATAACATTTTTTATTAATTATTTTTATATTACTATATGTCAATATATTCTAATGTTTTAATAATTATAAATAATATAATTTTAATCGCTTAAACCATTAAGTCAAATTGCCAAGCTGCCGGATAAACTTAATCAAATCATATTGTGTCAGGGTTTTTTGCATCCAGCCTATATATTCTCTCCCTTTCTTTTTTGGATATCATAAAATAAATTGCATAAGCAATTATTATAATACCTGGAATATCAATTAAGAGCCTAGTGATTGCAAATTTGGCTCCCATCGATGACATCTCAAAAAGAAACATCGGAATTTTTGTGGTTGACCACGCGCCAATAAATATTAAAACATTTGAAAATTTTGCACCTTTTTTCATTAAAACAGCAGCTACTGGAAATGCCGCATATAATGGCCCGGCAGCAACAGACCCTATGATAAATACTATTATTATTCCCTTAATACCTGAGCCTTCTCCAACATATTTCATCATTTTCTCTTTTGAAATCCATACATCAAGAAGCCCTAGCAGTATAAATATCGGAGGCAGAACCATTGCCATTTCTTTTAAACTATAGGTTAATGTTGAAACTGCCTTAATGCCCATACTAACATTAAAAATAAAGACAATTCCAAGAAGCACTAATGCTATTATAAAAAATAAATATCTTTTAAAAATTTTCATAATTTAACCTACAACCTTTCCAATGACGAAAGCTACTAAAAAAGAAAATGCAAATGCAAGAATATTTCTTATTATTGTTACTTTCTTTCCAAAATATGTAATTTCAAGCGGAATAGTAATTACTCCCACCATCATAAGTGTTGATATAAATGCTCCAATCTGCATATAACCTGCACCGGCATTTAATAAAAGCGCTGCTGTGGGAAAAGCGATAAATCCAGGGATTAAAGCAACTGCACCTATAACTGCAAGAATTAAAACACCCAAAAAACCTGAATTTTTACCAATAAGTTTTGCTATCATCTGCGGATTTAGTATTGCAATTATTATTCCCACAACAATAATTATCCCAAGAAGCATAGGAAGCAGATTTTCAAAAGCCTTCCATGCTTTTTTTAGTGCCATCTTTGTTTTTTTCTTATCTTTTACAAATGAAAATATAAGAAAACCTATTGCTATTAAATACAGCACTCCATTAAATATATAGTCTCCCAAAATACCTCCCCTTTAAGTAAAATTCAATAAACTTTAACTACTCAAGTTATTAGTTTTGATAACTTAAAATATTATTATATAGTTATATTGAAATTTATCAATATTATATATTTAATTTTATAGAAATTTATTTTGTGGTCTTAATATGATTAACTCTGATTATTTGCGCAGAAATTTTATTTATAAACAGGCATTATAGCGTTTGATAAAAACCCCAAAAATTTTCTTTCTCTTTAATATATTCATATAAATTTTAAAAAGAATTCATTAAGTTAAAACTCTTATGTAAAATTTTTCTAAACTATTGACACATAGAAATATATCGATATAATGCATAAACATATATCGAAAATATTAGATATGAGGTGATAATGTTGGATAACATATATAAAGAAAACGCAAAAGTATTTAAAGCATTCTCGGATGAAAACCGACTGATGATTCTTGAGTTACTTCGAAATGGAGAAAAATGTGCCTGTGTAATTCTTGAAGACTTGAATATAGTCCAATCTACTCTTTCTTATCATATGGAAATACTCTGTGAGAGCGGTATTGTTTGTGGAAGAAAAGAAGGGAAATGGACGCATTATTCGCTTTCAGAAAAAGGATGCAAGTATGCAAAAAATCTTTTAACCGATTTAACAACTGTTTCTAATTAAAAATTTTAGGGGGAATTACTGATGAAGACAATATGGGATTTTTTTCAAAACCAAATACTAGGTATGAATTGGGTAAATGGCCTTATCGGACGTTTTTTAAATGCAATAGGACTAGATATCACAGGTAAGATTGGGGCAAGTCTTCAATTTTTCTTATATGACTTGATTAAAATATTAGTTCTTCTTACTGTACTAATATTTATTATCTCCTATATCCAAAGCCACTTTCCACCGGAAAGAACTAAAAAAATACTCGGGCGCTTTAAGGGAATTGGCGCAAATATTGTAAGTGCACTTTTGGGTACAGTAACCCCGTTTTGCAGTTGTTCATCCATCCCAATTTTCATTGGATTTACTAACGCAGGTTTGCCTGTAGGTGTTACCTTTTCCTTTTTGATTTCTTCCCCGTTAGTTGATTTGGGAGCTTTGGTTCTTCTTATGAGCATATTCGGTGCTAAGATAGCTATAGCCTACGTTATCGTAGGTTTGATACTAGCTGTGGTTGGTGGTATCTTAATTGATAAGTTTGGCATGGAAAAGTATGTTGTAAGATTTAATAGCCCTTCAGCAAGAGTAGATATTGAATCTTCAGAACTTACAAGAAAAGAACGTTTGATTTATGCCAGGGAACAAACGTATGATGTTGTAAAAAAGGTCTGGCTTTATGTACTTGTTGGTGTTGGCATTGGCACACTTATTCATAATTGGATTCCAACACAATGGATTCAAAATGTGCTTGGCCAAAACAACCCGTTTTCCGTACTTATCGCAACGGCTGTTGGTATTCCAATGTATGCAGATATCTTTGGCACAATTCCAGTTGCAGAAGCATTGTATTTAAAAGGTGTAGGAGTTGGAACCGTATTGGCTTTTATGATGGCAGTTACTGCTCTTTCACTTCCTTCCATTATAATGCTAAAAAAAGCAGTAAAGATGAAGTTACTAATAACTTTTATAGCAATAGTTGGTGTTGGAATTATAATAATTGGCTATGTTTTTAATGCACTGGGATTTTTATTTGTTTAATTAAAAAGGAGAAAATAATTATGTCTAAGAATTGGTATCCTGTTATAGATTACGCCGAGTGTACAGAA
>JAMDEN010000129.1:0-48720 GCA_023487035.1 Actinomycetota bacterium
CAAAATCTTATTTCCAGGCTATGAAATTCAAAAAAAAGTTAAACAGCTTGGAGATAAGATTACTATTGATTACGCTAATAAAGATTTAATAATAGTTTGTATCCTTAAAGGTGCTGTTGTTTTTCTTACAGATTTAATTAAACATATTGATTTACCTTTTATTATTGATTTTATGAGTATTTCTTCTTATGGCTTTAATATAACCAATTCAGGTCTTGTTAAAATCACAAAGGATCTTGATGAAAATATTGAAGGTAAGCATGTTTTGATAGTTGAAGATATTATTGATACAGGTCTTACACTTAGTTATATGATAAGAAGTTTAAGAGTTCGTGAACCTGCAAGTATTGAAGTATGTACATTAATAGACAGGGCTGTGAGAAGGATAGCTAAAATTGAAATAAAATATTCTGGTTTTAAACTGGAAGAAAAATATGCAGTAGGTTACGGGCTTGATTATAAGCAAAAATATAGAAACCTCGAATCCATATATGAATTAAAAACTGATACAATAAAAAAAGATATTGAATCTTTAAAAGCAGCTTTAAATAAATAAGTCGTTTATTAAAAATTCTCCAATATAAAAACCTATAAAAAATCGCTTGATTTATCATATTTTTTTATTTTTTTTAAAAAAATCTTATATTTATATTAAGTCTGTATTAAAAAATTTTATTAATTTTGAAATAACTATATTTATTTTAATGTAAAAAACTGATTTAATTAAAACAGGTTATTTTTTTGTTAAATAAAAAAATAAAAAAAATGGAAAATAAAAAAGATCTCATAAAAATGGAGCTTGAAGGCGTAAGGATGGAATATCCATCACAGAAACCTATAATTTTACTTAAAGAGGAATCAGGTGATATATTTTTACCAATATGGGTTGGAGCATTCGAAGCATCAGCAATAGCATTAGAGCTTGTGCATTTTAAAACGCCAAGACCAATGACACATGATTTGATAATTAATATATTAGAAAATTTAAATGTAAAAATAGTTTCCATCATTGTTTCGGATATAATCGATGATACTTTTTATGCTATTTTGAATTTAATTAATGAAGTAGGGGAGGAAATAGCAATTGATTTAAGACCTTCAGATGCAATTGCTATTGCTGTAAGATGCAAATGTCCAATATTTGCTTCAGCTTACGTAATTGAAAATGCAGGACTTAAAATTTCTTCAATAGAAGAAGAAGTTGAAAAATTTAGAGATTTTCTTGATCATATAAATCCTGAAGATTTTGATATAAAATAAATATGCCTTAAAAAGAATTAAATTTATTGTTTTTTAATTAAGAATAATAAATTTCTGCACATTTTTTCCCCCTAATAAAAGTAAACTTACAATATTTGACTATTTATTTTATAAATTATATAATTGCAATAAAGTAATTACTTTAATGTAATTATATTGATGTAATTAAGGTATTTATGAAAAAACTAAAAATTAAAAATAATAAAGAAGTAATATCCGGTGTTAATTATTATAAATCTCAGGATGTTTGCAAACTTACAGGCTTAACTTATAAGCAGCTTGATTATTATGACAGAACCAAATTTTTAACTCCTTCAATAAATAAAGCATTAGGCTATGGATCAAAAAGAATGTATAGCTTTAATGATTTATTAAAGCTAAAAGTAGTAAAGAATTTGCTTGATGCTGGTATTAGCCTTCATAAAATTAGAAAAACTAAAAAATATCTTGAAATGACAGGGGATAGTGATGATTTTTTAAGAGTGACGCTTATATCAGATGGTAATACTGTTTATGCATGTTATTCCGATAAAGAGATAATAGATACTTTAAATAGTGGCCAGGCTGTTTTCGGCATTGCTTTAGAAAAGGTTTATAACAAACTTAAGGAAGATGTTGGCAAATTTTTATCAAATAATGAACAAAATGTTTAAAAAATCAATTTATTAAATTTTTTAAGATAAAAAAATTTAGAAGGAAATTAATAAAGATGAATGTAAAAAGTCTAACAGCAATTGATAATATCAATAAAAATAATACTCCAGCTTCAAATATTATAAATGCTGATGAAATCATTTTTGCAAATGAAAGTGAAAGAGAATTTGCAAAGATACTTGATTTTTATAAGATAAGATGGCAGTATGAGCCAAAAACTTTCCCTCTCGAATTTGATAGTGAAGGAAACGCTGTTTTATCATTTACTCCTGATTTTTATCTGCCTGATCTTGATTTATATATTGAACTAACAACTTTAAATCAAAGTCTTGTAACAAAGAAAAATAAAAAAATTAAGAAGTTAAGAGAACTTTATCCGGATGTTAATATAAAGTTATTTTATAAAAAAGATTACGATAGTTTATTGTTTAAATTTGTAAAATAAATTTTTAAGAATTTAAGAAGGGTTTTATATTTTGGAAGGTAATATAAAAGGTGATATTGGAGAATTATTTAGCAAATACGGTACAATACAGGGGAAACCTACTGTATGGGGAGCTTTTAGGATACTTCTTGTAAAACCTGGGGTACAAGCAATAATAGCTTATAGATTTTATCATAAATTATATAAATGGCGTTTAAGACTATGTGCAGAATTTTTAAGCAGAATTAATTTCTTTTTTAATGGTGCTGAGATTGATCCTGGTGCAGAAATAGGCCCAGGGTGTAAAATATGGCATTCTGGAGGGGTAGTAATAGGCAGGGGAGTAAAGATAGGTAAAAATGTTAGTATCTTCTCTAATGTTACTTTAGGTGGCCTTGGGCATTCAATTTTTCATCATGGTGAGCCAGGTTATCCTGAAATAGGAAATAATGTCAATTTATATACAGGAGTAACAGTTCTTGGGCCTGTTAAAATTGGTAATAATGTTACAATAGGTGCACATTCTTTGGTTCTTGATTCTATACCTGATAACAGTCTTGCTGTTGGAATACCTGCAAAAGTAATAAAGACTCTTTAAACTTTTGTTGCTTCAACTGCCTTAAACTATATAAAGGGGCAATATTTACAGGTGATAGGTAATTTAAAGAAATTTAAGATGAAATTGATATTGAATGGATTTGACAGTTTTAATTTAAAGACTTATAATAAAAATCATAAGTTAACATAATGTACATTATCGGAAGTTGCTTTTATATTAATTATTTATAATATTCTTAAAATTCTAAAATTAATATTTCATAAATTTTAAAATATTTGTTTTATTAAATAATAAAATAAAATAAAATAAAAATATAAAATAAATAAAATAATATAAATGTAATTAAATTTTTTTGTAAATTAGAATTTTTTAATAAAATTGATATGTTACCAAAATAATTTTAAAAATTTTTTAAAAATATATAAAGGTGTATAAATTAAATGAATAATAAAATTGTTAGGAATATGCATATTATTGGTACTATCTTTACTATTTTATTTGGTAGTTTACTTCATTTTACTTTTGAAATAAGTGGATACTGGAAGCCATTGGCATTAATTAGTGCTGTTAATGAAAGTACTTGGGAACATTTAAAACTTGCATTTTGGCCTACTATAATATTTGCAATAATTGAATATTTTGTATATGGGAAAAAATATAAAAATTTTATTTTTGGTAAAACTGTTTCTTTATACGCAATGCCAATATTGATTTCCGTAATTTTTTGGGGTTATTTTAAAATAATAAATGATTCATTAATATGGGATATTCTTGATTTTGTTATTTCAGTTATAATTGGTTATTTAATTAGTTATTTTATAATTGTTTCTAAAAAATATTTTAAAACTTGGAAAGCTATAAGTTTTTTACTATTATTTATCATAATTGCTTCATTTTGTTTACTGACATTTTTCCCAATGAACCTTGTAATTTTTAAAGATCCTATAACTGGAAAGTTTGGAATTATTAGATAAATTAAATAAATTTTAAAAATAAATATAATAAATATATATTATAAATTATTAATAAATATTTAAATAATATATTAAGATAATTATTAAAAAAACAATAATTAAAATAAAAATTCGTATATTAAAATTATTATATTAATTATATATCCATATTATTTATAATCAGAACTTCCAAACCCCCTCTCTCCCCTACTTGTCTGATTTAAATTATCTTGGAAAGTTAAGTTAACATTTTCAATTTTTAATATTACTAATTGACAAATTTTATCACCTTTTTTTATTATAAACTCATTTTTAGGATCAAGATTAATCAAAATTGCTTTAATTTCTCCCCTGTATCCGCTATCAATTAAGCCTGGAGTATTAACAAGACTAATACCATTATTAATAGCAAGACCTGATCTCGGCTGTACAAAGCCTGCATATCCTTCAGGTATTTCTATTTTAATACCAGTCGGGATTAATTTTCTTTCAAAAGGTTTTAAAACACAATTTATAGTACTATAAAGATCAAGCCCTGCATCACCTCGGTGAGCATATTTTGGATAAGGTATATTTTTATCCAGAATTTTTATTTTTAAATCCATTTTAACTAATTTTTTATTTTTATTATTAAAAAATTTTTATGATTTATAAATTATAAATTACAGGCTAAATAAAAATTATTATAATATGAAACCAATTTTAAAAAAAGTTAATCCGATCTATTTTATTTAAAATATTTTATATAAAAATATTAAAAAAATTATTGTGATTTAATTACTGGAATTATCAAAGACTTTTTTGCAATATATTCTGCATCATTATCATTTAGTTTATTTACCTTTTTAATTTGCCTTATAAAATCCTCCTTGTCTTCTTCCGTTGTATATTTTGAAACCAAATCATCGATTTTTGTTCCATCTTCTATGCTTATCTGAGTATATTTTATTATTTTTTTGGAACAAAATTTATCAAAATTAGTATAAATTGCTATAAAAACAAGAAAAAAAACTATTATCACAGTTATTATATAGGCTATGTTCAGTACTGTTTTTTTGTACATATGAATCACCTGTTTACTACTAACATTTTTATAATAATTTTATAATAATTAATAAAAAAGCAAACATATGTTCGATATAATGTATATTAACATCGAACATATGTTTGCGTCAATTATTTTTTAAAATTATTTTAAAAAAATTTTATATTTTATCAGTGATGAGGATTTTCAAAAAAAATGATAAAATGAAATTTAAAATTTATTTTATTACAATACTAAATGGATTAAAAAATGAAGTTATCTTTTCATTACATTTCATCCGGAGGTGTTTTGATTACTGGTTTTTTCTTTCTACCTCTTAAAAATTCTAATATAGCCGGTATAGCTGAAACAATAATGATTATAGCTACTATAGGTAGCATATATTTATCAACATTAGGTATCAGCCTTCCAAGATAAAAACCTGCAATAGGTACAATAAATGACCATAAAGCTCCACCAATTATATTAAAAGATAAAAATGTTTTATAATGCATTTTCCCTACCCCTGCAACTATGGGAGCAAAAGTTCTTATTATGGGAAGAAATCTTGCAAGAATTATTGTTTTTACACCATGTTTTTCATAAAATTTTTCTGCTTTTTCAAGATTTTCCCTTTTAAATAATTTTGAATCAGGTCTGTTAAATATTCTTCTTCCAATTCTATAGCCGAAAGAATATCCAACGCTATCCCCTATTACAGCACCGGCAAATGTTACACCAATTAATATCCAGAGATTAAGATAATTCTGATTAGTATTAGCAACTTTTTGAGAAGCAAGAAATCCTGCTGTAAAAAGCATACTATCTCCAGGAAGAAAAAAACCAATTAATAATCCTGATTCAGCAAATATTATCCCAAAAATGACAATATATGCAATAATGCCTAAACTTAAAATCATACTTGCGTAATCTATATGAAAAATTGCATCCATTTTATTTACCACCATTTTAAAAAATATTATTAGTTCCTGATTTTACTACAATACAATAAAATTAATCAATTTATATTAAAAAACTTTATTAATTAAAAATTTTTTTTATTTTAAGATAAAAAAACAATTTTTATATAATAAATAAAGTAATAAAACAAATAAAAATTATAACTTATCATTTGATAAAACAAATAAAAAATAAATTAATAACTTGCTGTTTTAATTTGCAATTTTTTATGTAAACGTTTATTCTAATTTGTTAAAATGAATTTTAAATGAATTTTTAAAATTAAATTTAAAAAATAAATATAAATCTTAATATTAAAAATTTTTATTTTTATTTTTTTTAAACTAATAAAGGAGGAAAAGTGGCAGAAATTTTTTATGATAAGGATATAGATATTAATATCCTTAAAGGCAAAAAAATCGCAATCATAGGTTATGGCAGTCAGGGACATGCTCATGCACAGAATCTAAGAGAAAGCGGGATGGATATCATAGTTGGAGAACTTGAAGGCTGTAGAGCATGGGATGCAGCAAAAGAAAAGGGATTTGATGTGTTTACTGCTGAAAAAGCAGCTGCACAGGCCGATATAATCATGATTCTTGTAAATGATGAGCTTCAAAGAGATTTGTTCTATAAATATATTGAACCAAATCTAAAAACAGGAAAAGTACTTGCCTTTGCTCATGGATTTAATATCCATTATTCACAAATAATTCCACCAAAAGATATCGATGTTATAATGATTGCACCCAAGGGACCGGGTCATATTGTCAGGAGAATGTATACCGAAAATAGCGGTGTTCCCGCAATTATTGCCGTTGAGCAGGATTATTCAGGAAAAGCAAAACAAATAGCTCTTGCTTATGCTAAGGGACTTGGTGCAGGAAGAGTTGGTATTATTACGACAACATTTAAAGAAGAAACTGAAACTGATTTATTTGGTGAACAGGCAGTGCTTTGTGGTGGATGTACTGAACTTATCAGAGCAGGTTTTGATACATTAGTTGAAGCAGGATATCAGCCGGAAATTGCTTATTTTGAAGTATTAAATGAGCTTAAACTTATTGTTGATCTAATTTATGAACATGGAATTTCCGGCATGAGATATTCAATTAGTGATACTGCAGAATATGGTGATATGGTTATCGGAAAGAAAATTATTACTGAAGAAACAAGAAAAAATATGAAAAAAATCTTACGTGATATACAGGATGGCACATTTGCTAAAGATTGGATACTGGAAAATAAAGCAGGAAGGCCTGTATTTAATGCTATTAAAAAGAGAGAAGAAAATCATTTAATTGAAGTAGTTGGCAAAAATTTAAGGAAAATGATGCCATGGCTTTCAAAAGGCCAGAAACTTGAACAATAAAAATTTAATAAAAAATTTTATTAAAAATTATAACAGAAAGCAAACAAATGTTTGCTTTCTGTTATTTTTATTGTATAATTAAACAAATATATAAAGATATATTTATTTTTACTTATATAAAAATTTTATTTATATAATTTATCTATGTTCAAATTATTTGCTTTTTTGTTTTTTTATAAGAAATAACAAATATTTTTATTTTTTTAAAAACATTTATATATTTACACATATTTATTTATAAAAATAATAAATAAAAATAATAAAAATGGCTAAAATAACTAAGTCAGAGAAAAAAATAAGTGAAAAACAATCTCAAATCTTAAAATTTATTATAAACACTATAAAAGAATATGGCTATCCCCCAACAGTTAGAGAAATTGCTGATGCAGTTCATTTAAGTTCTTCTGCTACTGTACATTCTCATTTAAAAAAACTTGAAAATTCAGGATATATAAGAAGAGGTAAAGGAAGTTCAAGAACAATTGAAATATTAAATTCAGATTATAAAATACAGGATACCAATATAAATAATAATATGGATAACGTTGTGTTAATTCCTGTAATTGGGAATGTTGCAGCAGGCACCCCAATTTTAGCACAAGAAAATATTGAAGATTATTTTCCAGTTACTTCTGATTTCATCAGTGATTTTAACGATGTATTTATGCTTAAAGTAAAGGGAGATAGTATGATTAATGCTGGTATTCTTGATAGAGATTATATTATTGTTAAAAAACAGGATATAGCGCGTAATGGCGAAATTGTGGTTGCATTAATAGAAGATGAAGCTACAGTTAAAAGATTTTTAAAAACAGAAAAAAATATAAAATTAATTCCAGAAAATGATTTCATGAAGCCAATTATTGTAAAGGATGTTAAGATTGTCGGGAAAGTTATAGGAGTTATAAGAAAATATTTTTAATTTTAACTAATATGTTTTTGCATATTTCATCTGTAAGGTTAATTTTATGTGTTATTTATTTTTTTAATTTTTATGTTTTTAGCACTTTCTGAAATTAAAGATGAAATTTTCATAAAATTTTTATAATCACAACTTACAGTTAAATCTATACAATTTTCCAGGTACTTTTTTTCAATAATTTTACACTTATTATAGATTTGAGATTCAAAACTACTTTCATTATATGGAATAATGATTGAAAATTTAACATTATTAATTAAAATTATTTCTTTAACTTTATCAATTAAGGTTTCAAGCCTGGTTTTATTTTTTGCAGAAATAAAAACACAATCTTTGTAAATAAGTTTAGTGCTTTTTATTAATAAATCATTCTCTATTTTGTCTATTTTATTAAAAACAAATAAAATATTTTTATCTTTAGCTCCAATTTCATTTAAAACCTTTTTTACACTTGAAATATGGTTTTCAAAATTCGGATTGCTTAGATCAACCACCATTAAAAGTAAATCTGCTTTTACTACTTCTTCAAGAGTAGATTTAAACGCTGCAACTAACTGGTGAGGAAGTTTTTCAATAAATCCTACAGTATCAGAAATTGAAACTTCAATCCCAATTTCTAAATCTAACTTTCTAGTTGTAGAATCAAGAGTTGAAAATAACATATCTTTTTCCAGAACATCTGAATTTGTAAGTGAATTTAAAAGTGTTGACTTTCCACTATTTGTGTAACCTGCAATAGCAATTTTAAAAACTCCAGATTCTTCTCTTAACTTTCTTTGAGTTTCTCTTTGTACTGCAATTTGAGAAATCTTTTTTTCAAGCAAATTAATTTTTTCTCTAATTTTTCTTCTATCAACTTCAAGTTTTGTTTCACCAGGACCTCTTGTTCCTATTCCTCCACCAAGTCTTGATAAAATAAGTCCTTTACCTCTTAATCTTGGTAAAAGATAATTAAGTTGAGCAAGTTCAACTTGAAGCTTTCCTTCCCTGCTCTGAGCTCTTTGTGCAAAAATATCAAGTATTAATGCAGTTCTGTCTATAACTTTTATGTTTAATTTTTCCTGAAGATTTCCTTGTTGACCTGGAGACAATTCTTCATCAAAAATAATAATATTTATCTCTTTATCAACAATTATTTGTTCTATTTCTTCTAATTTTCCAGTACTTATAAAGTATTTTGGATGAGGTTTATCTTGAATATGTTTAATCGCATGTATAACTTCAGCCCCAGCACTTATAGTAAGATTAATTAACTCCTCAATATTATCTTCATAAAAGAATTTTTGGGAAATATGATGAGTTTCTTCCCTAAGTTTAATAAAATCTTTAAACTTTATAAATACCAGTAAAGCTCTTTCTTTACTCTTTTGTGTAATATCAAAAGACATTTTTAATCCTATCAAGAGCTTCTTCCAGTTTTTCATCATTAATGGTAAGAGAAATTCTAAAAAATCCTTCTCCATATTCACCATATGCGTTTCCAGGAGTAACTACTACATTTGCTTTATCCAGAAGAAGTTTAGCAAAAGACGATGATGAATAATCATTTGGAACTTTAACCCATATATATATAGTATTATATGATTTATAGTATTTCAAACCTATTTTATCAAGCAATTCCCATACTTTTTGTCTTCGTCTATTATAAATCTTATTATTTAAATCAACATACTCTTCATAATTATCAAGAGCGGCTGCTGCAGCATATTGAATTGCATTAAAAACACCTGAATCAACATTGGATTTATATTTGCCAAGACTTGATAGCATTGAACTATTTCCTACAGCAAAACTTACCCTCCAACCAGTCATATTAAAAGATTTTGAAAGTGAGTAAAATTCTATTCCAACTTCTTTTGAATCTTTTGCATTTAGAAAACTTACTGGTTTATATTTTTGATCAGCATAAATATCACCATAAGCATTATCATGACAAACCATAATATTGTATTTGGTTGCAAAATTAACTAATTCATTAAAAAAATCTAAATCACATATAGCACTTGTTGGATTTCCAGGGTAATTTACATGCATTAATTTAGCCTTTTTAGCAATTTCAATATCAATTTTTTTAAAATCAATTAAAAAATTATTTTCTTCTGTTAACGGCATGTTATAAGTAGAGCCACCAGCAAACATTGTACCTATTTTATATACGGGATATGATGGATCTGGTACTAAGACTATATCTCCGGGATTTATAAATGTATAAGCAATATTTGCTATACCTTCTTTTGAGCCCCATAATGTTAATACTTCTTTTTCAGGATCAATATCAATATTAAATCTTCTTTTATAAAAGTTACTAGCTGCTATTTTAAAAGCTTTAAGTCCATAGCTTGAAGGATAACGATGATTTTCTTTATTTGCTGCTTCTTTACAAAGTTCCTTTACAATAGGATCTGGGGTTTTAATATCAGGGTCTCCAATACCAAGACTTATTACATCAAAACCCTGTTCTTGCTTTTTTTTAATTATTAAATCAATTTCAGCAAATAAATAAGGAGGAATTGATTTTAGTCTTTCAGATTCTTTAAAAATCATTAAAAATTATCCTTTCCTTTAAAATTAATTTAAAATTAATAAAAAATAATGATGACTTTTTCGCTATATTTAGTAAAAAACTTAAATTAAAAATAATTCACCTTCAAATGAAACAGCTACTGTTCCTTTTAAAAAAACATCATCTTTATCATTTCCATTCCATTTAACTTTTAATATGCCGCCTTTTAAATTTACTTTTATATATTCGTCATAATCTGGTTTTACTTTATTTAAAACAATAGCTGCAACAGTTGAAGCACAAGCTCCAGTACCGCACGCAAGTGTTTCACCACATCCTCTTTCCCAGACAATCATTGATATTTCAGCATCATTTTTTACTTTTACAAATTCAACATTTGTTTTTTTAGGAAAAAATGGGTGATTTTCAATTTCAGGTCCAATGCCACTTAAATCAATATTTTCTAAATATTCGTCTTTATTTAAAAATATTATACAGTGGGGATTTCCCATTGAAACACAATTAATATTATAAATTTTTGAATTAATTTTAAGGCCATAATTAAAAATTAATTCAGTAGAATTTAAATTATCTGATTTACCAACTTTAGATTTTAAAATTACTTTATTGTTTAAATTATTTTTTAAATCAAAATATTCATTATTTAATAATTTTATATTTACAGGAATTTTTTCAGGATCAAAAACTGGAATTCCCATGTTAACTTCTATTTCACCAACATTATTATCTTTCAATATCTCCATATTTATAATTTTAATTCCTGCTCTTGTCTCAATTAAAAAAACATTTTTATTAATTATATTTTTATCAAATGCAAATTTTGCCATACATCTGATACCATTACCACACATTTCTGCAATAGTACCATCACTGTTATAATAATCCATAAATAAATCTGCAACTGATGATTTTTTAACTAAAATAATCCCGTCAGCACCAACTCCAAAATGTCTGTCACAAATTTTCTTTACTTCATCTTCTGTAAAAATAATATTTTCATTAAAAGAATCAATCAAAACAAAGTCATTACCTTGTCCATTTAATTTAGAAAATTTAATTTTTCTCATAAAAAATCCTTGAATATATGATTTTTAAAATTTCGTTTATCAAGTTATAAATATTATCATAATTATTTACTGCAATCCAATTGATTCTATTGTCAGCCTTAAACCATGTTATTTGTTTTTTTGCAAGATGTTTTGTATTTTTCTTTATTTCATCAATAGCATTTTCAAGAGTTTGTTTTCCATCAAAATATTTTATTAATTCTTTGTAGCCAATAGCTTGCTGCATGCTAAAGCTATTTTTATATCCCATCTTAACTAATTTTTCTACCTCTTCAACTAATCCATTCTTTATCATTTCATTTATTCTATTTTCAATATTTTCATATAATTTTTTTCTATCAGAATTTAAACCAATAAAAATACAATTATAAATTGATTTTCTGTCTTTCCATTTATTTTGAAAGTCAGAAAACTTCTTACCAGTTTTTTCATAAACTTCCAAAGCTCTAATTATTCTTCTCTCATCATTAGGACTAATTTTAGATGCATATAAAGGGTCTATATTTTTTAATTTTTCGTAAAAATGTTCAAGATTATAAATACTTATTTCATTTTTAATTCTTTTTCTTAAATCATGATCCCCTTCAGGTGCTTCCATTAAATCATCAACGATAGCTCTTATATGCAGGCCAGACCCGCCTGCCAGGATAGGTATTTTACTTTTATTAAAAAATTCACATTTTATTATTTCTCTTGCATTATCTCTATATTCAACAGAAGTTAAGAAATGATCAGGTTTGCAAATATTTATTAAAAATTGTTTTACCCCGTACTTATTAAAATCTTGCTTATCTGTTCCTATATCCATTCCTATGTATGATTGCATTGAATCAACAGATATAAGATTTGTATTAAAAATCATTGCTAAAATTAACGCTATTTTACTTTTTCCTATAGCAGTTGGACCGCAAATAATTATAAGATATTTCTCAGATAATAATTTATTTTTAATCTTAAAAATATAATCATTATTAAAGGATTTAATTTGACTTGCTATTAAATCATATTCATCCATATAAAATATTTTTAAAATATTTATTTTAAAATTTTACCTGTAAGATAAAAAGATTTTGCTTGCGTGATTTCTATATTTAAAAATTTACCGATATAGCTTTTATCTCCATCAAAGTTTACAATTAAATTATTTTCAAGCCTTCCTTCAATTAAACCTTTATTACCTTCACCTTCAACTAAAACTTCAAAATTTTTATTAACAAATTTCTTATTTTCTTCTAATGAAATTTTATTTTGTAATAATACAAGTTCATTAAACCATTCTTTTTTTTCTTTTAAGGGAACATTATCTTCAAGATAATAAGCAGCAGTGCCATTTCTTTTAGAAAAAATAAAGGTAAAAGCTCTGTTAAATCTTACTCTTTTAACAATGTCTAAAGTATCTTCGAAATCTTGTCTTAGTTCACCAGGAAAACCTGTTATAATATCTGTTGTAATACAACAATTCTTAATTTTTGTTCTTATATCTTCAATGATTTTTAAATAATCTTCTCTCGTGTATCCCCTATTCATTAATTTTAAAATTTTATTTGAACCAGCTTGCAAGGGTAAGTGGATATGATTCATAATATTTTCATTTTCTGAAATAACATCTATTAAATCATTCGAAATATCTTTTGGGTGACTTGTGATAAATCTTATTCTTTTTAAACCATTTATTTGTGAAATATTACTTAAGAGTTCAGCAAATGTAACAGGTTTTTCAAGATCTTTACCATAAGAATTAACATTTTGTCCTACAAGTGTAATTTCTACAACTCCTTCAGAAACAAGCTTTTTTGCAGTTTTAATTATTTCTTGTGGTTTTATTGAAATTTCCCTGCCTCTTACATACGGTACTATACAATAAGAGCAGTAATTATTACATCCTATAGATACAGGTAAACATGCTTTAAAATTATAAATATTTTTAAAATCATTAACTGCATAATCGAATCCATCATTTTTAATTTCACAGATACTGTTATTAAGTTCTTTTCTTTTTAATATTAATTCAGGAAGTTGTGATATATTGTGAGTTCCAAATATTATATCTACAAATGGAAAATCTTCTAATATTTTTTCTTTTAAATTTTGAGCGCTACATCCACCAATGCAAATTAATAAATCTTGTCTTAATTCTTTTAATTTTTTTAAATTTCCTATATGTCCATAAAGTTTATTTTTTGCTTTTTCTCTTACTGCACAAGTGTTTATAACTATAACATTACTTTTTTCAATATTATTGGTTAATTCATATCCCTCTTTCTCGAGGATATAAGCAACTCTTTCAGAATCAAATTCATTCATCTGGCAACCAAAAGTTTCAATATAATATTTTTTCATAGTATTAAATAATACCTTTAAATATTCTGTTAATAATAAAATTAATAATAAAATTTACAATAAGAATATAAAAAAATAATAATAAAAGGATTAATTTATACTTTTAGGTTTATTTAAAATAAAAAAATTACTCAATTGTTCTTGTTTCTACAGTTAAAACAATAGCTGTTTTTATTTCCCCATTTACTTCTATATCATTAAAAAAAGGAGTACAAATTAATTCATGGCCTGTAGGAGCTATGTATCCTCTTGCAATTGCAATACCTTTTATTGTTTGATTTAATGCAGCAGCACCAATTGTTTGTATCTGAACTTTTCCTTCTTCCCTTATTATCCCTGCAATAGCTCCTGCAATAGAATTAGGTTTTGTAGTTGATGAAACTTTTAATACTCTCATATTACTTTTTTATTTCTCTTTAAGTACTATGTTTATTTGTATATTATTATTATTTCTTTTAAAACTTATATTATTTTCATCAGGTTCTATTAAATATTTTCTACCAATTTCTTTTAAAATATCATTTAATTTGTTTATTATAACTCTAATTTCATCATCTTGAAATCTAAATGCTAATTTTTGTTCATCATAAAGTTTTAAATTTTTATTATTTTTATTTAACTTATCTAAATTATTAACAATATTTTTTTTATCATTATATTTATTTTTTAAACTTTCCAACTTGCTATCTGCTGAAACTGTAAATTTTGTTTCATTTCCTGTTTTACTTTGAAATATATTATTTACGTGAATAAGTTCACTTATATTTATTGGTGATATTGATTTAAATTCTTCATAAATTATTCTTTGAATTGTTCTTTCTGATATTTTGATATTAAAGAATTCCTTAATAATCCTACCTAAAATTAAATAATTCTCTGTTAAACATGGAAAATAATTAATTTTTAGTTCTTTATTATTATCACATAAATAATTTAATAAGAAATCCCAATTATCAAATTTAGGTAAATCATTATAAATCATTGAATTTTTCGCATTTTCTCTCATTGACATTATTATTTGCGAAGGAGTTCCATAAAAAATATTTATATTTGGATTTTGTAAATTAAATTCAACTAATGTTTTAAGAATGTTATTTACTCCACCAATTAAATTAAGGTTTCCGTTTAATTCTATTATTTGAGGTAAAGCTGATTGATCTCTTTTTTCAGGTACCTTATTTAAGTCAATATTTAAAAAGAATGAAGTTCCTTGCCCCTCTTTAGAAAATACTACTCTTATATCATCGACATTTAATTTAATGGAAAAAAGAGCCATCCCTCTACCATGAAACCCGTAAGTGTCTTTAACTGCATTTTCAAGTTTTGAAGTTACTCTTGCCTCAAAAATTAAATGGTGAAACCTGGCAGGTATCCCAAGCCCATCATCAATAAAATAAATATATCTTATTTTGTCTTCAATTTTTTTAGTACCAATAAATATATTCTTTGCTGCTGCGTCACGGCTATTTCTTAATAACTCAACTATAATATCCTCTACAGATTTAATATCCTGTAAAGCTTGTCTTCTTTCAGCTTCTGAAATCCTAAGCTTTACATATCCATCGCCTAGATCCTGTTCAACATTTAAAACATTATTAAGACCTAATTCAGATAAAAAACTTTGTATATCTGAATTATTTTGCATATTCAATTGCCCGGCTTTCCCTAATTACTGTTACTTTTATCTGGCCCGGATATTCCATTTCACCCTCAATTTTCTTAGCTATATCTCTTGCAATAACTGCTGACATTTCATCATCAACTTCATCAGGTTTTACTATTACTCTTATTTCTCTTCCGGCTTGTATTGCATAAGATTTTTCAATTCCTTTAAATTCAGAAGCTATTTTTTCGAGACTTTCAAGTCTTTTAACGTAACTTTCTATAGTTTCTCTTCTTGCACCAGGTCTTGCTCCAGAAATTGCATCAGCAACTTGAACTATTACATCAAGTAATGTTTCTGTTTCTATTTCATTATGATGAGCTTCAATTGCATGGCATACTTCATAGTCTTCATGAAGTCTTTTTGCCAGCTCAGCTCCAATTAAAGCATGGGAACCTTCAATATCATGAGTTAAAGCTTTTCCAATATCATGTAATAAACCTGCTCTTTTTGCTTTTTTAATATTTGTTCCAAGTTCTGAAGCTATTATTCCTGAAATATAAGCAACTTCTTTTGAATGCATTAATACATTTTGACCATAACTTGTTCTATATTTTAATCTACCAAGTACTTTTACTAAACCAGGGTTTATTTCTCCAATACCAGTATCAAAAACAGCAGCTTCTCCTTGCGCTTTTATTTCATCATTTATAAGCTTACTTGCTTTATCATACATTTCTTCAATTCTTGCAGGATGAATTCTTCCATCAATAATTAAATTTTCCAAAGTTACTTTTGCTATTTCACGTCTTACAGGATCAAATGAAGATAAAATTACAGCTTCAGGAGTATCATCAACTATAATATTAATACCCGTAAGGTTTTCAAAGACTCGTATATTTCTTCCTTCACGACCTATGATTCTACCTTTCATTTCATCGTTAGGTAAATTTACAACTGATACTGTCATTTCAGTAACATGTTCAACTGCACATCTTTGAATGGCTTGAGCAATAATATTTTTAGCTATTTTATCAGCTTCTTCCCTGGTTTGTGTCTCAATTTTTTTAATTTCCTTAGCTGCTTCATATCTGGCATCTTCTTCCATTTTTTTAACTAGAATTGCTTTTGCTTCTTCTTTCGTAAGCTCTGCAATTGCTTCCAGCCTTAAAACTTCTTTTTTTAGTGTCTCATTTAAAGAATTTTTTATTTCATCAATTTCTTTTTCTTTTTGTATTAGAAGCTGTTCTTTCTTTTCAATAAAAGCAGCTTTTTTTTCTATTGCTTCTTCTTTTACTAAAATTCTATTTTCAAGTTTTTGAAGTTCAAATCTTTGTCTTTTAATATCTTCATCATTTTTTAACTTAAGATTTGCGATTTCTTCTTTACCTTCAGCTATTACTTCTTTTTTTAAAGCAATTGCTTCTTTTTTTACATCTTCTAAAATCCTTTTTGCATTTTGTTCAGCAGAATTTACTCTTGCATCTACTACTAATTTCCTATAGTAAATGCCGGCTAAAAATCCTGCTATTAATATTGCTGCACCTATTCCAACAACTCTTAAAATTTCTATCATAAACTTTTATCCTTCCAATAAAAAAATCGAGCAAATTGCCCGATTTTAAAAATTGTACTAATTTAAGCTTTAAATATTAAATTATATTTGCCATTAATAACTATAATTAGCTAGTACTTAATTATTAAAATTCTTTTATTTTTTAATTTAATATTAATAATATTTAACCTTAACAATTAATTTATAAAAAAAATAATAATTTTAATAATTTAATTTAATATTTTAAAATTCTTAATTATGAATATTTATCTAAAATCAAAAAAATAAATTTTAAATAATATTATAAGCTTAAGAATTAGTACAAAAAATCAAGCAATAATAATAAAAAATAATAAAATAATTTTAACTTTAAGATAAAATTTAGTCAAGGATTCAATTTTATTTCAATTATAAGAATATTTTATTGAAAATATTTTTTTTGCAAACTGTACAGTAAATAAATAACAAATAACTATGCCTGCTATAATACCTATATAATAACCCGGTAATCCTGTAAAACCCATGTGTTTACCTATAGATGAGTATACAATAGCATAACCTGCTCCAACTATTAACAGAGATGTAATTAAAAGCGGACGGCTTGGTTTGCTTTGTATAAATGGTATTTTTTGTGTTCTGATTATATGTATAACTAACGTTTGAGTTGTAAGAGATTCCAGAAACCAGACAGTATGGAATACATCCTGGGGTGCTTTCATTAAAATTAATACCCCGAAAGTTATAAGATCAAAAACTGAACTTATCGGACCAAAAATAAACATAAATCTTTTTATAAATTGTATATCCCACGGCTTTGGCTTTTTTATATAATCCGGATCAATATTATCTGTCGGAATGCTTATTTGTGATAAATCATATAAAAAGTTATTAAGAAGAATTTGTATTGGTAGCATTGGTAGAAATTTTAAAAAAATACTTGCAATAGTCGGGCTAATCATATTACCAAAATTAGAACTTGAACCCATTTTTATATATTTAACTATATTACCAAAAACTCTTCTTCCCTCTATTACTCCATCTTCCAAAGCTGAAAGACTTTTTTCAAGTAAAATTATATCTGCAGTTTCTTTTGCAATATCTACAGCATTATTAACTGAAATTCCAACATCTGCTACTTTTAAAGCTGGTGCATCATTAATTCCATCACCTAAAAATCCTACAATATTATTTTCTGACTGTAATGCTTTTATTATCTTTTCTTTTTGAATTGGAGTTAATCTGGTAAATATTGTATTTTCCAGAGCTACTTTTTTTATTTCATCATCACTTAGATCATTAAGATTGTCTCCATTTACAGACCCCTTTATTTTTATTCCAACATAATCACAAATATTTTTTGTAACAAGGGCATTATCTCCAGTTAATATTTTTAACTCAATGCCTAATTCATTTAATAATTTAAGCGTTTCCCTTACTCCTGGCTTCGGAGGGTCAAGAAAAGCAATATAACCTTTTAAAATAAGTCCTTCTTCATCTTCTTTGGAATACACATCTTTTATTGTAAGAATATCTTTATATCCTATTGCAACAGTTCTAAATCCTTCAAAGTTTAATTTTTCAACCTCGGTTTTAAGTACAGGCCATATTTGTTCATCTATATTATAAATATTACCATCATATTCATATTTAGTGCATCTTTTAAATATTTCTTCAGGTCTACCTTTTGTGATTAAAAGTCTTTTATTATCTCTTTCAACTACAACTGACATTATTTTTCTTGAAAAATCAAATGGCATTTCATCTATCTTTTTATAATTTAACATTTCTTCTTCAAGTTCTTCATGTTCAAGAATTGCTCTATCAAGAAGATTTTTTAATCCGGTCTGATAATAACTATTAATATAAGTGAACTTCAGTACTTCTTCATCTTCCTCGCCTTTTATATCACAATGCCTTTCAAGAACAATTTTATCAATAGTTAATGTACCTGTTTTATCTGTACATAATATATTCATTGCACCAAAATTCTGAATAGAATTTAACCTTTTAACTATTACTTTTTTTCTTGACATTGAAATAGCACCTTTGGATAAATTAATAGCAACCAGAAGTGGCAGCATTTCCGGAGTCATACCTATTGCAACTGCAAGAGCAAAAAATAATGCTTCAAGTATATTGTTCTTTGTAAGTGCATTTATGGCAAATATTACAACAACAAGGATTGACATTAACCTTATCATTAGCCAGGTATATTTTCTTAATCCTTTATCGAAGCTTGTTTCAGTTCTTATCTTTACTATTTTTTGCGCAAGTTCACCAAATTGTGTTTTTGAGCCTGTTTGGATTACGATTGCAAGTGCTGTACCAGTTAAAACACTTGAACCCATAAACAAAATATTATTAAGATCAATAATTGATTTTAAATTTTTATTATCTGAAACAGGATATTTTTCTTGGGGAAAGGATTCTCCGGTAAGGGAAGCTTGATTTATAAATAAATCTTTACATGTTATTAACCTTAAATCTGCAGGTATCATATCACCCGCAGAAAGAAAAATAATATCACCGGGAACTATTTCTTTTATTTTTATCTCGGTAAGTTTGTTATCTCTATAAACAGTTGCAGTAGAGCTAACCATCTCAATTAATTTTGCTGATTCTTTATCAGCCTTAAATTCCTGAAAAAAGGTTAGTGTCACACTTATAAAAGCCATTAAATAAATAAGATATGCACCAATTTTATTATCAAGAAATAATGAGGTAGTTGCAATTATTAATAAAACTATTACTAAAGGATTAAGAAAAGTAAATAAAAATCTTAAAATTACATTTTTTTTCTTTTTCCTGGCAGGTTCGTTATATCCATAAGTATCAAGTCTTTCTTCTGCTTCTTCTTGTGAAAGACCATTGATAGAGGTATTAAATCTTTCATAAAGATTTTCTATTGGGGCATCCGAGTAATCTTTGTACTCCAGTAATCTTGCTTTCTGATTTTGGGAATTTTTTTTACCTATAACAGGAGTAATGACCATGGTTTAACCACCCCTTTAGAAGAAATAAATTGTTTAATTAATTTTTACATGCCTTTTCTTTTTTAAAAAATAATTTAATTAATTTAAATCCAATTTTATTATTTATCAAGTATTTAATAAAATATTTTTATAAAATTATTTTTTTGTAAGTTTTAATTAATTTTTTATACGTCAATTGATTTTATTTTAATATCTTCAGGAAAAGAAACATATAAATCAGAACTGCCGCATTTTTTACATTGTGGAACAATTTTTAAACTTTCAAAAATTGTTCCACAAGTTCTGCATCGGGTTTTTATTTTTTCTTTTTTAAATATAAGCTTTGCATCTTTTAAAACTTCATTATCTTTAGTTAGAAATTCATAATAAAACTTTACGGATTCAGAATCAATTCCACCATAAGGGTTTAAAAGAAAATTAACTTTTAATACTTTTTTCACATCTCTGTCTTTAATTACATTTTTTAAAATATCAATAATAGAGCTTGTAAAAATTAATTAAACAATTTATTTCTTCTAAAGGGGTGGTTTTAAATCATTTAATTTATATTTTTGATTTAATACTATTTAATAATTATTTAAGTTGTTTATTAATTAACATTAACATCATAATTAAAATTTAAAATTTTTTTAAAATTTAAAAATATCTGATACTGCTTAAATTTAGTAAGATTTATTGATTAAAAAAAATATTTATTTCATTTTCAATTTTTTCTGTAATAACTGAAAATTTTTCTTTTAAAGGTTCTGATAGATTGAGTGAAGGACTTTTAGTATCATAAGGTATAATTCCAAAAATTAATATTGGAGGCAATTCAGATAATAACAAAATTAAATTTATGGAATCTATAAATTCAAGCTGATGAAGTGAATAACCTGAATTTCTTTTTTTCTTTAAATCATCACAAGAAAGCTTAAATATCTCTCCATAATTACACCCGGTAGTTTTAATGCAATCAATTACTGCTATTTTTTTTGTATCATTTTTTATAAAATATTCCAAATCCAAAGACGAAGTCCCTAAATCAAGAAATTCCGCATTTAATATATTATTTCTTTTCTCCAGCTCTTTTAATACATGTATTCCTATTCCTTCATCTGTTAAAAGAATATTTCCCAGACCTATAATAAGATTCATTTAAACAATAAATTAATTTAAAAAAATATTTAATAATTTAATAACTTAATTTTTAAAATTTAAAAGATGACAATTAATGCTTAATATAATTTAATATAAAAAAGTATTTAATATAAATTAAATTTATAAATAAAAAAATTTAAATTATTTTTTTTCACCGTGCTTTTCCCAACCAGTGATAACTGATTTATAAAAATCAAGAACTTTAGGGCCAGTTGAACCTAAATAAAAATGCGCTACAACTGTAATTGCAAATATCCAGCAAATTATAAAATGAATAAATTTAATATTTTGAAGTCCCCCGAAAATATTGTTAAAAGCAGACCATCTTTGAGTAAAATACATTGCAATTCCAGTAATACCTTGAGCAAGAAGAAGCACAGGCCACATGCTATAAATTAATCTTTGACCAGGATTATATTTTCCATAATCCTTTTTCGGTGCACCAACAAATATCCCATAAAGATAATATTTTATTAACGCTGGCAATTCAAGTAAATCTCTCCATCTGAATATTAATTCTTTAATTTCACCAGTTACAATTGTATAATAAGTTTTATAAATCATTGCCCAACCAATTATATACATAAATATAAAATGTATATATCTTGCAACATCCATATCAGGAAATATTCTGAATGTTGCAGGGGCATAAATATAAAAGCCGGTTAATATTAACATTATCATTGATATCAGATGTAAACCATGCATAATTCTTGTAACTATTGTATGCTTAAAAATGTAAGTAGCATCACCTATCTTTTTTACAGGTAGAGTTTTTGTTTCTTCCATTTATACTCCTGTCTTTATGAAATTAATGAAACAATATCCTTTTAAACTTATTTGTTTTTCTTATTTTTGTTACAATTTACATGTAGCTATTATAAATTATTCATATTTGTGTTTTTATCCCTGTTTTTGTGTAGATACAATAAATAATTAATAATACTACTTTTACTTTTAATTATTATTTTAATTATAACTTAAATTTATATATTTTATTTTCTTCAACATCAATTACATGAACTGCACAAGCAAGACAGGGATCAAAAGATCTGATAACCCTTGCAGGTTCAATCGGGTTTTTAATATCTGCAACAGGTGTGCCTATGAGTGCCTGTTCAAATGGACCTGGAACTCCATTATCATCTTTTGGAGAACCATTCCATGTAGTAGGCACCACTGCCTGATAATTTGAAATTCTGTAATTATCAATTGTTATCCAGTGTCCTAAGGAACCTCTTGGCCCTTCTGTTAAACCTTTACCTTTTGATTTTTTTGGAACTGTATATTTAGTATGAACCGGTCCGTTTGGATCAAGATCATCAAGCCAGTTTTCCATTCTGTCTGCTAAAATTTTTGCTTCAAGAGCTCTTGCTGCATGCCTGCCTAATGTTGATATTAAAGCATCAGGTGCAACACCTAAAGTATTTAAAGCACTGTCTACAAGAGAATTAATATCTTTATTTGATTTATTTAAATAAGCAATTAAAATCCTTGCTAAAGGACCAACCTCAATTACTTTATTGTCATATCTTGGTGATTTAAGCCAGGAATAAGCTCCTTCTTTATTATAATCCGGTACTGTTTCACCTTTATAAGGATTTAATCCTGTGCCTGAAGAATATCTGGAATATTTAACAAATTCTGCTATTTTATCAGGATTAAATTTTTCAGTTTTTCCATCTATTAATAAGCCTTGCGGCAACAGCCATTGTGATTGAGTTTCATTTTCAGGAAAACCACCATAGCTCATAAAATTACCTACACCCTTGCCTATTGTAAAATAATCAGGATAAAGTTTTGCTACAGCAATTACATCAGGAATATATGTTTTTTCAATAAATGTTTTTATTTCCGAAAGTCTTGATCTGAATGCAATTATTTTATCAAGGGTTGGTACACATGCCACTCCACCACCTACAAGAGTCTGACAATGCGGCATTTTTCCGCCAAATATTGCCAGCATTTCCTGACATTTTCTTCTTATTTCAATAGCTTTCAAGTAGCTTGAAATACCATGTATATTTAAATCAGTGTCTTTTATATAATAATCTCCTTCATATCTTGGTAAAAAAGGTGCCCCAGCATCTTTTTTACCGGCATCAATATCTGCTTTTACCCATTCTTTAACTTTAATAAGTTTTGAATCCATCCCTTTATACTGAAGAATTGCAGTAATATCTACAAAATCCAGTGCAGATAACAAATAAAAATGTAAAATATGGGATTGTAAAAAATTAGCTCCAAGCATTAAATTTCTTATTATTCTAGCATTTTTTGGAGGAGTTACTTTAAATGCATCATCTAAAGCATATACAGAACCAGTGCCATGAACTTGCGGGCATACTCCACAAATCCTTTGTACAATCATTGGTGCATCTTCAGGACTTCTATCTCTTAATATTATTTCAATTCCTCTAAACATTTCACCTGAACTTAAAGCATCAACTACTTTCCCGTTTTCTACTTTTATTTCTATTTTAAGATGGCCTTCTATCCTTGTTAATGGGTCAATAACTATGGTTTCTGCCATTTATTTTCCCTCCTTTTGTGTATTTGATTGTTCCATAACTTTATCAGAATTTTCAACATCACTATTTTGTTTTGATTTTTGTTTTAATTTTTTAGCACTAACTGCCCTTGCAATTGCATGCCCTGCTATTGCTGCCCCAACTGCTCCTCCTAAAGCTATTCCAATTGTATTTGCATTTGCATTAATTTCAGAAAGTCCGGGTACCTGAACAGCTGGAAGTTTTTCATAAAAGCCTGAACCTGTACCGCCAGGAAATGTAGGTTCTGTACATCCCAGACATGGTCCTCCTGATCTGTTACACCAGTTTACTCCACTATTCCAACCACGTACAGGAGCATCACAATGAGTTACAGGTCCTTTACAGCCAAGCTCATATAAACAGCCTTTTTGTCCAAAATCCTTTGCAAAAATTCCTGCATCAAAATACTGTCTAAGCTCACAATTATCGTGAACTATCTTATCAGGACCAAAAAATATTACTGGTCTATTTAAATCATCAAGAGTTGGTATTCCGTATTTTAATACATGAACTAATGTACCTACAATCCAATCAGGATGCGGTGGACAGCCTGGAATATTAATTACAGGTTTGTCTTTTACAATATCTCTTACAGCTTTAGCTTTTGTAGGATTTGGTGGTGCTGCAGGTATACCACCCCATGTTGCGCAGGTTCCTATTGCTACAACTGCACCAGCTGCAGAAGAAAGCGCCTGTATCCATTTAAGAGCTGTTATTGATTTGCCATTAATTTCCCCGACATTACAATAATTGCCATCTGAATCTACAGGTATTGAACCATCAATTGCAAGTATAAATTTACCTTTTTCATCAGTAATCATTCTTTCAAGTATATCAACTGCAACATCACCTGTACCACCCATTATTGTTGGAAGATATTCAAGAGTTATTACCTCAATTAATACTTCATCAGCACTTGGATATTCAGTATTTACAAAACTTACAGGACAACCTGAACAATTCTGACCTTGAAACCATACAATCGGAAGTCTTCCTTTCCCATTTTTAACGTTAGCTGCCTGAAGAAGTTTTGGTAACCATAAATTTGACAAAGCAAATCCGGCAATTGAACCACTAAAAATTTGTAAAAATTTTTTTCTGGTAATTAGCACTATTTTAGCCTCCCGCTTTATAATTACTTATTAATTTTTTAAAATAATTTTTAATATAATGCTTAATAATTATTAAATAATTAATAAAAATTAATAAAATATTTATTTAACAATAACTTTCAAAAAATATCTTTTCCCTTTTTGTATAATTTTTGAGTTTAATTCATCAATATTTAATTCAAGATTTATATCAGAAACTTTATTGTTATCTATTTTTAATCCTCCTTGTTCTATAATCCTTTTTGCTTCACTATTAGAAGAACAAAGTTTACTTTCATTTAAAAGGGATATGATTTTAATTTTACCTGACGGATAGTCTTTTTTATTTATTACATATTCATTTACATCATCAGGAATTGATTTTTCCTTAAATATTTTATTAAAATTATCTTCAGCATTTTTTGCGGTATTATAATCATATAAATTCTCAACAATAATTGAAGCAAGTTTTCTTTTGGCTATTGAAGGATTTAAACTTCCGTTTTCCATATCATTTTTTATTTTTGTTATTTCTTCTTTTGTAAGTCTTGTAAGTAAATTAAAATAATCAATCATTATGTTATCCGGTATTGACATTATTTTACCAAAAATTTCATTTGGATTCTCACTTACCCCAATATAATTTCCAAGACTTTTACTCATTTTTTGAACCCCATCCAAACCAACAAGAATTGGCATGGTAATAGCAATTTGTGGCTTTTGTCCATATTCTTTTTGAAGCTCTCTGCCCATCAGTAAATTAAATCTTTGATCTGTCCCTCCTAACTCAACATCAGCATTTATTGCAACAGAATCATATGCCTGCATTAAGGGATAAAGAAATTCCATTATTGTAATTGGAAGATTAGAAGAAAATCTTTTTTTAAAATCATCTCTTTCCAGCATTCTTGCAATGGTAAATCTTGAAGTAATATTTAATACTTCTGAAAATTTTAAAGGCTCAAACCATGTTGAATTTTTTATAACCTCGGTTTTTGACTCATCAAGAATTTTAAAAGCCTGGCTCATGTATGTTTTTGCATTTTCTTCAATTTTTTCAGGGCTTAAGCTTGGTCTTAAAGCTGAGCGGCCACTGGGATCTCCAATTCTTGCAGTAAAATCCCCGATTATTAATATAGCTTTATGTCCTAAATCCTGAAATTGTCTTAATTTGGTAAGAACAACTGTATGTCCTAAATGAATATCAGGAGCTGTGGGGTCAAGTCCTAATTTTATATTTAATGGTTTGTTATATTTTATGGAGTTACTTATAAGAATTTTTAATTCATCAAGAAGAATAACGTCTTCTACACCTTTTAAAATACTGCTAAGCTGCTTTTCTAAATCTTTTTCTACCATTATGCCTTTTATTTTCCCTTATAAAATATACACAAAACCTTAAAAAAAATTATTACAATACTAACATACGTTATGCTTAATTTCCATAAATAATTTAACTAAAAAAATTTTTAAATAACAAAAAAAATAATAGAAAAATTATAATTTAATATCTTTGATTTTTAAATATAAATTTATAAACAAACACGAATTATATAATAAAATTATTTTTAAAATAATGATATAAATGATATAAATTTTTAAGTGCACTTTTTTAAATATCAGGATTAAGAAACCTTCTTCTTAATAAAAAATTACATAACATAATTAATAATAACCTTTATTTCCAAAAGTGATAAAATATTGCTTTATTTATATAAATTAATTTAAAATTTAAATATCAATGAAAAATAACAAAAAAATAATTAATTCCAGATTAAATAGAAAAAGCAAGTCTATAAAAGGCTGCTTCTTTGGTTTTTTTATAGCTTTTATTATAGTATTATGCTTTATATTATTGGTCGGTGGTTTATTTGCATTTTATTATTATAAGAAATTACCTAAGCTTGAAAATTTAACACCCTCTCCAATAGCTGAAACATCAAAAGTTTATGCTGTTGATGGCAGCCTGCTTACTGAATTTCATGCAAGTGAAAATAGAGAAATAATTCCTTTCGATAAAATGTCTCAAAATATTAAAAATGCTGTTGTTGCTATTGAAGATAAAAGATTTTACACGCATTCCGGAGTTGATTATAAACGAATAATTGGAGCTTTAATAACTGACATTAGAAATAGAAATTATTCCGAAGGTGCAAGTACTATTACCCAGCAATATGTAAAAAATATTTATTTCAGCCAGGAAAAAACGTTAAAAAGAAAAATAAATGAAGCAATCCTTGCAATTCAAATTGAAAGAAATTATACAAAGGATAAAATACTTGAAATGTATTTAAATACAGTAAATTTTGGCGCAGGCTCCTACGGAATTGAAAAAGCAGCTCAGACTTATTTTGGAGTAAGTGCAAATGATTTAAGCATATCACAAGCAGCATTACTTGCAGGGCTTTTAAGAGCTCCTGAAGTATATTCTCCCTTCAATAATCTTGATAAAGCAATTGATAGAAGAAATACTGTTTTAGAATTAATGAAGGAACAGGGATTCATTGATGAAGAGCAATATAAACAGGCTATTGAAGACCCTGTGGTTTTAAATAGTTCAGCAAATAAAAATAATGAAGAAGAAAACAGATTTGCACCTTTTTTTATTGATTATGTTAAACAACAGCTTTATGATAAAAAATTTACAGATTTTGATGTATTTAAAGGCGGACTAAGAATTTATACTACTCTTGATAAAGATTTACAAATAAAAGCAGAAAATTCATTTAAAAATATATTTAAAAAACCTATTGGACCTTCTTATGCATTAGTTTGTGTTGATTCAAATAATGGATATATTTATGCAATTGTTGGAGGTAAAGATTATAAAACTAGCAAGTTTAATATAGCTACACAAGGTAAAAGACAACCAGGTTCAGTTTTTAAAGTGCCTGTTTTGCTTGAATCTATTATTAAAAATATTCCGCCTGAAACTACATTTAATCCTAATGGCCCGATTACCATAGATATACCTGGATCAAAACCCTGGATAGTTGATAATTATGGCGGTGAAAAATTTCAGGAACCTCTTAACCCGATGAATATAGTTGATGCAACAATTCATTCTGTAAATGTTGTTTATGCACAATTAATAATGAAAGTTGGAGCTAAAAATGTTGAAAAACTTTTAAATGATATGAATATATCTGATATAGGAAGTAATCCCGCAATTGCGCTTGGAGGACTTGAAAAAGGAATTACCCCGCTTGATGTAAGTAAAATTTTTACAACAATAGCATCAGGAGGTATTTACCATGAACCTGTATGCATATTAAAAATAACTGATTCAAAGGGAAATATTTTATATGAGTATGATCCTGTAAAAAGTCCGACCACAAAAAGAATTTTTGAAGAACCTCAGGCATTTCTTGTAACCCAAATTCTTCAAAAAGTAATTACTGAAGGGACAGGAAAAGCTGCAAATATTGGCAGACCTGCTGCAGGTAAAACTGGAACAACAAGCGATTTAAGAGATGCCTGGTTTGCAGGATATACGCCTGAACTTACAACAATAGTATGGATGGGTTATCAGGAAAGTAATAAAGCAATGGAGCCTATTAATAAAATACCTGTAACAGGCGGAGCTTTTCCTGCTAAAATTTGGGCTGATTTTATGAAAAATGCACTAAAAGGGAAACCAATTGTACAATTTAAAACACCGGAAAATGGTTTAACCAAAGTCCAAGTTTGTAAAGATTCAGGCATGCTTCCAACATTCTGGTGTCCGCCTGACAGGCTTGAATACAGACTTTTTGTTAAAGGTATGGCGCCAACTAAATATTGTAATATACATAATAAAATAACAGTTCCTGAACTTGTCGGGGTAACTGCTGATGAAGCAAGACAAGCATTACAAGGGCTTTATTTTAACATAAACGAAGTTACAGAAAATAATAATGAATATGATTCCGGTATTGTTTTTAAAACAGACCCTCCTGGGGGCACTACTGTTGAAGCAATTGATAATATAAACCCGCAAATTACTATATACATCAGTATGGGGAAACAAACTTTAAAAATGCCTAATTTAATAGGGCAAACAAAAGATACTGCAGAAAGCATTTTATCAGGATCAGGCATTAAGGTATCCAATATTGTCTATGATTTCAGTAATCAGCCGCCAGATATTATATTTAATCAAAACCCTTCTCCTGATTCTGATATTGATATAAATACTCAAATTACAATTTATATAAGTAAAGGTATTAACCCGTCAGGTACAGTTCCTGATGTTATAGGTATGAGTAAAAATGATGCAGTTTCTTCTTTAAATAATGCTGGCTTTACAAATATTAATTTTATTGAAGACCAGAATAGCGCTGCTATAAATACAGTTTTTAATCAAAACCCTCCTGCTGGAACTGTTTACGATAAATCCAAAACTGTAACAATTTCGATAAGTAAGGGAATTAAAGTTCCACTTGTTACAGGATTGGATAAAGAAAGTGCTGTTAAATTGTTATCTTCAGCAGGATTTATTGTGGAAATTTTACCTGCTTCTGACTCAAATGGAAAAGTTACAGCTCAAAATCCGGAAGCAAACACATATATAAATTTTGGAAGTAAAGTTACAATTACCATTGAAACAATAAGTACTACAACAAGTGCAACTACTACAAGCTCATCTTCCACAAGTTCAAGTACAACAACTTCTTCAACAACAACTACTTCTTCCAGTACAACGTCATCTACAACTTCTACAACCAAATAGATATAGAAGAAAAAAATTATAAAAATTTTTAAATAAAAATAATTATATCTAAGATAAGATAGTAAGACTAAATTATATTATTTGTAAATTTGTAAAAATCTTTTTATTAAAAATTTTTATATTTATTTCTTTAAAAAATTTCATATAGCCGTTATGATATTATTCTTATAATATGAAAAATACTATAAAACCTCTCTATATAAATGACCCTTTGTATAATTTGTAAGAAATGGTGATTTTTTTAAATTATCTAACATGATTTTATATTTTTTAAAAAGATCCTGATTTGATTTTGATTTTTTCCCGTTAAATTCTAAAGTATTCATATTTTTTATAAGCATTAATCCATCGATAAAAGATTTAAATATAAAATATATTTCTTCTTCTTCGAGAAATCTTAAATCAATTAAAAATCCATTTATATTATTATTAATAATCTCAATTAAATCAAAAATCACACAGTGTTTTTTTGCATTAAATAATTGAATATTATTTAAATAATCATAGCTAATTTTAAATTTAAAATTTTTTAAATCTTTAAGAATATAATCACTAAAATCATTGAAATTACCATTAAGTTCTTTATATCTTACTCTAGAAGTCACTATAGGGAAAAAGCCATAACTATATATAAAAAAATCTGTTGTAATTAAAAATTTTTTTAGATTCGTGTTATTTTTTAAATCTAAAATTATGTCATTTATTTCAAGTAAAGTTAATTCTGCAGATATAACTATACCAGATATATTAATATTCAAATTCAAATGTTTTTTTATTTCGCTGATTGCAAAACTGTTAAATAAGTTAAAATTATAACCAAGTATAATATTTAAAGATAATTGTAAGAAATTTGATATTTTATTTAATAAAAATAAAATTCCAGGATTTGATACATAAAAATTTTTTATACCGTTATTTATAAGTTTTATTAAAATTTTTTCTAAAATATTTAATTGTTCATCATAAATTATATTTGGGGTTACGATATAAAAATTAACATTTTTTATTTTTATTTTTTCAAAAATATTTACAACTTTATTTAAATCTTCTTCATCATTTTTTATAAATAAATTATAAGAATCTTCATATAAAAAATTAATATTTAAGAATTTATTATTATATTTTTTATTTTTTGCATTAATAATATTAATTATATTTTTAATTATTAATTCTGAATTTTTATTTTCATTATAAAAAAACAATGAAATTGATAATATTTTATTAAAACTATTAAAATCATTTATGATTTCATTATTAACATTGATTTTCTTATTAAAAATCTTTTCATTTTTTAACGAATTAGTATTTTTATAAAGGTCTTTATTTTTATTTAATAATGACTTTAATTTATAATAATTTTCAATATTAAATTCATTTTTTATAATATTATCTTCTTTAAAATTATTTCTTTTAGATAAGTATAAGGATTTTGCTTCCTTATCAAGATTGTAATCAAAATATTTAAATACCCTGTCATTTATATTTAAATTTATATTTTTACTTGTTTTAATTTTATAAATTTTTTTTTCATTATTATTTTCTGATATTATTTCATAATCACTTACAGTAATTCTCTCATTACCTTTTTTTGTCCATATTTCTAAAATATCATTTTTATTTAAATTAATTTCTGAATTTATATAAATATTTTTATAATTTTTTTTAGAAAAATCTTCAGATTCGATTCTTAATACTCTTCCGAAGTAACTTCCTATATTACCTGATTTTTTTAAAGAAACTATATTATCGGGAAATTTTTTATTTAAATAACCTTCATTAATCTCTCTCGAAAAAATTTGTTTTAATTTGTAAATATCTTCTTTATCAGGAATAAACTTTTCAGGGTATTCGTAAAACAAATCAATGTATTTTCTATATATTTTAGTAACTATGCCAACGTATTCAGGAGTTTTCATTCTTCCTTCAATCTTTAAAGCATTTATACCTGCTTTAATTATTTCAGGAAGATGAAAAACAGTAATTAAATCACTTTTACTTAAAAAATAATATTTGCCAATTAATTCTTCATTTTTACTTACGTTGTTTGAAAAATTATTACCTTCCTGCTTATGTTCTCTAACAAGTTCATACTTCATTCTGCATGGCTGAGGACATGTTCCTCTATTACCACTTCTTTCACCAACAAATGAACTGAAATAACATTGGCCGGAGTATGAATAACATTGTGAGCCGTGTCCAAATATCTCAATTTCCATTACCTTTTTTGCAGTCATTTCTTTTAATTCTTCAAGTGTCATTTCTCTCGCAGTAATTGTTCTTTTAAAACCATATTCCTTTAGAAATTGTAATGAAAGTGAATTATGAATATTTAACTGAGTACTTGCATGTATGGAAATTTCAGGATAAATTTCATTTATAATTTTGGCCGCGGCAAAATCCTGTACAATAACTGCATCAAAACTTATATTTTTTAATACATTAAAAATAAATTCAATGAAATCATTGAGTTCTTTTTCTTTAATTAATGTATTTAATGCTAAATAAACTTTTACATTATTTGCATGTGCAAAATAAACTGCTTTTTGGAGATTTTCTAAATTAAAATTTTCCGCATAAGCTCTTGCCCCATATTTTTCATAAGCAAGATAAACTGCATCAGCTCCTGCATTAACAGCTGCTTTAAGTTGATCCCAGTTTCCAGCTGGAGAAACCAGTTCAAGTTTATTCTTATCCATTTCTTTTATATCTGTAAAACCCTGAGCCACTTATAATATTTACACCCTGCTTTTCAAGAAAATCACAAAATATATTTAAACCTATAGAATCACAAGCCATATGGCCGCAAATAATAGGTGGCAGTTTATCAATCCATTTCATTTTGTATTTCTTTCATCAGATTATTAAAATCAGGTATTCTTAATTTTAATTTTTCAATTTTAAATTTAATTTTATTTATTCTTTCTGTAGCAAATTTTAAATTATTTTTAACATTGCTGCTGTTTGTCCCGCAGTCAGTTACTTTTGAATTTATGCATTCAATTAAGGCTATTTTTTTGAAAAAATCAACATCAAAAAATTTTGAATAATCTTTAAGCTTGTTAATACTTAAATCATTCAGATTAATTTTATTTTCAATGCAATATCTTATAATTTTTCCAGTTATATTATGAGCATTCCTGAAAGTTTCACCCTTTTTTACAAGATAATCAGCTATATCAGTTGCCTCCAGAAATTGGTTTTTCATACTTTTATTAATATTTTCCGTATTTATTTTTATATTATCTATAAGTTCTTTAAATATTTTTACTGATGATAATGTCTGGTTGAAAGCATTAAAAACTATAACTTTATCTTCCTGTAAGTCTCTATTATATGTTGAAGGTAAAGATTTCTGTAATAAAATAAATTGCAAGAGATTACCTGCCACAAGAGAACTTTTACCTCTTATAAGCTCAAGGATATCAGGGTTTTTTTTCTGAGGCATAATGCTGCTTCCTGTGCAAAATTCATCTGCTATTTCAATAAAGGAAAATTCATTTGTATTATAAATAATTAAATCTTCACAAAATCTGCTTAAATGAATCATTATGCATGAAAGATTATAAACAAAATCCTGAAAATAATCTCTTCCTGATACTTCATCCATGCTATTTACAGCTTTATACTTAAACTTTAATAATTTGCTTAAATAATTTCTGTCAATTTCATAACCACTTCCAGTGCATGCTCCACAGCCGAGAGGTAAATAATCGCACTCTTCAAAATTTGTTAATAACTTGTTAATATCCCGATAAAATTTTTCAAAAAATGAAAGTAAATAATGCGAAAAAAGAACAGGCTGTGCTTTTTGCAAATGAGTATAAGCAGGAAAAATTATATTGACATTTTTTTTAGCTAATTTAATTATGGTTAATTCAAGATTCGTTAAAGATTCAAGAATTTCAATAATTGCATTTTTTAAATAAAGTTTTTCATCAAGAACTATCTGATCATTTCTGCTTCTGCCTGTGTGGATTTTACCAGCTGCTTCTCCAATTTCATTTTTAAGCTCATATTCAATTAAACTATGGATATCTTCATATTCAGAACTGGAAAATTTGTTGTTTTCTATATAATCCTTTATTTTGATTAAGCCATTTATTATTTTTAATAATTCCTGATTTGAAATAATTCCAATTTTTTTAAGTCCTGCTGCATAAGCAACATTTCCAATAATGTCGTATTTGTATAATTTTATATCGACATCAAGTGAAAATGTAAAATTATCTGCAAGTTTATTCGTGCTACTTTTTATTCTTCCATCCCAGATTTTATCCATTTAATCTTCCCTTTTTTGCAAGTATTTCATAAGGATACCCCCATATTTTTATAAAACTTTCTGAAAATTTTGGATCAAACATATCGTTCTTATCATAAGTTGCAAGATTATAATCATATATTGAATATGGAGATTTTCTCCCGACTACATTAAAACTCTTATATTCCAGCTTTATTTTTACAGTGCCTGAAACATATTCCTGACTTTCTTCAACAAATTTTTTTAAACACTTCATTAGCGGTGTAAACCATAAACCGTAATAAATCATTTCAGAAATTTTATCTTCAATTAAATATTTAAAATGAAGAAGTTCTCTATCTAAAACAAGACTTTCAAGCTGTCTATGAGATTCGATAAGAATTTCAGCAGCTGGAGCTTCATATATTTCTCTTGACTTAATCCCTATAAGTCTGTTTTCAACCATATCTATTCTTCCTATCCCATAAGAACCGGCTATTTTATTTATTTCAAGTATTAAATCCAACGGTTTTAGTTTCTGGCCATTTAATGAAACAGGGACTCCACTTTCAAAATCAATTTCAATATATTCATTATCTTTTTCATTTTTACTTATTTTTGACCACTTATATATTTCTTCCAAAGGTTCACTCCATGGGTCTTCAAGATTGCCACATTCAATACTTCTTCCCCATAAATTTTCATCAATACTATAAATACTTTTCTTTGTAACATTTATTTTTATATTATTTTTTTGAGCATATTCTATTTCTTCTTCTCTGGATAATTTCCATACTCTCATTGGAGCAATAATTTTTATATCCGGGTTTAAACTTCTTATACCAACATCAAAACGGACCTGATCATTCCCTTTAGCTGTACATCCATGAGCAATCATTGAAGCGTTTTCTTTTTTCGCAAAATCAACAAGAATTTTAGCAATTAATGGCCTTGCAATAGCAGTGGCAAGAGTATATCTTTTTTCATATTTTGCATTTGCCTTTAAAGAAGGGTAAATATAATCATTTATAAATTCATCTTTTGCATCAATTATATAAGCTTTAGAAGCACCTGTTTTAAGAGCTCTTTCATAAGCATCGTTAAGATTATCAGGCTGGCCTAAATCAATTAATACAGCAATAACTTCAACATCATAATTTTCCTGTAGCCATTTAATTGCAACAGTTGTATCAAGACCACCCGAATAAGCAAGAATTAGTTTTTGTCTCATTTGATTCCTTTCTTTTATTTAAATTCAAATAATTTAAATTCAAATAATTTTTTTATATTCATTAATCTTTAGTATTTATAATTAAATTTTTGTTAATAAAATTAAAAATAAAAACTATAAACTAAATATTTTTTAAAATATCCATAAGCTTTAATGTGTTTTCAATTGTGTCAACAACACATATTATATTATCATCTCCTGCTACTGTTCCTAAAATTTCATTATAGTTCATGCTATCCAAAGAAGCTGCAACACTTTGAGCTTCACCAGGATAAGTTTTTATAACAATAATATTGCCTGTATTTCTTATAGATATGACACTTTCCTTTAATTTTGATGCGAGTTTTTCAAAACTTAAAGGTTTTTTTTCAGGAAAAATATTATTATCTATTACAAAATATTCTTCTCCATCAATATTTCTCCTTTTAACAAGCCTTAAATCTTTAAGATCTCTTGAAATTGTTGACTGAGTTATGTTAAAGCCCTTTTTTTTAAGTTCTTTTAAAAGCATTTCTTGAGATGAAATTTTTTTTGTATTAATTATATTTACTATTTCTTTTAATCTTTTTGAATTACTCATCGTTATTTTTATAATATTTTTAAAATTTATAGTTTTTTGCTTTTAATTTAATAATTTTTATGAATACAAGAATGTTAAAAGTGCTTTTTGAGTATGGAGTCTATTTTCAGCCTGAGTCCATGCTATTGAGTTTGAACTGTCTAAAACTTCAGAAGTAATTTCCAGCTCTCTATGTGCAGGTAAGCAATGCATTATTTTAACATCTTGTTTTGCATTTGATATAAGGTCTTTATTTACCTGATATGGCTTTAAATCATAGATTTTTTGAGTACTTTCTTCATCTCCCATACTTACCCATACATCTGTATAAATGACATCTGCATTTTTAACAGCAACAATAGGGTCATTTATTATTGTTATTTTATTACCGCTATTTTTTGATATTTCTCTTAATATATCCATTAACTTTTTATCAGGTTCATATTTTGGATGACATCCCACTGTTATATCGATTCCTAATTTTGTAAACCCTATAAGTAAACTATTTAAAACATTATTTGAGTCACCTATATAAACAAATTTCATATTTTTTTTAAAAAGCAAATTGCTTTCATATAATGTAAATAAATCTGATAAAATCTGGCATGGATGATATTTATCCGTTAATGCATTTATAACAGGAATATCACAATTTAGGGCAATTATATCAATATTTTCCTGTTTAAAAGTACGAATTACAACCCCATCAAGATAAGAATTAAAAATTTTAGCGGTATCTGAATATGTTTCACCTCTACCTAACTGCATAGTTTTTGAATCAAGTACCAGGCAATTACCTCCAAGCTGGTTTATTCCTACTTCAAAAGATATTCTTGTTCTTGTTGAAGGTTTATCAAAAAGCAATGCAATATTTTTATTATTTAAAACTTTACTATATTTAAGTTTATTTTTCTTAACATCCATAGTAAGTTCAATAAGATATTTTATTTCTTCTTTTGAATAATCAAGTAATGTTAAAAAATCTCTTTTAATTTTTTTCATTTTCATCAAATCCTTTTAACGTTTTATTTAAAAAATTAACTAAATTATTTATATCTTTTTTAGTAATTACTAAAGGCGGGAGTAATCTTACTGTAAAATCAGAAATTTTATTTAATAAAAGATTATTTTTTAGTGCTAAATTTACCAAATCTCCCGCAATAGGAAATTTAAATTCAATAGCAAGCATAAGTCCCCTGCCTCTAACTTCTTTTATTAAATTTATATATTTTTCTTGAAGATTTTTTAAACATGAAAATAAATAATTGCCAATTTTTTCTGATTTTTTTATCAAATCATGTTTTTTAAAATAATTTAAAACAGCAACCCCAGCCGCACAAGATGCTGCATTACCTCCAAATGTAGATCCGTGAGAACCTGGAACAAAAGCCTTGCTGATTTCATTGTTTGAAATTATAGCTCCTATTGGCATACCCCCTCCAAGGCTTTTTGCTACTACCAGAATATCAGGAATAATATTGTAATTCTCATAAGCAAAAAGTGAGCCTGTTCTTCCAAATCCTGTCTGAATTTCATCAAGTATTAATAAAATATCTTTTTCTGTGCACAAATTACGTAATTCATACATAAATTTTTCATCTGTAACATTTATGCCACCTTCACCCTGTATTGGTTCAATTAAGATAGCACACGTATTATCATTAACATTAGCTTTTACTGAATCTAAATCATTTAACACAGCATATCTGAAACCTTGAAGCAATGGTTCAAACAATGATTGTTTTTTAACTTGTGCTGTTGCTGAAAGTGCCCCAAAAGTTCTTCCATGAAAAGAATTATAAAAAGAAATAATTTCATATCTGTCTTTATTGTATTTATCTGTTGAGTATTTTCTCGCAAGTTTAATTGCTCCTTCTATTGCTTCTGCACCGCTATTAGCAAAAAAAACTTTTTCACCAAAATCAGTTAAATTACATAATAGTTTAGCTAAAGTTACTTGTGGTTCATTAAAATAAATATTTGATGGTTGAATAATTTTAGAAACCTGTTTTTTAATAGCCAAGACAACTTCACTATTGGAATGCCCTACATTTAAACACCCGTAACCTGCAGTAAAATCAGTGTATTTATTACCTTCTACATCCCACAAATATTGCATTTTAGCTTTTTCAAATACAACAGGTTGTCTTGAATAAGTATTCATTAAGAACTTCATTCCTTCTTCATATAAGGAAGTATTTTTTAAAATTTTTTTACTATCATTAATTTTTGTGCCATCTTTAGTTAAATCAGTCATTTTATAATCCTTACTTATTTAATTTTTTAAAAATTATTTTTTAAATAAAAATTTCAAAGTAATTTATAATACATTTAATTTAATAATACATAATACATATAATATTTATAATTTATTTATAATCTAATTATAATTTATTCATAGATTAATATTAATCATTCTTTTACTATCATTGTCCCGATTCCTTTATCAGTAAATATTTCTATTAAAATGGAGTGTTCGGCATTACCATTTAATATATGTGTCCTTTCCACTCCATTCATTAATGCATCAATACAAGCATTTACCTTGGGAACCATTCCTTTATTTATGTCTTTAGTTTCAATTAATTTGCGGCATTTTGAAACAGAAATTTTTGAAATAAGCTTTTCGCTTGAATTTATCATTATTTTTATTCCATCAACATCAGTTAAAAGTATCATTTTTTTTGCTTTAAATTTGGACGCAATTTCACATGCAAAAGTATCAGCATTAATATTGTAAATATTTCCCTTATTATCTGAACCTAGTGTTGCAATTACCGGAATATAACCATTACTTAAAACATTTAAAAGAAAATCTATGTTTATTTTGACAATTTCACCAACATATCCCAAATCAATTTCTTTATTATCTTTTTTGTAAATCTTTTTTTTGCAATTAACAAAATTTGCATCATTTCCTGATAATCCAACTGCAATTTCTCCATGTCTATTTAAAAATGATACAATTTTTGAATTAACTTCACCAAGCAAGACCATTTTTACTACATCTATTGCATCTTTACTGGTAATTCTCATGCCATCACAAAATTCAACCTTTATATTTTTTTCTTCCATTAATTTTGTAATCTGCTTTCCCCCACCATGAATAACTATTACATTTATACCTACATATTTCATTAATATCAGATCATCAAGAACTCTCATAAGGCTTTTATCATCATCCATTATGGTGCCCCCGAGCTTGACTACTACAATTTTATTAAAATATTCTTTAATATACGGTAATGCTTCAAGTAAAATTTGAGCTTTATTTTTATAAATATCTTCAATTGACTTTTCAATTCCGTTATAATATTCAATTAAATCCTTACTCATGTTATTTCCGTTTCACTTATAAATTATTTTTAACTGATTTTAATTTAATTATAAATACTGTTTAATCTTAAACCTTCATCTTCATTAAAACCAAACATTATATTCATATTCTGAACAGCCTGTCCTGAAGCACCTTTTAATATATTATCTATTGCACTAAAAATTTTTATTACATTAGTCCTTTTATCAAAAATAAAACCTATATGTGCAGTATTTGTTCCAACAACATTTTTAAGAGAAGGAATATTTTCACCTAAAAATTTAACAAATATTTCAGATTTATAATCATTATAAAAATACTGATAAATTTTATCTTCAAGATCTGTAATATTTAAATCTTTTTTTAAATTAACATAAATAGTTGAAAATATACCTCTATCCAAAGGTAAAATATGCGGAGTAAAACATATTTTTATTTTTTTAGAGCTTATTTTGTTAATTTCCTGCTCCATTTCAGGTATATGCCTATGATTTATAGCAGAATATGCATAAAAATTATCAAATATATTTAAAAATAAATATTCATCTTTTAACTTTTTACCTGCTCCACTTACTCCAGATTTAGAATCTATATTTATAGATTCAATTTTTAATTCTTTTATTTTTAATATTGGAGCTAAGGCTAATAAAGCTGCAGTTGGATAACACCCTGGATTAGCAATATATTTTGCCTTTTTTATTATTTCTCTGTTAATTTCACTTAAGCCATATACAAATTCAGGAATATACTCTTTTAAAATATGCTCATTTTCATACCATTTTTCATATTCATTTTCATCCTTAATTCTAAAATCTGCACCTAAGTCTATAATCTTACCTTTAAATATTTCCACTATTTCTGAAACATATTGCATTGATTTACCAGGAGGAAGACATAAAAATATTGCATCTACACTATTTAAGTCCCCTTTTTTTATTTCATCGATAAAAGTTAGTTCTGAATTATTTTTTAAACTTAAAGTTAATGGGAACACTTCTGCAATTTTTTTTTCCGCATATGTTCTTGATGTTATATATTTAATTTCCGCATTTTTATGATTATCAAGAATTTTAATTAATTCAATTCCTGTATAACCTGAACCTCCTACTATAGCTACTTTGATCTTATCATTCATTTTTTACCTTTTATAAAATAATATTTAATATTTTTTAGATAATTTACTTTATTTAATATTTAATTATGCATATTATACATATATTTTACATATTATGCAATTATAAAAAAATTTTTTTTAAAATTTTTTCTTTTAAAGTAAAAGTCATTTTTTTAAGTTATAATAAATAAAATCATCTTTTTATTAATAAAATTATATTTTTATACATGAATTTTTTATATAATAATTAATATTTTTTATTAAAAATTTTTTTATTATGACTATTAAAATAGAAAAAATAAAAAATTTTTACTTAAAATATAGGTTATTATTATTTGCTATATTAGCGTCAATAATTCCCTTAATATTTTATTTATTAACCCTTGAAAGAAAATTAATTGGTGGTGATACGTCATGGTATATGGTTGAACTTCCACAAATGTTTTTACTTCCACCAACAGGATATCCTGTTTTTTCTTTAACAGGTAAGTTATTTTCAATAATCCCTATAGGTCCACTTGCATTAAGATTAAATTTAATATCAGCGGTTTTTGGTTCACTTACTATATTATTTTTATTTATGTCTATTAATAAATTAATAAAAAATGAATTTTTAAGCCTTATTGCTTCACTTTCTTTTGCATTTGTATATCCTTACTGGTTTTATGCAAACAGGCTTGAATTTGATACTTTAAATAGTTTTTATATTGCCTTATTATTATTTGCAATTTTCAAATATCAGGAAAATCAACTTAGAAAAAATCTATACTTTTGTTTTGCTTGTCTTGGGCTTTTATTAACTAATCATCCTATTGCCTTTTTTATAATGCCTGCTTTTTTAATTTTGATATTAACTATCAATATTAAAATATTTAAAAATATTAAAGTTATTTTCTTAAGTATTTTATTTTTTATTTTACCTCTTTTTTCATATTCTTATATTTATATAAGATCAAAACAAGGGTTTGGAAAAGCAAATACACTTTTAAAATTTATATATTTTGTAACTGGTCGGGAAGAATCAGGTAGAACTTTTGGTGGAAGTTTCGGAGACAAGCATCTGCCAGGTATATTAAAAGTAATGCTTGATTATTTGAAGTTAATAAAAAACAACTATGGAATTATTTTAGTAATTGTTGCCGTTATCGGATTTATATATTTATGTAAGAAAAACTGGAAAATTGCTTCATTTTTACTTCTTGCCATAGTTTTTAATTTAATCATAACTACTCAATATCTTGACTGGGCTGTCTTAAATTACACTCTTAATATAATGCTTATAATGTCTGTTTATATAGGTTTTGGATTTTTATTTTTTACTGATTTATTAAAAATTTTATTTAATAAATTATCATCAAAAGAAAACAAAAAAGCTTTTAATTTAAAAACTTTCAAATATTTTTCTTTTATTGTTTTATTCTTATTATTTGCTTCATTACCTGTTTCATTAATTACAAATAATTATGAAAAATGCAATTTAAAAAAACCTTCGGGTATATACTTATTTTGGGATAATGCATATAAATCAATGGATAAAAATGCAAAGCTTTATGTTTATACCGCTTCAACTAATATAGGTATTTTTATAGGGAAATTTGAGCAAAAAGAAAAGAATATTCAAATAATAAGCAATAATGATGTTGAGTATAATTTTGAAAATATAATTAAACAGGTATCAAGTGGAACTTCTGTATATTTTATTGGAAATGATGCAGCAATAAGTAAAATTTTCACAACAGAGAAGATCGGCCAACCTTTTTATTGGGACAGATATAATGAAAATCTTCAGTTATGCAAAATAACAAAAGCAGAACCAAGGATTAAAATAAAAAGTATCATTAAAAGTCAGGAATTAAAATTCGGGAAAGAAATAGTTATAGAATATAAAATTAAAAATAATAGCAATGATGTTTTAAAGATAAATTCTATAGAACTGAAATTACCGGAAGGATTAAAATTTGAGGGAGTTCTTAGTGAAGGATATATTAATCAGAATCCTGGAATAAGTAGAGGGATGTATATGTGGGTTAGTGATAATTATATTGTAAATGCTGGAAATGAGATTAACCTTATATTTAAAATTATCCCGACAAAAATAGGTAATTTTAGTGTAAAATTAAAATTAACAACTTGTGGTATTTATTTTGATGCAGAAGATTTATTATTAAAAATAAATTAAAAATATTTAAATATTTTTTAATTTTCAGTTATGTTTAAATCAGATAAAATATATATAATAATTCCTGCTTATAATGAAGCTTCTCTGATACCAACTGTTTTAAATGATTTAATTAATAATGGATATAAAAATATCATAGTAGTTGATGATGGTTCTACTGATAATACATCCGGTATTGTAAAAAATTTTAATGTAGATTTAATAAAACATCCTGTAAATATGGGACCTGGAGCTGCAATAAAAACTGGTATAGATTACGCCTTATTAAAGAATGCTAAAATAATGATAACTTTTGATGCTGACGGACAGCATCTTGCAAAAGATATACCAAATCTTATAAGTCCCATAATTAATAATCAGGCAGAAATAACTCTCGGTAACAGATTTATAAATAATATGAGTAATGTCCCTGTCTTTAAAAAAATTATTTTGAAATTAGGAGCATTCTTAATGTTTTTAATGTATGGAATTTTATCCAGTGATTCTCATAACGGGTTAAAGGCAATAAGCAAATCAGCAGCATTAAAAATTAATATTAAATCCAACGGGTGGGAATATTGCTCTGAAATTATTGAAGAAATAATGTTAAAAAAAATAAAATATATTGAAGTACCTGTAACAGTCAACTATTCTGATTATTCAATAAAAAAAGGACAAAAAATTTATAATAGTTTTTATATAGTATCAAAAATGTTTTTAAAATGGATTTTTGGATAATGGAGGTTTAAATGCATCCCATATATATAATTTCCATCATTTTTATCATTGCTGTTATTATAAATATTTTTATAAAAATTAAAGATAAAAAATTAATTGTAAATGAATTAATTTTTTGGATTTTAATAATAATAGCATTAATTTTAATATCGGTTTTTCCGGATTTTGCTGTAAAAACCGCACATTTTTTTGGTTTTAAAAGCGCATTTGACTTCTTTATAGCCTTATCAATATTGGTAATATTTTTATTTTTATTTAATATTTATAAAAAAATAAGAATTCTTGAAGAAAAATTTACAAGGTTAATAGAAAATATTGCTATAAACAATTCCATTAATAGCTCCATTAAAAATGAAAATGAAATTAATTTAAAAAGCCATAACGATGAAGATAAGAATATTTAAAAAATTATATATTCAGCAGATTATAAATTAAATTTTATTTTTACAATTAATTAAAAATTTTTAAATAACTCTAAGAAAATTATGGAAGAAAAAGATAAATTTTTAAGATTAAGACAGGAAATGGTACGTTATCAGATTATTAACAGAAATATAAAGGATAATAATGTAATCAGGGCGATGGAAAAAGTCCCAAGACATTTATTTGTTGATGAAGTATATCAAAATGAAGCACATTCTGATTATCCCATCCCTATAGGTTCAGGACAAACAATTTCACAACCTTATATTGTTGCATTAATGACTCAAGAGCTTTCATTATTAAAAAGTGACAAAGTGCTTGAAATCGGAACAGGCTCAGGCTATCAGACAGCAATCTTAGCTGAAATAGCAAATGAAGTTTTTACTGTTGAAAAATTACCTGAGTTAATGCAAAAAGCTAAAAAAGTTTTATTAGAACTTAATTATAAAAATATATATTTTAAAAATTCTGATGGTTATAATGGCTGGCCTGAAGAGTCGCCTTTTGATAAAATAATTGTAACAGCAGCTCCAGAATATATACCTGATTCTTTAATTAATCAGTTAAAAGATACCGGGATTATGATAATTCCTGTTGGATTAACTGGATTTGATCAAAAATTATTTAAAATTACTAAACTAAAAAATAAAATTTTAAAAGATGAAATATGTGATGTTGCTTTTGTACCTTTAATAAGAGAAAAAAATAAATAATCTTGCAATGAATGTTAAATTGCAGTCTTTATTGTCTTAAAACAGCGCCAAATTTTCTGTTAAGGTTCTCAATTATTCTTTTAGAAATAATCTCAACTTCCAAATCCTTTAAAGTCCTGTCATCAGCTCTAAATTCAAGTGAGTAAGCAAGGCTTTTTTTGCCATCTTCTATTTGCTTGCCTTTATATAAATCAAATAATCTTAAATTTACAAGATTTTTTCCGCCATTTTTATATATTTCTTCTTCAACTTCACTATTTGTAACTTTTTCATCTATAACAATAGCTAAGTCAATACTAATAGATGGAAATTGCGGAATTTGTTTAAATTGCTGCTTTTTATCTGATTTAATTATAAAATTATCCAAATCAATTTCCATAAAATAAACATCTTGTCTTATATCCAATAAATTAACAAGCTGTGGATGAATTTTACCTATGATACCAATTTTTTCATTATTAAAATTAATATCTGCGCTTATTGATGGATGAAAAAACTTATATTCATTATTTAATAATTTTAAACTATCCTTTAAAAGAAATTTTTCAAAAAGATATTCCAGCAAACCCTTTAAATCATAAAAATCATAAGTTCTTTCACTATAATTCCAGCTTTTTAAATTTGCTTTTCCGGATAATAATACTGCAAGTCTGGTTTTTTCAATCGGTAAATTATTTTTACCGGAATTATCTTTAAAAAATACTTTAGATATTTCAAAAATTCTTAAATTCAGTATTTTTCTTGAAATATTATCTTTTAAATTTTTAACTAGCGATTGTAAAAGAGTTGTTCTTAAAATTTCAAAGTCTTCATTTAAAGGATTCGATATCCTGACATAATCTTTAAAGCTGGTTTCCTCGTTTAATTTAAAAAAGTTAAATTCCTTAAGACTTATAAATGAATAATTAATAACTTCGTTAAATCCTGAATCTTCAAGAGTTTGCCTTATTTTCATAGTCATTTTTTGACTATAAGAGTATTTACCATGACTTGACCTTGAATCAAGTTTTTGTGTTGGAATATTTTCAAATCCATAAATTCTTGCTATTTCTTCTACTAAATCTATTTCTCTTTCCAGATCTTCAAATCTGAAAGAAGGAACAAGAGCAGAAATATAATCATCGCTTATTTTATTTTTTATTCCAAGTCTTTCAAGTATTAAAGAAGCAGCTTTCCTTTCAATGTCTATTCCAAGAATTTGCTTTATTTTGCTAAATCTTAAATTTATATTTCTTTCCCTATTAACATCAAGATAACAATCATAAATGACTTTTTCAAATTTCTGGCCGGTTATTTTATTTAAAAGTTCCTCAAATCTTTTTAATGCTATTATTGTTAGCATGGGATCAATTTTCTTTTCGAATCTGTTAGAAGCCTCGCTTCTTAACCCTAATTTTTTTGAGGTTTTCATTATTGAGGGTCCCCAGAAATTTGCTGATTCAAGAAAAACATTTTTTGTTTTCTCATTTATCTCAGTATCTTTGCCTCCCATTATACCTGCAATAGCAACTGCATTTTTTTCATCAGCAATTACGATAGTATCTTCATTAAGAGTTCTTACAGTCCCATCAATTAATGTTATTGATTCATTTTTTTGAGCAGTTCTTACTATTATTTTATTTGAAGCAAGTAATTCAGCATCAAAAGCATGTAATGGCTGACCGGTTTCAAGCATTATATAATTTGTTAAATCTACAACTAAATTAATTGATCTTATATCACATAGCAAAAGCCTGTTTTTCATCCAGTCAGGAGTTTTTTTATCAACAATATCTTTAAATATTTTTGCAGAATATCTTGGGCAAAGTTGTAAGTTTTTTATTTCTATTTGAAAATTTTTATTAATATTGATTTCATTTTGACAATCATACTCGAGAGATTTAAATCTTAAACCAGTAATTGCACTAATTTCTCTAGCTATACCAATAACACTTAAACAATCTGGTCTATTTGGAGTTACTTCGATTTCAAAAACCCAATCATCAAGACCAACCTGACGAGCAAAACTTTCTCCAAGTTTATAATTACCCTCTAATATTAAAATTCCCTCTGATTCCTGTGAAAGGCCCAGTTCTTTTTCAGAACACATCATGCCTTCTGAATACTCTCCCCTTATTTTACTTTTTTTAATAGTAAAATCACCTATTTTTGCTCCTTCAAGGGCAAGAGCAACTAAATCCTTTTCCTTAAAATTATTTGCCCCGCAAACTATATTTAATATTTCTGAGCCGATATTAACTTTACAAAGTGAAAGTTTATCTGCGTTAGGATGTTTTATGAAACTTTCTATTTGGGCAATAATAATATTTTTATATTTATCACCAGTATATTCAAGCCTTTTAACTTCAGTACCGCTCATTGTAAGTTTGTTTGCAATATCCTGTGGAGAAAAATCCTTAAGATCTGCAACAAATTCTTCCAGCCAGCTATACGTAATTTTCACTTAAAATATACTCCTTATATTTACTTTAATCATTTATTTTTATTAATATTAATATTAATAAAAAATATTAATATATTAATATATTAAGAAATCTATAGATTTAAAATTGTCTTAAGAATCTTATATCATTTTCAAAGAAAAGCCTTAAGTCATCAATACCATACTTAAGCATTGCCATTCTTTCTATTCCCATTCCAAATGCAAATCCTGTCACCTCATCAGGATTATAATTAACATATTTATATAAGTTAGGATCAACCATACCTGCTCCAAGTATTTCAAGCCATCCTGTTCCTGAGCATACTCTGCATCCTTTGCCACCGCAAATATTACAGGAAACATCAACTTCTGCACTTGGTTCTGTAAATGGAAAATAATGAGGTCTGAATCTGACTTTCCTATCTTTCCCGAAAAAAGAATGTGCAAGAGTTTCAAGAGTCCACTTTAAATTGCCAAAATTAATATTATTATCAACAGCCAGCCCTTCTATTTGAGTAAACATCGGAGTATGAGTAACATCATAATCCTTACGATACACTTTTCCTGGTGCAATTATATACACAGGGGGTTTATTTTTTTCCATATATCTGATTTGTACAGGTGATGTATGTGTTCTTAGCAAGATCTTATCATCTATAAAAAATGTATCATGCAGTGATCTTGCAGGATGGTCAGGAGGATGATTTAAAGCTTCAAAATTATAATAATCTGTTTCAACTTCCGGGCCTTCTGCAATTTCATACCCCAAACCAATAAAAATTTCCTGAATTTCTTCTATAACTTTATTTATAATATTTTTACTCCCTAAAGGTAATAGCCTGCCAGGAAGTGTTAAATCAAATTTTTCTTCTCTTAGTTTCCTGTCAAATTCAATAAGGTTTAACTCATCTCTTAAATTTTTTATTTCATTTTCAATTTTATTTCTTACTTCATTTACAGTTTTACCTACAAATGGTTTTACTTCATGAGGAAATTCATTTATATTTTTTAATGTTTGAGCTATTAAACTTTTTTTACCAAGATATTTACTTTCAAGCAAATCCAATTCATTTAAAGATTTTACTTCTTTTTTATCATTAGTAAAATTCTCAAACGTTTTATTTAAATCCTGTTTTAATAAATTTATTTTTTCTTCCATTAAATAATTTATAAATGCTATTTAATATTAAAAATTTCCTGTAGTTTTGTTTTATAATTTTATTTTTACCTTTAAATATTTATAAATATCTGAATATCTAAGCAGACAACTGAACTTTTGCAGCATCAACTAATTTTTTAAATGATTCTGCATCATTTACAGCTATATCTGATAACATTTTTCTGTTGATTTCAATATTTGCTTTTTTTAGACCGTTTATAAATTCATTATAAGATAAACCATTTGATCTGGCAGCAATATTTATTCTTGTAATCCAAAGTCTCCTGAAATCTCTTTTTCTTGCTTTTCTATCAATATAATTATAGCTAAGCGATTTCATTAATTGCTCTTTAGCAATTCTATAAGCTGATCCTCTTAAACCATAATAACCCTTTGTTTGCTCTAATATTTTTTTATGTTTTTGTTTTTTTATTATTCCTCTTTTTATTCTTGCCATTTACGACACCTCTTTCTAAGTTAAATCTAAAATTAAAAAGAAAAAATCTATAATAAAAAATTTTATAAAAAAATTTTTTAATTAAAGTTTTACTTTCCTAAAAGTTTTTTTACTGTTTTTAAATTTGTCCTATCAACTAATGCTGGTTGTCCAAGTTCTCTTTTTCTATCAGCATTTTTTTTAGTTAAGATATGACTTTTATAAGCTTTTTGCCTCATAATTTTACCTGTTCCAGTTACTCTAAATCTTTTTGCAGCCGCTTTATTAGTCTTTAATTTAGGCATTTTTCCTCCATCTATCTATATTAAGATATTTTTTTATTTTTAATACTTTAAAACCTTAAATTTTAAATAAAATAAATCTAAAATTTAAAAATAAAATCAAATATACAACATGAAAAAAATTATTCAAGTTAAAAAAACCAAGTTAAAAAAATATTAGAGCAAACAAAGGGTTATTATGGTTTAAGAGGATCAGCTTATAGAATTG
>JAMDEN010000129.1:48730-78255 GCA_023487035.1 Actinomycetota bacterium
TTGAATAACTAAAAAACTATTAAAAAAATAAAATCAAATATACAACATGAAAAAAATTATTCAAGTTAAAAAAACCAAGTTAAAAAAATAAGAAGTTTTTAATGATATATAAATTAATTAGTTATTTAATTAATTATGCAGGGCTTAGCACCATTATAATATTAAAACCTTCCATCTTTGGAGGCTGGTCTAAAATATATTTACCATTCAAATCTTCCATAAGTTTTTTTGCAAGATTTTCTCCAATTTCTTTATGAACTATTTCTCTTCCCTTAAAAATTATTGATATTTTTACTTTGTGCCCTTCTTTAAGAAATTTTTCAATATATTTTTCTTTTATAATAAAATCATTACCACTAATTTTAGGTCTGATTTTTATTTCTTTTATTGTTACTTGAGATTGCTTTTTCTTTCTTTCCTTATCACTAAGTTCCATCTTGTATTTGTATTTACCAAAATCCATAATTCTGCATACAGGTGGATCAGAATCAGGTGAAACTTCAACAAGATCAAGCTCTGCTTCATTAGCCAATGAAATTGCTTTTTCTATAGGTACTATACCAAGCTGGCTACCTTCTTCAGATATTAATCTGACTTTTGGTACCCGTATTTGTTCATTGATACGAATTTTTTTAATTATTTAACTTACACCTCCACTAATTTTTAACATAAAAAAATAGGTAGCACAAACCATCTACTACCTATTTTTAATTTATCTTAAACCAGATATGCTTGCTATTAAAGCCGCAATCTGGTGAGAAATAGATGATTTCTACTTTTAATTTCAAATTAAAAATAATTATTTAATACGTTTTATCTTAAAATATTAAATTTATTATTTCTTTATTCTTTAAAATTTTTAAATTTATGCTTATATTTTCAGTTTAAAATAAATATTTAAAATTTAATTATAATAAAAATACAAAAATTAAACTAAACTGAAAATAGCTGTGATCGAATTATATAAATTTTATATAATTTTGTCCAATATATTTTTTTTTATTAAGATAATAGATTTTTAGTAATTCAATATCTTAAATCTATCCCGCAACTCTTTGCCCTGAATCAGTATAGGTATTGTATTCTTTATCCCATGCTTCATCAGCATGAGCTTTCCACTCAGCCGCATATTCATCCAGGGGTTTTGCTAAAGTAGTAATAATTGTTTCAGCACCTTCATGTGTTGGGTGCGCTCCTGTTTCTGCAACTATATCTCTTAATACCTGTGGATTATCAATAATTGAGCATGGTCTTAAAAGATTATCTGAGTAAGGCTGTCTTTTCCTGAAAGCCATAAAGAATGGTGAGGTTATTATATCAACAAGGCTTTTCTCTTTGATATTATCAGCAGCAAAGTGTACAAAAACACATGGTTCAACATCGCCATTAACATTAATATGCAAGTAATTTTTACCACCGGCCATACATCCATGAACAAGGTTACCATCATTCCAGAAATCAGCAACAGTAATATTCTTTGTTTTTCTTATCTCAAGTATCCTTTTTCTTCTATAATCACGCTGCTCTGGAGTAGGCATTAAACTTAAATCCGGTTCTTTTCCAATTGGAATATAATTAAAATACCATCCTACAAATACACCTTTTTCAACCATCAGATCTATAAATTCATCACTAACTACAAGTTCATTATTTTTTCTGGTTGCAGTTACTGAAAAACCATAAATAACTCCATGTTTTTTTAAGACATCAAAAGCATTCATAATTTTATCCCATGTTCCAGCACCTCTTCTTTCATCAGTTTCTTCTTTAAAACCTTCAACACTTATGCAAGGAACTGCATTACCAAGCTGTGCAAGCTTTTCAGCAACACTGTCATCAATTAAAAGTCCATTAGTATAAATCTGGAAAAATGAGTTATTATGTTTTTCCAGAAAATCAAAAAGATGTTCCCAATAAAATGGTTCTCCACCAGTAATTACAAAGAAATATATACCTATATCATTTGCTTCATCAATTATTCTATTGCAAACATCATACGGTAAATCATTTTTTTTGCTGTATTGCCATGCATAGCATCCAAAACATCTAAGATTGCACGTCATAGTTGGGCTAATAACAAGATGGTTTGGCGGATTAATTCCATATTTTTTTGCAAAATCCTGTCTTCTTGGTTGCCCCTGAATCATGGCATTATTAATAAGATTCATAACAATTTTTTCTCTAACAGATGGCGCAACATCATTAACTTTATGTTTTATATTTATCAGGAGATTTTCCATAAAATCTCTTTCTTCTTTTTTCTTTAATTTATAAATTCTGCCTCTAATAATTTTAAGCCATTGCTCATCTGAAAGTTTAGGCATTATTTTCATTGCGCCTCTTATTGCAGTAGTCGTAGATTTTAATTTTATTTTTTCTTTTAATGTCATTTTTCACCTCAAAGATTTAGATATAATTAAAAAGCAATATTATAATTATAAAACATTTTTAAAAAATAAGTATAAAAAAAATATTATGCCGTTTTATGATAATACCTTTTATTAGTGCTTTTAAAAAAACTTTTAACATTTTAATTTCAAAAAAACAATATCTTAAAATTATTAGAGGCAGAATTTAATGATCTTAATAATATTTATAATATAATAGACGAATTATTCAAAATAAGTTTTTTTATTTTCGATATTTTCTCTTAAGATATTAATAAACTCTTTAATTTCAATATTTTTTATATCACCCCCAGCTTTTTTTCTTATTGTGATAGTTCCTGATTCCTGCTCTTTTTCACCAATTATAACCATTAATGGAATTTTGCTTAACTCTGCTTGTCTGATTTTTTTATTTAAAGATTCAACCCTGTTATCAATTTCTACTCTATATCCCTCCTCCTTTAATTTTTTAAATACATTATCAGAATACTGTTGATATTTATCTGAAATTGGTAGTATTGCTATTTGAACAGGCGCAATCCATAAGGGCAAATTACCTGAATAATTTTCAATTAATATCCCTATAAACCTTTCAACACTTCCCAAAATAACTCTATGAAGCATTACAGGCCTGTGTTTTAAATTATCTTCACCCATGTATGTAATATCAAATTTCTCCGGCATTGCAAAATCAAGTTGGATTGTGGCACATTGCCAAGTTCTTTCAAGTGAATCTTTTATATGAAAATCTATTTTTGGTCCATAAAATGCTCCATCACCAGGGTTTATTTTATACACAAGATTATTTTCTTTAATAGCTTCCTCAAGTTTTTGTTCTGCCATGTCCCACATTTCATCTGAACCAATTCTATCAGCAGGTCTTGTAGAAAGTTCAACATGATAATCCTTAAATCCAAAAATACTATACATTTTCCCAATCATGTTAATTATCGAGGTAATCTCTGCAGTAAGCTGCTCATCTAATGCAAATATATGTGCATCATCCTGAGTAAAATTTCTCACTCTAAATAAGCCATGCAGAACTCCTGATTTTTCATGTCTATGAACAAGCCCAAGTTCTGCATATCTAATTGGAAATTCTCTATATGAGTGTTGTTTTGACTTATATACAAGTATTGCACCCGGACAATTCATGGGTTTTATTGCATAATCATTACCATCAATTTTAACAAAGTACATATTTTCCTTATAATGATCCCAATGCCCGGAAGTATGCCATAACTGGTTACTTAAAATAACTGGAGTTTGGATTTCCTGATAACCATTCTCCTGATGAATTTTTCTCCAGTAATCAATAATTATATTTCTTATAATCATGCCTTTTGGATGCCAGAATGGAAATCCTGGTGCTTCATCATGAAAACTGTAAAGTTCAAGATCCTTGCCTATTTTTCTATGATCACTTAATTTTGCTCTTTCAATTCTTTCAAGATAATTTTTTAAATCTTCTTTATTAAAAAAAGCAGTTCCATATATTCTGATAAGCATTTTGTTGTTTTCATTGCCACGCCAATATGCACCAGCAACACTTAATAGCTTAAATGCCCCTACTTTTGAAGTTGAAATAATATGAGGACCGCTGCATAAATCAATAAAATCACCAGTTTCATATATAGAAACATATTCATCATTTATACCATCAATAAGTTCCAGTTTATATGGATTATCTTTAAATATCTTTTTTGCTTCATTTTTTGTTATTTCTTTTCTTATAAAAGAGTAATTAGATGAAATAATTTTTTTCATCTCATCTTCAATCGGTTTTAAATTCTCAGGAGATATGACTTTGTCTAATTCAAAATCATAATAAAATCCATCTTTTATAGATGGTCCAATGGCAAACTTTGCTTCAGGATAAATTTTCTTTATTGCAGCAGCCATAATATGAGAAGTGCTATGATTTAATGTATCAAGAGATTCTGCATCTTCAGGAAATAATAATTTCATTTTTAAATCATCATTAACCTTAAAAGTTAAATCAACAAGCTTTTTTGAGCCATCTTTAAGTTCAATCTCTGCCAGTATTGCTTTTTTAGCAGTTTGTTTGTCTTTGTCTGAAATTATATCAAATATACTTAAACCTTCTTCATGATTAACTTCACCTGAATTTTCAATAATTAACTTTTTCATATATTTTTCCGTTTAATTCAATATTATGAATTAATTTTGAATTTTAATATACTAGTAATTATTTTTTTAATATTATTTTCAATATTAATTATATTAATTAATCCTATATAAATAACTTTAAAAATTAAATCAATATTTTAGCACAAAATAAGAATATTAAGAAATTAAAAAGAAAAAATATTTCTACTAATTCTATAGAAATAATATAGAAAAATTAGATTATAATATATATCAATATATCAGGTGAAAAATTCATATCAAATAAAGAAATTTGAACTTATTTAAAAAAATGGCTTGCCCCGCTTTCTAGTGAAGACCCAAAAATGGAGCGGAAGACGGGACTCGAACCCGCGACCCTCACCTTGGCAAGGTGATGCTCTACCAACTGAGCCACTTCCGCTTAAAAAAATATGAAAATATAAGGATTAAAAAAAAAGCAATTTATAATATTAAACAGTAATTTTTTAAAAGTCAATAAATTTTAATGTCAAAGGAACGTTGTCAAGAGGACGTAAAATTTGACATAATCTTTTAATTTTTACTGGGTTTTAATCTCCTCAAAAAGTTCTTTTGTTGCCTCTTTATCATAAACTACTGCACTTGCATTGCCAACCATCTCAGGCCAGGATGGAATAGTTGTTATTTTTACTTTCCCGGTATTTATTCTACCAAATGAAGGTAAAAATTTAATCACATCTTTAAATGTAAAATCAGTCCATACATAATTTAAAAGAAAATTTATAAATGCAGGTATTTTAATAAATTTTTCAAATGTTGTTTGTTGGCTGTAAAGTGCAAGAATTACTTTTGCAGCTTCCCTTTCTCTTGCATAAGCACCACCCTGCTGACCAGGTTCACCGTTTCTATGCCTGTTCCTGCATAAAGCAAGTGCCTGTTCCCCATTTAAATGATGGACTCCAGCATTTAAATAACATCCTGAAAATGAATCCGATAAGTCTTCTTTTACTTCAACTGTAACACCACCTAAAAAATCAATAAGCGGTTTAAATCCATCAAAATCAGTAATTATATAATTATCAATTTTTAGATTTGATAATTCTTCAGTGGTTTTAATTGTCAGTTCATTGCCTCCAATTGCATGAGCACCATTAATTTTACCCTCACCATGCCCTGGAATATTAACCCATGTATCTCTTGGAATTGTAACTATCGTACCTTCACCAGTATTTAAATTAAGATGAAATATAATAATTATATCTGTCCTGCCATTTACTCTTCCCCCTGGCCTGTCAAATGCACTGTCATCTCCTAATATTAATATATTTACAGAATCAGGTTTTTGTGCTTTTTTTGCACTTTCATCCTGAGAATTTAAAGAAAAAGTTTTAAGAAATTTTTTAAAATCAGATATGACAGTTTCAGAAACAATATTAGAACCTGTACCCATATATTTAATAACATACAGGTATCCGTCATTTTTAATATAACTTAATAAATCAATGGCTTTCTGTTTGTCACCAAGCAGTAATGTATATTCATATCCATAAATCTTTGACTGAATATCAGATATAATAATATCTTCTTCTGGTAAATCTTTTTTATCTTTTATATTTTTCAGATCAGATAAATATTTTATTGGAACTTCACTTTCATCTTTAATGTCTTTAATTTGCTCCATCTTTTCTACTGAAACAATTATACTTTCAGCCATTGAAGGACTGATGCTTTTTAGTAATATTCTTTCTCCGTTGTTTTCTTCGGTTAATGTCCAGCCTTTCGGAGAGATAAAAGAATAATCAGCAAATTCTGTTGAAGAACTTTTATAAAAATCTTCATTTACAGTTTTCGTAGTAGTTTGTTGTTCAGTTAATGTCGATTGGGTAATACTTGTATTAGAAGAATTGGAAGTTTTGTTTTTTTTACACGAAGTAAATCCAAAAAATATTGAAAATGCAGTAATTATAATTATTAAAATAACAAAAAATTTTTTTATTTTATTTCTATAATTCATTCACTTCCTTTCTTCTTATGATATTTAAAACTTTTAATATTTTACTGGAATTTTAATATTAGTAAAACATTAATTGAATTTATTGTTATTGTATTTTTTAAATAACTATTCATTATAATCATCATATAATTTGCTATTTATAAGCTGTGTCATGAGGACCAAGTGCTATGAACTTAATAGTATCATCCTGGCAATTATCACATTCAGAACAAAGAACTATTTTGTAATCTCCCTTTTTTCTGCATGGAAGACAATACAGATAAATGATTAAAAAGTTTTTTTTAACAGGTGTACTGTAAAACCCCCTTAAATTACCTTTAAGAGGTTCCCCATACAGTAACGGGTTATCAATTATTAAGTCTACTTTTTTTTGTATTTCTTTTTCTATTGAAGAGTGTTTTCTCAGTGATTTTAAAAAAGCTTCTCCAAAAAGAACTTTCATTTAAATACCTCTTCATATGAATACCATTTTTCTTTTCCGGTTCTTATTTTTTTTATTGTTTCAAGCATCAGGTTATTAAAATCAGGATCTGAAATTATTATTTCAGTATAATCATTATTTTTTGCTTTTTTTAAATTTAAAAAAAACTGAGTTGCCATTTCAGAAACAGTTGTCCTCTGCTCTTTTGCATATAATTTTGCAAATTCAATTAAGTCTTTATCTATTGTCAGATTTATTTTTTGCTTTTTCACAAATTCCTCCCTGATATACTTATTTTATACATATAATATACTTCTTTTAAGAGACAAAAACAATTAAAAACATGATATTTATTTTAAATTCAATAAAGAGAATTGCTGAAATCCTGGATTGTGAATTGAAACTTGAATTAGTTCCTAAAAGTGCATAATACGTCTTTTAAAAAATTCTTATTATTTGTTATATTTTCTTAGAGCTCCATCCTTTCAGCCATTCTTTTTTAATCTTTATCTAAAATATTTATTCTCATTATTATACACTTTAATTAACATATTTGTTTATTATGGTGTATATTATTGAGAATATACACCATAAAATTTTACACTTAAAAACTTTTTTGCAAATATATTTTTGTACTTTTAATCAATTAGTTCCTGGTGAATAACTCACCTTTTTTGTAAAATTTAATAGTTCCCAAACTTAGGATTTGGTAATTTTTAAAACTAATTTTCTGCAATTTCCTGGAAAATTATTGTTTTTGCGGTATTATCTGAATTAAAGATTATACCTATTTCGCTTCCTATGGGAATGTCTTCCAGATTAATTTCTGTAATAGTTTCCTTTTCTGATGGCCTCTCAAGAATAATCTTTACAAACTTACAGTCATTTGCCAGCTTCACTTCAGAATTTATTTTTTTTGCGTCAGGTTCATTTATCAGTTGTTCAACCTTTATTGTGCGTGAGCTACTGCTGGCACTTAGTACAATCTCTTTCAGAAGAGCATTAACAAAATATTCTCCGACACCTGAATTTGTTTCATACTTGGAATTTGACGTATCTGATGTATTTTTTGTTGTTTCAGGTTGTGTTGTGGTTTCTGAAAAGGAGCTTTTAGTTTTTGAAACTTCACTATTGCCTTCTTTTGATTCTACTGTTTCACTTGTTACAAATTCCTGCGTTTTTTTACATCCAACCTCAAATAATGTCAGACTTGAAAGTAAAAAAATTGCTATAATTATTGCTACGATTGTCTTCCTCATCTTCTACCTTTCGACTATTTTCTCTTTATTTTATAATAATACGGTAATTACTTATAAAATTTTAAGTTGTTTAATTATTCACCAGAAATTAATTATATAATAATAAATCAAAATTGTATTAAATATCATGATCTTAAACATTTTTCCATCTTATAATCATCTCATAATACTTAAATAAATTTTTTTTAATTAATTTATTAAAAATACGAATAACTGCCTTATTTATTCCCGGCGTTTCCTTAAGTCTATCTGTGACCATATTAAGATCATTTGAAATTAAAACTTCCTTCTGATATTCCAGTAAAAATTCAAACCACTTAAGGAAATCTTCTTCATCCTCATTATTTAAAAAATATTTTTTTACCAATTATTTTTATTTAAGGTGTCTGACATGATAATAATCAAATTAAAATCTATAATTAATTGATATTTACTTTATCTATTGATCTTTTTTACTAAATAATTTAGAAAATAAATGATCATTTAATCTTTCTATTTATATACTTAATTTGACTTAAAAGCATTTCCAAATACCACAAGGCTTCTTCCTCTGATGGTTTGGGGCTATTCCCTGCATGAGCCGGACCCCAAACATCACCCCTATAAGCTTTTAAATTATCAATTAGTTTTATCTGAATCTTATGTAAAAATTTTCTTAACTCTCTAATTGCATTTTCAAAAGAATTTTGACGAGTAATTTTTTTAAGATAATCCTCAAAAACTATAAACATATCACCAATAGCATCACTTGGGTCGATAGATCTATCAATTAAACCATTACAAAGATTTACAAACTTATCCTTAGCATCGTAATATGGCTCTAAGATATTTTTAATAACATTTATATTTTCTATTGTTTCTTTTTCTAAAGCTAGAATTACTAGTCCACCTTCACTAAATTCATATACAGAACCAGAATTTTTAAATGCTGAGCGTATATCACGATATAGCAAATTTCTTTTATTATAATCTAAATCTTGTAACGCGCGTTTGTAATAAAGTTCAATAAAATCAAAAACATTATCATATGTTGTCTTAGTCTCATCTCTAAAATCTTCTATTGAAATCTTCTTACCAAAATGCATTTGTAAATCTTTACTGAATTTTTTTGCATGTATCCAGTTAGTGTTATTTGTGCCAAAATTATACTCATCTCCGCTATAAGGATATCCATATAATTGCAATAATCTATTTCTAAGCTCTTTTGAAGCTTTACCATAACCAGAGTATTCTTTTTTTATCTTATTTCTTATAGAAAAAGGCTCCATTTAAATAATATTTGATTTTTAAAATATGAAATAATTATATCATATTATGATAAGAAAAAATTGATTAGACCTAATTTATTAGCTTTTATTGGGATAGGTATAGCTAATGCTTTATTGATTATCTTGTTAGCTTCAATATTATTTTTCATTTTAGTAAATGCAGATGTTAGTTCTGAAGAATGATACTGTATAGAAAAATATGGAGATACCAATAAAGAATATTTAGACATAACTCCTATATAGGTAGGAATACCAAAGTTATAAAATGCCAGAGATGGCTGCCCTAAATAGTACAATTTCGAACCATTTTTTTAATTGAATTTATAAATATTTATAAATTATATTCTAATTAATCCAATTGTTTTATAATATATATCAAATCTTTTTAATAATAGCATTTTTTTCTTATTAATTATTTAAATAAATTATGAAAGTATTTTAATGGAAGATATTAATAAATATATTGACCAAAAATATATGGATTTTAAGTTTACACTTCTTAAAACTACTGAAGAGGAAGTAAAAGAACTAAAAAATAGAATAGTTTCTAGAGGAGTTTCGGGTGGATCATTAATTTCTGGACCATATGAAATAAGAAAAAGATATATTGATAAACTTTTTCTTGAAAGAGTCTTGCTAGAAATAAATATCAGAAAAGAATATGGAATTAACGTCAGTGATGACGAATATAACAGTATTATTAAAAACATTCTTAATATTATTGAACATGAATATAATTTTTTGATTAATGCAACAAGAGAAGATGCAAATCTAGCTCGTATGGATAATTCAATATTTGAAAATTCTTTTTTAAATAAAATTAATTCAGATTTAAATTATCTTAAAGACACTGTTAAAAGAAAAATGGAGATAGGCAAATTCGAATTAGATAAAATGATAAAAGATAATAGTCATATGAAAGTACAAATTTATGATGCTTTTTTATGTCATGCAAGCGAGGATAAAGAAGAAATTGCAAATAATTTATTTTTGGAATTAAGAAGTAAAGGTAAAAAAATCTGGTATGATGATTTTGTTTTAAAATTAGGTGATTCATTGAGACAAAAAATTGATGAGGGACTAAAATATTCAAATTATGGAATTGTTATATTAAGTAAAAATTTTTTTAATAAAAATTGGCCTAAAGTTGAATTAGATGGCTTATTTGATAAAGAAGCAAGTTTAGGTAGAAAAGTTATTTTACCTATATGGCATAAGATATCCAAAGAAGAAGTTCGGCAACAATCCCATATATTAGCTGGAAGATTTTCAGTATCAACTTCAGGTGGTTTAAATACTGTCGTTAAAAGGATTCTTGAAGTTATAGACAATGATAAACCAGATATTTCTGATTCTGATACTTTAATTAATGGAAAAAGGTCTTTACCAATTAAAAACATAAAAAGTTCTCCTGAAATTGAAAAACTAATTTTTCTTTTTTCTAAATCTAATTCATATAACGAAGCAGAAAAATTAACAATATCACTTATTAAATTTGAAGATAAATTTACAAAAGATGACATATTAAGAATAACTGATATTGCCATAAATAATGATCAAATATTTAATTCTTTTGGTGCAAGAAAAATTTTAGAAAGTTTTTTTAAAAAATATTCTGATATTATTCCTTTTGAAAAGATTAAAAAATTTTTTAATAATTCATTATTTTCAAAAAATTATTAATTTTTTGAGCACAAAAATTTTTATATTTTTAAATTTTAACCGATTATTAACCAGGAACTACATTAATAAAAAACAAAATAAGAGAAAGAAAAATGGAAAATATCTTATTGTTTTTAAAATGATAGAATAATTTTTGCCAATCTTCTTTTATGGAAATTTTTTTAATTTTACTTTGTAGCATTTTAATTTAAAGATCTTATTATTTTAAATTATATAATTCATAAACCTTTTCATCGAGCTCTTTCTGAATAAGAGATAATTCTTCATCTGCTTCTTTTTTGCTTGTGTGTTGATTAAATTGATCTTTTTTTACTTGAAAGGCCTTGTTAAAAATTTGTTCAAAAGTTTTTAATTGTTCTTTATCAGGAATAATTATAGGTAATTGTCTGGCATCATTTATTTGAAAATGAGAAGTATTATTTAAAAAATTTTCTACATATTCACTTATAAACTTAGAATTAATTAAACAAACACAAAATAAATTTGGGACTCTCTTATCCTTTGAAAAAAGACTCATGCTTAAAACATCATGGATACTTTTTGATTTTAATCTTGCTTTTAAATATATTGAATTCACATCAGTCCAGCAAAAACCTTCTCTAAAAAAGAATTGGTAACCCTGCCATCTTGCTTTTGGTTCTGACTTTAATTTTTCCACATTTTCTTTTACCCAATCAATATAGAATGGTGATTCCAAGTACCATCTATTCCCCTCTTTATCTCCCTTATCATATAAAACGAAGTGAGGTTTATTAGAACAAATGCCGTACTTTTTTTCATCATCTGAAAGTTTATCTATATCTGCTATTTGATCTTCCCTAATGATTCTATAGATATATCCTTGTCCAAAAATATCACGACCATATTTTTGTTTTAAATTATCAAATAAGTAAACAATTTGATCCTCAGAAAGATTATTTAAATATTTGCTTGCATCTTGTATTGATTTAATTTGATTAAATTCAACTATTTTATTATTATAAATTGCCTCAAAAAATTTTTTGCCTCTCGAATTTTTTATATTTTCTGCTTCTTTTGAGGTTTCAATTACACCAATAAATTTGCCATTATTTGCTGTTGCTAAACCTTGTCCCCCTTCTGTTATCAATCCCAGTAAAGTAATATCTCCTGGTTTTAAATTTGTACGATATTCATCCAATATATCTTTATATTTTGATATATTTTTGCTAGTAGATATATAGTTCCACCATTTGTTCATTAATTTACATATTTCCTTATTATATTTTTCATATATTTGCATATTTAGCTGTGTTGGCGGGAAAAAGACTTTGTTTGATGAGTTTCTGTAAATCGAAATATCTGTTTTATAACTAATAGGTTTTAAGAAGCTATCTTTTGCATCTTTAAAAACAAAATCATAATTTTTATTTATGGTGACTTCTTTTTTTATAATGATAATTGCAGGTTCAACTAAAGGCTCCTCAAATACATTTTCTGTTTTAATAAGCTCAATTATCTGATTCTCCTGGAATAATTTTCTTAAATTAATTTTTGACTGAATTGTTAAATATGTATCTGATGAAATAAATGCAATAATTCCCTTATATTTCAAAATCAAAAAAGCTTTCTGAAAAAAATAATTATATAAATCATCTGAAATTTTATAAATTTTTTCATATTCACTAAGTATTTTTTTATCAATTCCTTTGTTTGACATATACGGCGGATTTGCAATAACTATATCAAATCCATTGTTTTGATGAAAAATTTCTGAAAAATAAATTTGAAAGTCAAATTCCTTATTTCCCTTAGAAATTCTAAAAATTAAACTTTCAACTTCATTCTTAATTTGTGTCTTTTTTGTAGGATTTATTTCGTTAAATAAAAGTTTTTTAATTTTTTCTAAATCATTAATAAAACTTACATTTGAAGTATTTATGTTTATATATTTTAAAGAATCACCGCATACAATTTTATAATCCAGGTTAGGAAGTGGCTTTATCTGCTTTATGTCTTCTTCATCAACAATAAGTGACAACCAAAGTCTCAACTTTGCTATTTCCACTGCTCCCGGATCTATATCAACTCCGTAAAGTGAGTTCTCTATACATTCCCTTTTTAAATTATAAGCGGTTTTAGTTTTATCTTTTAAAAAAATATTAAGTGCTATTCTTGCCCTTACTATTTCACTCATCATTCCGACAAGAAATGCGCCGCTTCCAACTGCAGGATCGCATACCTTGATATCGGCTAATTTGTCATCCATTAATTTTGCATTGCTTATAATATTTTGAGAAATCACGTTATTTTCAGGAGAAGTTGATATCTCATTACCATCAACCTGTTCGCAATATTTAACAAAATTTTCAATTTCATCTTTGCTCAGAATATTTTCCATTTCAGTTGCAAGATAATTTATAAGACTTTGCTGACACATATAATGAACTATTTCTCTTGGAGTATAATAGGTTCCTTTTGACTTTCTATCTTTAACTTCAAGAAGATTCTCAAATACTTTCCCCAGCATTTCTGGATCAACTGCTACTTCCTTTTCAAGAGGCTCATCTTCTTTTACAGTGAAGTTATACCTATCAAATACATTTAAAATACCATCACCAATATCACCTTCTTTGGTTTGATTCTTATTGGAGAATAATTCATTAGGTAAAAGAATATCCGTATGGACCCAATCATAATTATTTATGGGATCAAACAAACCACCATTTAAAAAAGGAATCTTACATTTAAACATACTTAGATAATCATCATCATAACTTCTATCAATTCTTAATGCTTCATAAAAAAGAGGTTCGAGAACATCATTAAAAAAATTGTTATACTGGATATATTCTTTATCAAACAGTCTTCTTAAAAAATCTTTCGGGCCTTTCCCCCAATTGTCATCTCTTTTTACTCCGAACCAGCCTTTTTTCTGAAGAAAATATAAAAATACAATCTGTCCAAGTAGTTTTTTTGAAAAATCAACTGAATTAATTGATTTTGTTTCAAAATCTGATTTTACTTTCTGGTCAGATTTAATTATTTCTTCAAGAACATCTTTTAAGTTATTAAACAGTTCAGCATATTTTTTAAAAAATTCTTTGGTAACTTTTTCAATATTAAAAGCATCTTCAAGATTTTTTAATGTTGGTTTGTTGCTTTCATCTGCAAGCAATTCTACTAATTGGCTCTGGGCTGTATGGCTATTTTCACTCTCACCTACCAAAAATGACCATCTTCTGGCAGGAGTAAATTCTTCTTTTATCTTTACTTTTCCAGTTTCTTCCTGCTTATAATCATAGTCCATTTTTATTAAGGAAAACCGCCAGTTTGAACTATCAGGAGAGACAAATGCAACAAGTGCCGCATCTTTTAAATTGATATCACTATTATTTTTCAAATACCATGCAATAAAATTTCTTTGCATAGTTCTTGCTCTATCAAGAGAAGTTTCTTTTTTCAGGTTAACAACCAATATGTCAATAAGTTGTTTATCAAACTCATACTTTCCGATAAGCTGAAAAGAATCAATATGTTGATTAAATATTTCAGGGATATAATTTCTTCCAAAATCAACGTTTGTTTCCTTAATAAGTTCTTTAGAATTAATATTTAAAAGATTAATAATGAAATTAGTAAATTTTGCCTTATCAAACTTATTTTCAAAGATATTTTTAATGATATCTTTAGCCTGTGTTTTTTCCATTTTTAATCTCCTGTAAAATAAAGCGAAAGTATTACTTCTTTTTTACCAGATGCTAAGTTCTTATAGCTTGAATAATGGTCCTGAAGCAGTCTATCTGAAATATTTTTCTGAATTACTGCAGTTACTTTTAAAGGATTTTTTATTTCATCTTTTAAATCTATCAGCGCTTTTAAAGTTTTTGTAATTGTTGGTTTTGGCAGGTTTCCTTCCTCAATTTTAGTTTTTATTTTATAAAGATAAGCTTCCTGGTCATCAGTTAGAACACCGCTGTTTTTTAAGGTAATTTTTATAATCTTTATAACTTCTCCTGCGCTATTTTTTCCTCGTCTGGTTGTAACTTCAGGTATTTCTTCAGAAGTTGAAAATTCAAATGCTTTTTTATTCTTACCAAGTAACTCAAAATACATTTCTGATGGTATTTTCTGTCTTTTATCATCAGTACTGCTTTCCATTATTTTAGCAGCATTTAAAAAATCAAGTTCAGCAGCCTCATTATCTATTGATGAGATGTAAAATTTATCAAGCTGTCCTTTTTTAAAATAGGAAAGAAGGCAGTCTTTATTTTCATTAAAAATTTTGGCTGTTTTAGCTTTTTTAGGAAGTTTCTTTATTTTTTCAAATAGCTCCGGCTGTTTATCCCTTATATCTTTAATAACAGACAAATATTTAAGCTCACTTTCTTCACTTTCATCTTCTCCTGTAATGGTTTTTTTGGATAATAATCTGTCAAAAAGTTCATGAGAAGTTACAGGTTCACCTTCAGTTAAGAGAGAAGCATCTCCTCCAAGAAGAGTAAGAAAAGCATCAATTTTTGCTTGTGCAGTTTCTTTTAATTGAATCTGATCATTTGACTGTTTTGTCGGGAAAAAGTTAAATGTATAAATGGTATCAAATTTAGTATCAACTCGGTTTATTCGTCCGACTCTTTGCATCATTCTTGTAGGATTCCATGGAATATCATAATTTATAACAATATTTGACTGGTGAAGATTGACTCCTTCTGATAAAACTTCGGTTGAAATTAAAATATTATAATCATTTTTTTGATTACTATAATTTGCATCAAAATTTTCAATTACTTTTTGTCTTATTTCTGAATTAGAACCACTAGAGTAACATAATGCCCTGCTTGGAAATATATTTTCTATATTATCAGCAAGGTATTTTGCAGTTTCTCTGGATTCAGTAAAAATTATTATTTTATTGTTTTTTAAAATTTTATTTGTTGAAATTTCTTTTAAAAATTTTAATAGTTTAGGATCTCTTTCAATTTTATTCCATAAAATTTCAATTTCTTTTAAAGTATTTAAATCTTTTTCAAGATTATCTTTAAATTCATCAGAAAAATCAGAACTTGGATACTTATTAACCTTATCTTCCTCTATAAGTTTATTTATCAGTTCATCATCATCGCTATCAAGAGCAGCAATTAATTTCTGGGAATAATTTTTACTTAAATACACATTACCTTTATTGTATTCCTTAATAAATATTTCATAAGAATTAATGAATCTTTCAATTGATTTTTTAAAAGCAAAAAAACTGCTTTCTAATCTTTTTACAAGTAGTATTTTCATAAATTTTCCAAGGTTTCGCTGCTGCTGTTTCTCGAATTCAGTTATTTTGCCATTATAATAAAGCATTGGGGTATAACGGGCATAAGAAAAGTTTTTAGCAATAAGTTGTATTGTTTTATTAAAAATTTTATCTTCAATATCATTTAATTCATAAAATAATGGAACTGGTTCTTTAACTTCCGGAAATTTCAGGTTTTGCTTTCTTAAATCATCAGCAAAATATTTTTCAATTTCAGTTCTTGTTCTTCTGACCATCAAATATTTTAAAACCTTTTCACGAATTTCTCTGGAATTCTCTTTATTGATATTTATATATTCTATGTAATTTTGTTTTTTATCAATTTTATCTAATTTGCTTTTTAAACGGTTAAAAAAGCTTTCAAGATTGGAAACATTCGGGATAGAACTTTTCCTTGTGCTTTGAAAAAGCTTAATCTGGTTTAAAATATCACCAGGTGAATTATTATAAGGGGTTGCTGTTACAAGTATAACTCTTTTACCTCTGCATATTTCAGTTAATTTTTCATAAGTAATGTTATTCTCATTTCTAAATCTGTGTGCTTCATCTATTATTATATTTGTATATTTTTCTACATTTCTTTTTAAAATATGATCGAGTTTTCCTACTGATTCAAAATCTGCTGCAATTCTAAAATCTGAAAAGACGGCAGGCCATGAACCGGAATTATTTTCATCAAGCAGAACAGGCGGAGCAATAACCAATGTTCTTCCATCAAGCTGGCCGGCAAGCATTGCGGATATATAAGTCTTGCCTAAACCAACAACATCAGAAATAAAAACACCGCCATAATCCTCAAGAATTTTCTTTGCATTGATTACAGCCTGACTTTGATAATCTAATTTTAAGAAATTTTTAGGATAATATTTAGTATTTATATCATCATCTTTATTCAAATCATCTTTAAAGTATTCATATAAAAATTTTAAATAAAGCTGGTAGGGAGTTATGGTTTGATTTAACCAGGTTTTTTCTGAAATTGTATTTAAGTATGTATCACTTACATCTACTGCGTCTTTCCATAACTGATTAAATTTATCCAGTGCGAATTTATAATCAGCACTATTTTTAAGCTCAACATTAAATTCAAGATTTTCTACAAGCCCTGCTTTACTGAAATTGCTAGAACCTGTAATTACCCTACCAATATCCTTGTCTTCTTCATTGAAAGTCATTATATATAATTTTGCGTGAATATCATGTGTAGGATAAGCTTTTATTTCAAGCTTTTTACTCTCTGACCATTCTTTAAATTTTAAAATTCCTTCTTCTACTTCTCTACTATCCGTGCAATCTTCAGTTTCCTTCTGTATATAGTCGCTTATAATTTGCTTTGCTTCATGATGAGAGATGGTAAAGGATTGCTGCAGATAATTTTGATTATCATAATTATTATTGATTAGTTCATACACTTGCCTGCTTGTGTTTATTCCTATTAAAATTCTTATTTTTTCAGTATTTTCCAGGGATTTATAAAGAGAATAAAAACCGCTTATATAAAAATATCCGACAAGACAGTCAAAAAACCGGGTATCTTTTATAAGAACTTCAAATCTTTCCTTTAATGTATGACTATCTTCATTTGTAATAAAAGTTAAATCAGAATTCATTTTTATAAAAATTTCATTTAAATTTTCAATTAATATAAATTATATATAAAAAATCAGAAATGAGGTTATTTTTAATTTTTTTTGCAATTTTAAAACTTTAAATATTTAATCATTATTCAAATATTTTTTTATATTTTTTTAAACAATATTGAATTCATATTATACAACTATATTAAAAAGTATCAAAAATATCATAAAATAAATTATTTAATAAATTAGTATTATAAAAGATCATCCCTGACAACTGTATGGCAGAGATAAATCATTTTTAAATTTGAAAGTAGTGAAGTTTTTGTTTTTCTTTATTTAACTCTTGAGGTAAGTATTATATGGCTTCCAGTTTGACTTCTTATATAGTAAATATTATCTAATTTGTGATATTTTCTTTAAAAAAATCAATTTTTAATTTAAATCTATAATAAGGGCACTAACTCAACACCCGGGATATCCCTGAAATGACTATCCAAAGTTAATATTTTAGCATTATTTTTTATTGAAATTACAGCAATTAATATATCCGTTACCGGGATAACCTTACCATTCTTTCTTAACTTAAAAGATATTTCTCCTGCCGTAACCCAATCTTTAAAAGTACATTCAAGATAAGGAATGGCCTTAATTGAATTTGAAAGTAAAAGATATTCTTTTTCTCCTTTTATTCCCTGGATTAATTCTGTAATTACAGGACCTGTAATATAAATTGAATCAAGATGTAAATTTTCTTCAATATATTCAACATAATCCTTGTTATTTTTAAAATATTCTATCCAAACAGAAGTGTCGACAATAATCTTACTTCTCATTAATTTCAGCTTCCCTTATTTTTTTAATATATTCTTCATCAAATGTTATTTTTGATTTTAAAGCCATAAATTCTTTCAGTTTTTTAAACCTCACAGCATCTTTTATTGCATTTTCTACAGCCTTAGACCTGTTAGTAGTATTATATAGTATTTCGGCTTCCTTTATAATTTCTTCTGAAATATTTATTGTTGTCCTCATATTATTTCACCTGCATATAATTTTACATAATAATTTTATGAATATCAATATGAAAAATATTATTACTTTTAAAAAATATTATTTATTAATAATTATACGCTCCAACATGCAGACCAGGGTTGTAAATTTATATTGTTTAATCAATTTTAAAAATTACTTATTTTTTGATTTAATTTACAACCGTCATAACAATAACTTATTTAAATTATTAAGGCGCATAAGTTTATATAAATTTTATTTATGCGCCTTAAACTAATAAATTATGATATGAAGCAAAACAGACTTCATATGTTTTTAATTATTTAAATTAATTCTTACTTAAAAAATCTCCGGCAATTTCATTTTTATCAGTAATGATTCTTAACCAGATATTTTTTGTTCCAAATTTCTTTGCTTCTTCTTTGGAATTAAAATAAATATCTACTCTATTGCCTTTGATTTTTCCTCCCGTATCTTCAGCAATAAATTTGCCGAGATCCTTGATTTCAACTACAGTTCCTAGTGGGATTATTTTGGGGTCAACTGCAATTACGCCTTCGTACACTTCCTTTCCAGTCGCAGTTTTGTTGTTTGTGCCTTGTGTGGGGTCATTTGCGCTGTAACCTGTTGCAACGAAATAGTACCACTCCACAACTTTTGTTTCTGTCTTACTTACTATCACAGGTTCCTTTTTTATTACTATTTTTTCATTTGCCGGTATGTTCCCTGTAATAATCTTTTTAATATTGTCCGCGTATTTAACGTAGGACCAGACCGCTGCAAAAGCAACGGCGACTATTAATGTCCAGAAAAGGACATTAATAATAATATTGTACTTCCTCATCTGTACCTTTCTCTACTTTTTCACTTGAATTAATTCCTGAAAATACTTAACTTGTAAAATAACTAATAACTATAAGGAATAATTCAAGCAGCCTTTAATAATGACCGGATATTTACAACCTTTTCATTCCAAGGGCCAAATTTCTTTAATTTATTAATCATGAAGATTAATAAATATATGAATAATCAGGATAATTATTCATCAAATCTGAAATCCTGTTAGATTATAACCATAAAATATTAAAAATCAACCCCTTGAAATTTTTAAGGACAAATTACTATACAAATGTATAGTAAAATAGTATAATGAGAACATTAAAATTAAAAAAGTATTAAAGATTTTCATTTATATTTAAAATTTATGCAAATAAATAAATATTTATTTATTAATATGTATAATAGCATTAATATATATAATTGTAAATAAGAAATTTAAGGAATTTAAAATGACAAAAAAAGAAAACCTGACCCAAAAGCAATTAAATGTTTTAAAGGAAATTTATGAATTTATTGTTACTAACAACTATCCTCCGTCTGTCAGAAATATTGCAGAAATTCTTGGTTTTTCATCACCAAAAGGTGTAAGTGATCATCTTTCTGTCCTTGAAAAAAAAGGATACATATTAAAGAATTCTTCAGCAAGATCAATAAGACTTACTGAAAAAGCTTTATGGATATTAAATATCTCAAATCCGCTACAGGATAAAAACATAGTCTACCTTCCACTTCTTGGCAGGATAGCTGCAGGAAGGCCAATATTTGCTGAAGAAAATATTGAAGAATTTATACCTGTTTCTTCACAAATAATGGGTAAAGCACAAGGGCAGTTTTTGCTTAAAGTAAAGGGGGACAGCATGTCAGGAGAACATATTGTTGATGGAGATACATTAATTGTAAAAATTCAAAACACTGCAGAAAATGGAGATATCGTTGTTGCTCTTGTCGATAATGAAGCTGTAGTTAAAAGATTTTACAAGCGTGAAGACGGTGTTGTAGAGCTAAGATCTGCCAATCCTTTATATGAACCAATAATTATAAAGGATAATTTGCAGATACAAGGTAAGGTTATAGCAATATATAGAAATATCTTTTAATTAATTATTGCTAATATCGCCGGATAATTAATAAAAATTAAATAATTTTAAAGATTGTAAGCTCATAACTTAAAGAAATAATAAAAATAATTAAGTTACTCATTATGAATTAATTAATTTAATAATAATAGACTAAGCTGACTGGTTAATATGATTGATATTACGAACATGAACAGGATATAAGTTTAAAAAAACAAGTCAAAATTAAAAAAATCAAAACAGGCAGAGGTATAAATGTTTTGTCATCTCCATGTTCACAGTGAATACAGTATTCTGCAATCGTCTGTTAAAATAAAAAATTTAATAAGCATGGCAAAAGAATATGGCATGAAAAGTGTTGCTCTTACAGACACTAATTCAATGCACGGCATTATTGAATTTTACAAGGAAGCTGTAAAAAACGATATAAAACCCATAACAGGTTCAGAGATATTTGTAGAAAAAGATAAAATTACATGCGGTATTTTGCTTCTGGCTAAAAACCTTACCGGATATGAAAATCTTTGTAAGATAATAAGCAATATAAATTTAAATGAGAAAAACTTAGCAGATTTTGAGCTTTTAAAAAAGCTGAGCAGCGGAATAATAGCGATATCCGAATTCAGCAATAATGAGTTCTTTTGCTCTCTCCAAAAAAACAATTTGGAAGAAGCCGGATTAAGATTAAAAAAATGGACAGATATTTTTAATGAAGATTTTTATATTGAAATACAAAGGCTGTCTGAAAATAATCCTTTGCTTACATACGAATATAAAGCAAAAAGATATTTTAAAGAAAAAATACTTACAGAATTTGCCGGCAAAAACAACGTAAAAATAGTTGCAGGAAATGACGTACATTACCTGTTAAGGCAGGATTATGAAATATATAAATATCTTGCAAAATTAAAATTGATGAGTTCAAAAGAAAATTCTTTGCTTTTTAATATTATCCAAAGTAATGAAAACTACTTTAAAAGCTCATATGAAATGGAAAATTTATTTTCTGATTTAAAACAGGCAATAATAAACACACAGGAAATATCTGATAAGTGCAATCTTGAACCTGAACTTGATATAAGCAGGCTCCCTTATTTTAAAACTCCTGATCTAAACGAGTCACAGGAAAGTTATTTAAGAAAACTTTGCTATGAAAATATTAAATTAAGATATAAGGAAAAAGCTGACAGTAAAGTATATGAGCGTCTTGAATACGAACTTTCAGTAATAGAGAAAAAGGGATTTTGCGGATATTTTTTAATAGTGGCTGATATTGCCAGGTTTGCATATGAAAATAAAATACCTGTTTGCGGTAAAGGATCATCGGCAGGAAGTCTTGTAACTTATTTACTTGGAATATCCAATGTTGACCCGATAAAACAAAACCTTTGCTTTGAAAGATTTTTGAATTATGAACGCAGAAATCTTCCTGATATTGATATTGATATGTCAAGCAAAGGGAGGGTAAAGGCAATAAATTACCTTTCATCCAAATACGGAAAATATAATATTTTAAGAGTTCCAATTTTCACAACATTTAAAACAAGAGCTTCTGTAAGAGAAGCCGGCAGAATAATGAATCTCGGGAAGGATGAGGTTGATGAAATAATTAAAATACTGACATCAGGATATTCTACAGCGGCAGGAAATAATAATTATGATATAAATAATCACAACAATACAAACAAACAGGAAATAATAAATAAAATAAATAATAAAGATTTAATTGATATCTCAGAAAAATTAAAAGGATATGTAAGACACATAGCAATGCATCCATGTGCGTTTATTATTTTTAACAAAGATGTGATGCAAAACATTCCTCTTATGAAATCAGAAACAAATGAAATCATGAGTCAGTATGGAATAGAAGATATAGAATCCATGGGATTTTTAAAAATAGATTTAATTAATTCTTTAACATTGGACCATATTGATGAAGTTATTAAGATATTAAGAAAAACAAGACATACTGAAGTTGATTTTTCAAATGCCGGTTATGATGATGAGGCAGTTTATAAAATACTTGAAGAAGGTAAAACTATTGGCACATTTCAGCTTGAAAGTATGGGTATACGCTCATTAATGAAAAAGCTGAAGCCTCGAAAACTTGAAGATATAATGTTATTGATATCTCTTTACAGACCAGGTCCTCAGCAGTCAGGGATGGTTGATATTTTTATCGAGAGGAAAGCAGGAAGACAAAAAACTGATTTTCTGCATGAAGATTTAAGAGAAATACTTGAAGAAACACACGGAGTTATGCTTTATCAGGAACAAGTCATGAAAGTTGCAGTAAAAATTGCAGGTTATACATTTGGCGAAGCAGATAAACTAAGAAAAATAGCATCAGACAGGACTTCGGATATTATTGAAACTGAAAAAAACAAGTTTATAAACGGCGCTGTTAAAAATGGATATGAACGTAACTTTGCAGATAAAATATTTAACCTTATATCTAAATTTGCAAATTATGGCTTTGTAAAAGCACATGCAGCTGCTTATGCAGAATTAGGATATAAAACCTGCTTTTTGAAGGCTTACTTCCCTGCTGAACTTTTATCAGTCATTCTTACAAAAAATTCAGGATATTACTCTAAAAGTTCTTATATAGAAGAAGCCAGAAGACTTGATATAAGAATAAAGTCACCTGATATAAACTTTAGTGGCGGTGTCAGGTTTCTGACAGAAGATTCAGGGAAATCTATAAGAGTTTCACTTATAAGTGTGAGAGATTTAGGTATTGAAGGTGCCTGTTATATAACAAAGGAAAGAGAAAAAAACGGATTATTTAAAAATTTTACAGATTTTTATGAAAGAATAATTAAACCAGGAAAAATAACAGTAAAAGCTGCAGAAAATCTTATAAAAGTCGGAGCGTTTGATTTCACCGGATTAAAAAGAAAATATCTTTTGTTTATACTTCAGTATCTTTTACAAAACAAGCAAAATAAAAATCATAAAAATTCTTTTACTGCTACCATGAAAAAAATTACAGTAAATAAAATACAAAAGAAAATCCCGGAATATATTCTTAAAATTCCCAATAATAATACTGATTATAATGACAATACTGATTATAATGATAATAGTGACAATAATGATAACTATAACGATAAAAATTATAATAATAACAATAATAACGTCAAAAATACTTGCATGCATCTGATAAATGATAATTTTGACTATTCAGATAATATTTTCCCTGAATTATCAAACTCAGTAAAAGACTACAGTCTTGAAGAAAAGCTTGAAATTGAAAATATGATACTTGAATTCTGTGTAAGTGATAATCCTCTTCAATATTTTGAAAATGAATTAAAGAATTTTAATATATCAGGAAGTAAGAAATTCAATCACATTGCTGACGAAAAAAGTTTTTGCAAACAGAATATTAATATTACGGCTGCAGGAATTGTTTTAATTAAAAGAACAGAAAAAACAAAAAACAATAAAGAAATAGTATTTTTAACACTTGAGGATCGGGATGGTATGTATGAAGTTGTAGTTTTTACAAAAGAATGTCTTAAAAATCCGGAAAAAATCTTACCCGGGAGTCCGGTTATAATTAAAGGGAATCTCTCTTTTAAAAATGGAGCAGTTTCAATAATAGCTGAAAAAATAATAAATCTTGCAGATTTAAAAAAAATAAAAAATATTCGTAAGAAGGAAGAAATTAAATCATGTCTTCTTGCAAAAACAACTGTAACATGGATATGAACAACTCAAAAAAAATAATTCACGTTGATATGGACGCTTTCTTTGCACAAATAGAACAAAGGGACAACCCGCAATATAAAAACAAGCTATTAATAGTAGGTGGACCCCTTAATAGGGGAGTTGTATCCACAGCATCTTATGAAGCAAGAAGATATGGAGTGTATTCAGGTATGCCTCTTTATAAAGCAAAAAAACTTTGTCCTGATGGTATTTATGTCCCTGTTGATATGGAAAAATATCTTAATGAGTCAAGAAAAATAAGAGAAATATTTTATAAATTTACACCGCTTGTTGAACCTGTAAGTTGTGACGAAGCCTTTCTTGATGTAACAATGTGTGAAAAACTTTTTGGAAATGCACTTGAAATAGCAAAAAAAATAAAGGGTGCTATTTATGAAAAAACAAATCTTACATCATCAGCAGGCATAGGATCAAATAAATTTTTTGCCAAGCTTGCTTCAAATTTGGGAAAGCCTAATGGTCTTACGATACTTGAAAACACTCCTGATATGATGGAAAAAATAAAGCTGCTGCCTGTTTCAAGTATATGGGGTGTAGGGAGAGTAACAGAAGAAAATCTTATAAAAATGGGAATTAAAACAATTGGTGATGTAGCAAATACTCCACTTGAATTTTTAAGGCTTAAATTTGGAGAAATGGGAGAATTCATGCATAAAATGGCAAACGGGATAGATAACCGTGAAGTGATACCTTACACTGAACCTAAATCAATTGGAAGAGAAATTACTCTTAGCGAGGACACATCTGAAGCAGGTAAAATTAAATCAATTCTCTTGTCGCTTTCACAAAAAATATCATCAAATCTGGTACGTGAGGGTTATAAAGGTAAAACTGTAACTTTAAAAGTAAGATATTCTGATTTTAAAGGGGAATCTGCCAGAATTACATTAAATAAATATACTGATAGTATATTTGAAATATACAGGACATCTTTTTTATTGCTTAAAAAATTTGATCTTTTAAGAAAGAAGGCAAGAATGATAGGAATTTCTGTTTCAAACCTTAAATCATCCTGCCTTATTAAAAGCACTCTTTTTGATCAAAAAGATAAAGAAGGAAATATCACAAAAGCAATAACTGAAATAAACAGCAAGTTCGGAGAAAACAAAATTTACGTTGCTGAATCAGTTAAGGAACATAACTTGTAAATAACACTACGTGGTACTTATGGTATTCATATTTATTGCCTGTCTATTATTAAAATATATTATTTACCTGAATTTCTTATTTTTTCTTACATTATATTTAAATGAATTTCTTGTCTCTTATCTCTTATTTATGATTTCTTACTCCCATTCTTTTTATTTTCAGACATTTTATTTAATTTGCTAAAAATATCTTACAGGAATATCGGCAGGCATTAAGAGAAGCCTTTTAAACTCCTCATTTAAATTTAATAAGCTTATTGAGCAACCTTCCATATCAAGTGAAGTGCAATAATTATTAACATAAGTTTTAAAAACTTTAATACCGTTTGCTTTTAAAATATCATGAGCAATTGAGCAGGCAATATATAACTCGCTTATTGGTGTCCCCCCAAGGCCATTAACCATTAAAGCAACTTCATAACCGGATTTAAAAGGTAAATCGCTTATTATTGATTCGAGCAACCTGTTTATTGTTACATTAGCTCTTTCAATTTTTATCCTTTGTCTTCCAGGCTCACCATGCAAACCAACGCCAAGCTCAATTTCATCAGGACCAAGTTCAAATGTTGGCGTTCCTTTTTCAGGATGAGTACAAGATTTTAAAGCATAGCCCATAGTCCTGACATTGGCATTAACTTCCATTGCTAATTTTTTCAGTTCCTCTATATTTGTGCCTTCTTCTGATTTGGCTCCAACAATTTTATAAACAAATATAGCACCTGCTACTCCTCTTCTCCCTGCAGTAAAAGTACTGTCTTTAACTGCTACGTCATCATTAATAATTATTGTTTCAACAACAGGACCGCCTTCAAATTCAATCATTTCACTTGCCATCTCAAAATTTGCTCTATCACCTGTATAATTTTTTACTAAAAATAAAACTCCCCTGCCCTTATCAATTAATCTTGCAGCATCAACTATTGCATCAAGTGTCGGGGCTGCAAAAACAGGACCTGCACATGCTGCATCAAGCATACCTTTACCTACATAAAATGCCTGATCAGGTTCATGACCACTGCCCGAGCCTGAAATTAAAGCTACTTTATTTGTAAAAGGATCTTTCCTGTAAATAATTCTTTTTTCAGGAATATATCCAATAGTATCAGGCCTTGAATCTGCAAGACCTTTTAACATTTCTTTTACAAAGTCTTCAGGATTGTTTATTATTTTTTTCATCTTTTTGCCTTTTATATAAATTTTTTTATTGCTAAAATATTTAAATTAATTTATTTATTTGATCTATCCAGGATTTAGAAATATTATATTTTAATAAATTTTATTACACGTTGATTATATTTAAAATTATTATATTTAAAATTAGTAATTATTAATTAAACTAAATTTTAAGTAATTTTACATTTATTAAAATAATTATAAAAATTATTTTTAATAAAATCATTATTAAATTATTATTTTTAAATTTAATACTCGCTAATTATTTTTTAAACAATTATAAGCAGATTCTAAAATAATACATACTATAACAGAACCAGGGTCTTTAAAACCAATACTTCTTTCACCTAAATAAGAAGCCCTTCCCTTTTTTGCTGTAAGATTAATTGTGCTTTCAGATCCTGCTTTTGCAGCAGAAAGTGCTTTTTCAAATAAAGTAACTATGTTTATCTCCTTATTTGTATCTATTGAGTTAATCATTGATAATACTGCAGGCTCAAGTGCATCAATCATTGTTTTATCGCCAACTTTTGTATTACCACCACGCCTTTTTATAGCTTCAAGTGAAAAATTCATTGCTGAAACCCAGTCAAATATATTTGGCTCCAATTTTTCTTTTAATCCTTTCCCAAGCTCAATAAAACCTGTACCAAGCATTGCACCTGAAGTTCCACCAATTGTATAAGCTAAAGTAAAACCTGTTTTTTTAAGTATATCACTAATTTCCATTTTACTAAGTTCGGGAATAATTTTTTGAACAGCTTCAAAACCCTTTCTTACACCAATACCGCAATCTCCATCACCAATATGAGAATCAAGTTCAGTTAGCATTTGTTCAGCATCAATTAAGTTCTTGCAAATATTTTCAATTATTTCTATTAAAATTTCTTTTTGTGTTTTCAATTCTTTACCTCAACTTTAATTTAATAATTTTCTTTTAATCAATATGCTTATTTAAATTTTTTAAAATATTTCTTGAAATTTCTTCAACAAGTTTACTCAGGTTCTGTCCGTTCACCATTGAATTATCATTATTCAGTATATTACAATCACCCTCACATTTACCACAATCAATACATTCTGCACTTCTTACAGACTGCTCATATAACAAGTATTTTTTATCTGACTCTTTATATAAGAACTGATTATCAGAAAAACTGTCATAATATTTAAGCTTTGACTGCGGAAAATACTGATTTAGCAGATTTTGCATAATAAATTCCAGTTCTTCTTTAACATGAGCAAGATTTGAAAGAAGTTTTGAGTTAAATTCCATTTTAGGTTTACCCATATTAATTCCTCTAAGTGATAATGCTTCTTTAAAGCCCTGAGGAAAATTTACTGATTTCATTTTTCTTATCAACTCAAGTATTGCAAGCTGCAGTTTCAGGGATTTATTTAAATTTCCCTCTGTAAAGTTTTTATAAATTGCTACCATGAATTCAGGAAGTATTCCAGCAGTCGCAGTCATACAGCCATTGCCTCCTGCAGCAAGTGCAGGAAACATTATTTCTTCTGCACCGACAAGAACTTTAAAATCAGGTCTTATTCTTCTTGTCATATCTATTAAATTCATAACGTTTACCATATTTCCTGAAGAATCTTTTATACCTACAATATTGGAAATATCACATAGATTTGCTGCAATCTCCGGTGTAACTTCATTTGCAAAAAAAGGAATATTGTATAAAAATACAGGAATATCAACAGATAATGCAACTTTTTTTAAATGTCCTTCAACAATATCACTTATATTTTTAAAAAAGTATGGACCATGAAGAACAATTGCCGAGCAGCCTTTTTGTTTTGCATAACTTGCAAGTTCAATTGATTTATCAGCACATGTGGCACCTGTTCCAGGAATTATATCAACTCTGCCTTTATTTTCATCTACAACTATATCTATTAAGTATTTTCTTTCTCCCATGCTTAAATGAACATATTCTCCGCATGATGAAACAGGAAATATTCCGTGTACACCTTTATCAATTAAAAAATTTACAAGCTTTCTTACTTCTTTTTCTGCAATGCGCCCGTTATCATCAAATGGCGTAAGCATTGCCACTATTACACCTTCTGGAATGTGCATATTAAAATCTCCTGATATATTAATATTTATATTTTTTAGTTATAATTATTTATTAAAAATTTATTAAAATATTATATTGCAATCTTAATTTTATTTATTGTTGTTTGCAAATTAAAAAAGACTGATTTTTGTGTTTTATATTGTTTATGCTAATTTAAAACTATTCCAACATTTTAATTTAAAATTCTTATATTAATGTATTAAGTTAAACAGTTCTCTTTATTTGAACAATAATATTAATTATCTTGCCTATATGAAGATGTAATTAGAGTTTAATTTATAAGCAAAAAACTTATCCCTTTTCTTTTAATTATTTTAAAACAGCATATATATATCTTACGGATAAATACCTCTTAATTTCATAGCTTCTGCAACACGGCTTACTGCAAGAGCAAGAGCTGAGCTGCGCATATCAAGTTTTCTTTTAATAGAAAAATCATATACTTCATAAAAAGCATTCTCC
>JAMDEN010000069.1 GCA_023487035.1 Actinomycetota bacterium
ATGCAAAGAAAATATATAACCTTCTTGGTATTAAAAGAAATCTTACTCCCTATATAATAGAGAAGCTGTAATGCCATATTTTTTGGGATTTAATCTTAAATTCAACTAATAGTGCGGAAGTCAGGAAATAAATATAAAATAATTTATTTTAAAATTTAACTGGTTTTTTATAAAAATTATCCATAAAACAAAGCCAGCCTTTTTATTGCGTTGACTTTATCATTTAATCCGATTTTGCTTTCTTTTAAGGCATTGTGAAGAATATCTATTGATTTATTGTAGGTATCATTATCAACTGGATAAGGTATCCCATCTTTTCCACCATGAGCAAAACTGAATCTGACAGGATCTTCTATGCTATATGGAGTTGAGTAAATTAATTCAGAAATTAGTGCCAGTGAACGAACAGTTTTTGGACCGACACCAGGCATTGCAATCAGTTTTTCAAAATTTTCAGGCTTTCTCTCGTATGTTGACTGAAATATTTTTGAAAGTCTGTTAATTTCCATATCACTTAGTTTAATATAATGCCTTTTGGGATATGTAATACTTTTTTCAAGAAGTGCATTTATTTTCTGAAGTTCTGCAATTGTTTTTTCAGGTTTTTGTTCAGAAATTTGAGTTATTATTTTTCTGGCATCATTACTTTCAGCAGCTATCAGATTTAGAACTTCTGAAGTAATATCACATGATATTGCATTATGAGGTTCACAAACAAAGCTTTCAACTTTATCGCTTAGCCATTGATATCTTCTGGCATATTTTGCATCTTCATTCATACCCTGCTGGATTACAGCCCATTTCTTTCCATTTTTTGTAAAGAAAAAACAATGATGATAAAGCTGATAACCATCCTGAAGTGCAGTGCTGTCAACTTTTGCAACAATTTTGCTTGAATATACAAGATTTTCAAAGTCTCTGCTTTCTTTTTCTGCAGCAGCTATTATTTCTGAAGGAGTTTTTCTGGAAGTTCCTCCTTTACCCCCGGCAATATAAAATCCGATATCATCTTCAATACCTTTTGCCGCTTCTTTTAATGCACCGCACACCGTTGTTGTAACACCACTTGAATGCCAGTCAAAACCTAAAACACAACCAAGAGCCTGAAACCATAAGGGATCGGATATTCTGTTTAAAAATTCTTCAGGTCCAAATTCTGATGAAATAAAAAGCATTATTTCTCTTGAGAGTCTCTTCATTTTTTCAAAAAGCCAGTAAGGAGCTTTACCACCATGTAAGGGAAGATTTGTGATGCCAGTACGCATAAGATGTAATATTTAAAAATAAATTTTTATTATTTTAATGATATCATTTATATCATTTTTTTAATTAATTATCATTTAAATTTTTTATTGAGGTTTTTTCATCATTGAAATAAGATGCTGTGCCATTTCAGTTACAAATTCAGGATTATTTATATCCAGCTGCCTTACATGTAAGGGAATATCTTTTCTTAATTCTTTTTTAAGAGTTTCAAGATAAGCTTCATCAGCTTCAGGATTATATAGCGGTCCACCATCAACAGAATACTGGCAAAAGCCTTTCATCGGGATAAACCATTCAATGGGACCCTTTGCAGAATTTACTCTTTTTGCCTGTTCTTTTGCTAAAGCTATAAGTTCTTCTTTATTTGTTCTGACATTTGTAAACATGGCGCTATGGATTGCAATCTGTCTTCCTCTGAATTTTTCAGGTATGCTTTCTACAGGGCCAAAAGTGTTACATGAAACAGCGCCTGGTGCTATTACTACAGGTATTTGCATATCTACAGCAGCAGTCATTCTGTCAGGAGAAGCGGCAAGATACCCGCCAAGCATTTGCTGAACAACTTCTATTGTTGCAAGATCAAATAAACCATCAATAAAACCCTCTCTGACAAGATTTTCCATAGCATTACCGCCTGATCCAACTGCATGAAAAACTATTGTATCAAACCCGTTTTTAATAAATATTTCTTTTGCTTTCATTGCTCCTGGTGTAGTAATTCCAACAGTTGTAATCGCAATAACAGGTTTTTCATGTCCCTCAACTTTTTCAACTTCCATTTTAACCATACCTGAAATTGCTCCTGAAGCTTCGGTTAAAATAATTCTTGAAATTTTATTTAATCCCATTATATCCGCAACTGATGGAATCATAACAATATCTTTTATTCCAACCAGGTTAGAAGTATTACCTGCTGCCATTGTTGATACCATTACCTTTGGAAATCCAACTGGAAGTGCTCTCATTACATAAGTCGCAAGGGTCGTTCCTTGAGTACCGCCACATGAAATAATTCCGTGAGCTTTTTCCCTGTTAATAAGATCCTTCACTATTATTTTTGCACCTTCAGCCATAATAGGTGAGATTTTTTCACGAGTCGGATTATCTTTTTTTAATGCAATCAAATCTGCTCCAGCTGCTTTTGCAACTTCAATATTTGTTATATCCGGTTTTATAACAGGTTCTCCCATAACACCAACATCTACAACTATTGTATTAAGATTTTCTCTTTCAATATGATTTTTTATAAAACCATATTCTTCACCTTTGGAATCCATGCAACCAAGAATAATAACGGTCTTTTTCATCGAAATCCCCCCAATAATTCCTTAATGCAAATATTATAAAATTTAAAATTATTTCATTTTCAAATTTACAAATTTTCCAGCAACTTCCAGCACTGCTTTTTCAATAGGAATTCTTTCAGTAGCTGAACCAGTCCAAAGCCCATGGCTGTCAGTGTTATCCAAAATATATTGCCCATCTTCCGGGGTTACAAGTGATGCACCATGAGTAAGGAGAATTAAATCTTTTTTTATCTTAATAACCTCATTAAATACTTCCCGAGTTCTTCTTGCTGTATCTTCTATAGTATATGGAGTATCAAAACCAATGAGCCCCCCTTTAGTTGTCCCGGCGTGAAAACAAAAAATATGAGGCTGTGCTTCTTTTACTATCTTTATACTATCTTCAAGATTATATGGCATTGTTGCAGTAACAAAACCCATTTCCTTTGCAAGTTTAAGCATTTCAATTTCATTTTCAAGTGTTATTCCGCTTTGAACAAGTACCTGATAAATATGGCTGTCTTTATCATAATCTCCAATAGATGGAATATTACAAACACATATAACACCCATTGCTTTAAGTTGTTCAAGTATCACATGCATATCCCGAAGTGGATCGTTTGCATTTATCATTGCACATACAAACGCATCACCTTTTATTGCAGTTATAACGTCTCTGCCCGTTGTTTCAAGCATTTGTGCATTAGAGTCAAGTATAGGCCAAAGCATTGACATTGAACCCCATCCATCACTTCTAAGTCTCCCGCCGGAAAAAGTATTTACACAATCGTATCCTGCTTTTTCAAGTAGTTTTGCTACAAGTCCAGTCCCGCAGCTTGCAAATGTAAGAGGCTTTTTTTGTCCGATTTTTTTCCAAAGTTTTTCCAGTATAGCTTCCTTAGTCCATCTTTTAACAATCATATATTCCCCCTATCTATTCATTTTTTATATAAATATAATTTTTTTATAAATATAGTTAATAATATAAGTCATTAAATCATAATAATTTTTTTAAAATTTAACTTAAACAAACTTACCTTTAATAAATTTTTAAAAATATTTTTTTAATTATTCTATATAATCCACTCATTCTTAATATTTCTGTATAACCTGCTCAATATTTTGCATAATTTTTTCCGGTTGAGGAATATAATCCTTTTCAAGTGCAGGTGAACATGGAGCAGGTGTATTTGGAGCAGCAATTCTTATTATTGGAGCAAGTAAATAGTCAGGAATTCTTTCTGATATCTGAGCAGCAATTTCTGCACCTATGCCACCCTGTTTTGGTGATTCTTCTATAATAAAAAGTCTTCCTGTTTTTTTAACTGAGTTAATTATCAGTTCAATATCTAAAGGCCAGATACTTCTGAGATCTATAACTTCTGCACTTATATTTTTTTCTTCAAGCTTCTTTGCTGCAATAAGAGAAAAATACATCATTAAAAGACTTGACACAACAGTTGCGTCTTTGCCATCTCTTCTTATTATACCTTTACCTATAGGAATTAAATAATCTTCATCCGAAATATCAGAACTTGAATCAACAGAAGCTGATTCATCCCTGACTCCTTTTGAACCATATAATAATTTGTGTTCAACTACTAAAACAGGGTCATCATCTCTTATAGCAGACTTCATTAATCCGTATGCATCATAAGCAGTTGCAGGTGCTACAATTTTTATACCGGGACAGCTTAAGAAAAAAGTTTCTACAAGTTGAGAATGCTGAGCACCTCTTCCTGTTACTCCAACAGGAGCTCTCATTACAAGTGGCATTTTTAATTTACCACCGGACATATATCTTAATTTTGCAATCTGATTTACAACCTGATCCATTGCACAAAAAATAAAATCCCCGTATTGCACTTCGGCAATCGGCCTCATACCCATCATTGCAGCACCACAAGCAGCACCAAAAATACCTGTTTCAGAAATAGGTGTATCTATCATTCTATCACGGAATTCTTTTTCCAGACCTAACGTTACTGTAAAAGGACCTCCCCAGCCCCTCTCAATTCCAATATCTTCACCAAGACAAAATACATTTGGATCTCTTTGCATCTCATCATGTATTGCTTTTCTTATTGCTTCAGCAATACTTAACTTCATTTAAATACCTCCAAAAATTAAATTTGATATTTTTTAAGAATTTCATGTTAAAAAAATAAAAATCAAAAAAACTTTTTTAAATTCAAAAATTACATTTTATTTCTATTTTGGAACTATTAAACTTACATAACAATCTGTAAATATTTCTTCAGGCTCCGGATAAGGACTTTTTTCAGCAAATACTACAGAATCTTCGATTTCCGATTCAACTTCGCTTTTTATATTATTAATTTCATTAATACTGATACCTGCTTCATTTATAAGATAATTTTCAAAATTAATTATTGGATCTTTTGCTTTCCAGTACTTCTTTTCTTCTTCAGTCATATAGGTATTTGGATCTCTTCTGCTATGCCCGCAAAATCTGAAAGTTTTTAATTCAAGAAGTGCAGGACCCTTCCCGTTTCTTGCATTATCAACAGCAATTTTTGCTTTTTTATAAACATCCAGCACATTCATACCATCTGCAATAAGTCCATGCATTCCGTATGCAGAAGCTCTATCTGCTATATTTTCAATCTTTAAAGTCTTTTTTATTGATGTTGAAGCTGAATACCCGTTATTTTCACAAACAAATACAGCAGGAAGATTAAATACTGCAGCCATATTTAAAGCTTCATGGAAAGCTCCTTCATTTGATGCCCCATCACCAAAAAAGCTGACAGCCACCCTTTTTTCATTTCGCATCTTAAATGAAAGTGCTACTCCGGTAATTATGGGGATATTGCCTCCAACTACAGCAATTGCAGGAACCATCCCTTTATTTAAATCTCCTAAATGCATTGCGCCTCCCTTACCTCTGCAGCATCCGGTAGCTTTTCCATACAATTCAGCCATTAACTCATTGGCTGTTAAACCTTTTGCAAGAGCATGACCGACAGGTCTGTGTGTTGAAGCTATAACATCATCTTCTTCAAGAGCCATGCATACCCCTGTTGCACATGCTTCCATTCCTATATATTGATGAATAGTTCCAGGCATTTTCCCTTCCAGAAAAAGATACTTTACCTTTTCCTCAAAAGCTCTAATTTCAAACATTTTTTTATACATTTGCAAAAGTTTTTCATGATCATTTTCTGCTTTATAATTTCTATTAACCTTATTTGTTTTTTTATCCTTATTAATCTTATTTGCTATAAGATTAATATTTTTTATATTTTTAAATTTATCTGCATTAATTTTATCTTCATTTTTAAAATCCCTGACGTCACTTTCACTTGTGATATTTTTTACAGCAGAGTTTATAGCAGAGACAGTTCCAGTAAGGTTATCTTTTATAAAATCCTTTTTTACCAAATCATCTTTAATAAAATTACTTTTAGCAGGGTTGCTATAATTTTCTTTAATTATTTCTTCAGACTGATTTTTATTTTCTTTAATAATATTCACTTTTTTATCATCTTTATCACGCTGGTCAATTATTTTAATATATTCGTTAATATCTTCACGAGGATTGCCAACTATAGCTAAGACCGTTCCTGTGGTTACATAAGAATCAGCATCATGAAAAATTTTCAAAATTGTTCCTTCAGCATAGCTTTCAACTTCAACTACTGCTTTATCAGTTTCAACTTCACAAAGAACGTCTCCTTTTTTTACAAATTGACCTTCTTTAAATTTCCAGCTGATAATACGAACTTCATCAGTTGTTGTCCCTACCGAAGGCATTTTAATTTCAATTGCCATACAAGCTCCTTAACTTCCTTAACCAATTTTTAAATATGCTTAATTTCTTAAAATTCCAAAAATTTATAATTTTTTAAGCCTTTCCTGAACTGCCAAAAACAGTAATAGTTTTTTCTACAAACCTTTGTACATTAATATTTGCTTTAGTGATTATATCTTCCTTAAAACCTGAACCAACAATAAGGTAAGGATTATAACTTGGGCCAATTTTTTTACATTCCTCTCTTATAGTTTCAAAATAAATTTGCTTCATTGCACTGCTTACATTTATTTTTGATATTCCATGTTTTACAGCTTCTTTTATATCTTCCTGTTTTATAGAACTCATGCCATGAAGAACAAGTGGTATATCAACTAATTTTTTTATTTCATCAAGTTTTTTTATATCAAGATGCATTTTTTTTCTGCCATGCATATGAGCTTGACCTAAATTTACAGCAAGAAAGTCAACTCTCGTATCTTCAACAAATTTTTTAGCCATTTCTGGTTCTGTAACTTTATAATCGTCGGGTATATCTGAAAGATAACTTCCTGCTCCAGCAAGGGTACTTACTTCACCTTCCACCTTTACTCCTTTTTCATGAGCAGCTTTAACTATTTTCTTTATTTTTGCTATAAGTTCATCATAAGCCATATTTTCGTCAGTAAACATAACCATATCATAACCATAGTTAATACTTTCAATTACTGATTCATAAAAAGGTGATTCATTAAAAATCGTTGTCGCAGGAACTTTAATTTCAGATGCAATATTATTTACTACATCAGCATAAATTTTTAATGAGCTTTTATATATTTTTACAGGGTTTGGTAAATAAATACCTGAAAAGCCAAGTATGACTGGGGAATTCATTTTTTCTGCAGCTTTTGCAACTGCAAGTGTTGATTCAATGTCCCAGCTCTCAAAATATCCTACCGCATATTTTTTCTTTATCGCATCATTTATAAGCTCCGTTACTTTTACTTTTGTCATTTTGCCCAACTTTTAAAATTTTTATTATTTAATAATTTCCACAAGATCAAGCGGATTAATATCTTTTCCATCCTTCTGAATTTTATTTATGACAAAATATTGCCTTGGTGTTGCAAATGCTACCTGCCCATCTATAAGATATGGGGTATTTATCTTATATTTTCTTGTTTTTGATGGCTCATTTATTATTTTACATTCGTTTACATAATATCTGGAATTATTTAAGATTAAATAAAATTTACCTGGAAACATCATGACTCTTCCTGCAAGAACTTCAGCGGGCTGTCTGAAATCAAGTTCAAAATCCTTATCGCATATCTCATAATTATATGTATATTTTGAATAATCCTGTTTTTTCCGTGGAAGGCTGCCCTTATCCAAATCATCTAAGAGCTTATCAACTAAAGGAATGCTTGAATTCCATATCCTTTTATATAATGACTCTATTGTATCTCCAGTTTTAACTGGTACTTTACTGAAATAAATAATATCGCCTGTATCTATGCCATCATCCATGAAATGCAGCGTCATTCCTGAAACTTTGTCTCCATACCAAATTGTCCAAAATCCAGGATGCATACCACAATGCCTTGGAAGAAGTGAGCTATGGAAATTAATCGTTCCGATTGGGGCAATATCTCTAATTTCTTTTGGGATATAATACTGATAACCGCATACAATTATGGCATCAGGCTTATATGAAGCAAGCTCTTCTTGAAATTTTTTACTTTTTATATCTAAGGGAGATAAAACAGGAACATTTAGTTTTTTTGCAATTTGTTCTATATTTTCACCAGTAGTCTCTTTTTGTATTGTTGATTTAAAATCATTGGATGTGTTTTTTACAAAGACAACTATATTTGCGTCTCCAGCAATAAATCTTTCAAGATGCCTATTTGTAAGCTGCCACCCCTGAGTTCCAAAAAAAGCTATTTTTGTTTTACGCATTAAAATTCCCAGTTTAATTAAAAATCATAATAATTATAATATTTATTATAATGTCAATTATAACTAATGCATAATAATAGTGAACGCTGTATATTAAAATTATTATAAATTTAGAAAAAACATAAAAATATCAGACTTTTAATTTAGTATATAAGTAGAGGGGGAATAAATATGAACAAGACAACTTCATTTAAATTATTTAAAATATTTGGCATCGAAATTAGAATTGACTACAGCTGGTTTATTATTTTTGCTTTAATAGTTTATTTTTTCGGGTTTTCTTATTTCCCGCAAGTTTTACCACATACTGAAATCTGGTTAATAATTATAATAACAATAGTTTCTGCATTGTTATTTTTCTTTTCAATTTTATTTCATGAAGTTTCTCATTCAGTAGTTGCAATCAGAAATAAAATTTCTGTTAAAAGAATAACATTATTTGTTTTTGGAGGAATAGCTCAAATTGAAAAAGAACCTGATTCCGCTTCAAAAGAATTAGTTATCTCAATTGCAGGACCGCTTTCAAGCTATTTTCTTGCTATAATTTTTGGTTTAGTTTGGATACTTGGAAGATTTATACCTGAAATATCTGAACCAGCTAAGTATTTAACGCTAACCAATATTATTCTCGGCACATTTAATTTGCTGCCTGGTTTTCCTTTAGATGGTGGTAGAATTTTAAGATCAATATTATGGAGATCAACAAAAGATTTTGAAAAGGCAACCTTTATAGCAACAAATATAGGAAAAGTAATCGGGTTTGCTATTATCTTGTGGGGAATAATTTATGTATTTACAGGAAATTTCTTTAATGGCATCTGGCTTGTTTTTATTGGATGGTTTCTGCAATCATCAGCAACTCAAAGTTACTCACAAGTTATTATTGAAAAATCTGTTAGAGGCATAAAGGTAAGAGATGTTATTAATACTCATATTGTTACTGTTCCAAGCAAAATAACAGTTAGAGAGTTTATGGATAACTGGTTTATGAAATATCCATTTGGCAGGTTCCCTGTTGTTGATCCTGATAATGATGATAAATATCTTGGAATTATAACTTTAAATGACATAAAAAACCTGCCTCAAGATAAATGGGACCTAACAAAAGTCGGTGATATGGTAAACATTTATGTTGAAGAAGATAAAGTTGAAATGGATATGGAGCTTTATGATGCAATAAAAAAGTTAAATGATACAAATATAAGTTCACTAGTAGTGATTGAGAATTCAAAAATAATTGGCCTTCTTACAAAAACAGATATTATGAAATTCATTAAAGTCAAATCGGCATTCAAATAAATAGCAAGGCAGAATAATAATACAATTTTTTTAAATTTTACAAAAAGTTTACACTTCGTTTAAATTTTTTTCATAAATATTTGTCATAATTATCATTGTTAATAAATATTATGGATAAGTAAATTTTTGTTCTTTTAAATATAATTTTTAAAATGCAATAAGGATTCTTTGGATTAATTTAAAAATATCCTTGTTAAAAGGGTTTTAATATATTGCAGAATTACAAATTATTTAAAGGAGGATTGCTTATGGGTTAAAAAAGACCAGTAAATGCATCAAAGTATTTAGATATAATGAAAAGGTAACATTTTTAATTTTTAATAATTATAAAGCAAGATAGTACATAATATTTGACTGAAATTTATATTTAGATTTATTTAGATTAATACAGGTCCGGGTTACACCTCCAACCGGCCCTGTATTTTTATTATTATCTTAATTTTATATTCTTTTTTATTATAATCTGTTGCCGTCTTAATTTTTCTCAACTTTATTTAACTTTATTTAGCTTTAGCTAAAAATTATACAGGTTATATTAAATTTAATCTTTATCTGATTTTTATCTTTGAGTATTTCTGTATAATTCCTGTGTTTGAATTATTTTTATTCTTTACTTTATTATTTTCTTTTTTTTAAATTTTTATTTTTATTTTTTTAGCAAAAAATAAGCAAATTCAGAAAACAGGTTGGGAAAGAAAATTTTTGATATTGATTTTTTATTTAGTCCTGTATAACACTCATCAATTATTGTAATTTTTTCTTTTTTACAGAAATCCTTAAAATCTTTAATTGTAAAAAGATGGATATTAGGAGAGTCATACCACTCATAAGGAAGTATTTTTGTTTTTGGCATTCTACCAGTAAACAGGATGCCAAGCCTTATTTTTGTATATGCAAAATTTGGAAAACTTATTATTACTTTATCAGCAAGTTCCAGAATCTGTTTTATTGTTATGTCAGGTTTAGTCATTATTTGAATAATATCATGTGCAATAACGTAATCAAAAGATTTTTTCGGATAATCTGATAAATCATAGTTAATATCTCCCTGAATTACTGAAAGCCCATTTGAAATTGCTTCACATACTTTATTTTCATCTAAATCTATCCCAAATCCTTTAATACTATTAGATAACTGAAGAGTTTTAATTATCTCTCCATTACCGCAGCCTAAAAACAGGACTTTACTTCCTTCTTTTACCCATTTTTTTATTATACCAAGCTTTTTCATTAATTAATTTGCCCCTTGATCTTAATAATAATTAACCTTAAGGCTGTTCTTCAAGTGATTTTAAAAATCCTGCAAATAATCTTTTAAGCCTTTCGTCTTCAATTAAGAAGCTGTCATGGCCATAAGGAGATTCAAAATTTGTATAGGTTGTCTCAATACCATTAACCTTTAACGCTTTAACTATTTTCATTGATTGTTCTTTAGGATAAAGCCAGTCTGACGTAAAAGATATTACAAAACATTTTGCTTTTATATTTTTAAATGCATCAGCTAAATTTTCATAACCATCGGTTATATCAAAATCATCTATGGCTTTTGTAATATATAAATATGAATTTGCATCAAATCGCTTTATAAAACTTTCTCCCTGGTATTGAAGATAGCTTTCAACTTCAAATTCTTTTGTAAAATCAGCAATATCTGTTTGTGAGGTTTTCCCTGTTATTATTTTTCTTCCAAATTTACGATGCATTGATTCCTCGCTTAAATAAGTAATATGGCCAATCATTCTTGCTATTGATAAACCTCTATCAGGCCTTTTGCCATTGTAGTAATTCCCGTTATTCCAGTCAGGATCCTGTATTATTGCAAATCTTCCCACACTGTTAAATGCAATAGCCTGGGCTGTATGGTTAGGTGAAGTAGCTATAATCATTGCCCCTTTTGACATTTCAGGATACAGGACAAGCCATTGAAGAAGCTGCATTCCTCCCATTGAGCCACCTGCCGCACAAAATAATTTCTTTATTCCAAGATAATCCAGCAATTTTTTTTGAGGAATTATCATATCTTTAATAGTAATTACAGGAAATGTTATCCCGTATGGTTTGCCTGTTTGGGGATTTATTGAAGATGGGCCTGTTGAACCTTTGCAACCACCAATTATATTTGAGCAAATAACGAAGTATTTATTGGTATCAAAAGGTTTACCTGGACCAATCATCATATCCCACCATCCAGGCTTTTTATCATCCGGGTTGTTGTAACCTGCAGCATGAGCATCTCCTGAAAGAGCATGAAATATTAAAATTGCATTGCTTTTATCCTCATTTAAATTGCCATAAGTCTCATAAGCAATTGTTACAGGTCCTAACTTTGATCCATTTGACAGCACAAATTCTTCCGGTGGTATTGCAAATGTGAAATATTTGGTTTCCACAATTCCCACACTTTTTTCAAGATTTAATTCTTGATTTAATTTTTCAGAAATACTATTATTTAATTTTTCAGAAATACTATCCATAAATGCTTATACATCCTTTATTATAAAATCTAATAGAAAAACCTTCGTTTTTGCCTGATTTTCATAAAATTCTGTATTTTTTATTTTTTTTAATTTAGTTTCTGGTGAATAACTCAATCTTCAGAAAATTATTTGTTTAAATTAAGCTTAAAATTTTCTTAATTAAACCTTTTTAGACAATTATTCACCAGAAACTAATTTAAATTACTGTAATTTTTTAATCCTGGAAAAGCCATGTTGATAAATATCTTTCTCCGCTGTCAGGGAGCACCACAACAATAGTTTTTCCTTCATTTTCTTTTCTTTTACCAACTTCAATTGCAGCCCATAAAGCTGCTCCACTTGAAATACCCGCTAAAATACCTTCTTCTTTTGCAAGCTTTCTGGAAATTACACCAGCATCTTCATTTGATACTGTTATAATTTCATCAATTACATCTCTATTCAAAATTTGGGGAATAAATCCAGCTCCAATTCCCTGTATCTTGTGTGGTCCTGGCTTGCCGCCTGATATTACAGGTGAATCCTTTGGTTCTACTCCAACAATTTTAACACCAGGAATTTTTTTCTTTAATACTTCTCCTACCCCGGTAATTGTTCCTCCTGTTCCAATACCTGCTACAAAATAATCAACTTTTCCATCAGTATCGTTTAATATTTCGACAGCGGTTGTTTTCCTGTGGATGTCCGGATTTGCAGGATTATTAAACTGTTGAGGTACGAAACTGTTTTTTGTTATTTTTGCAAGCTCATTTGCTTTTTCTACTGCACCGCTCATTCCTTTAGATCCTTCAGTTAGAACTAATTCTGCGCCAAATATTTTAAGCAGTTGTCTCCTCTCCATACTCATAGTTTCCGGCATTGTTAAAATTAATTTATAACCCTTCGCTGCACAAACAAATGCTAGAGAAACACCCGTATTCCCGCTTGTTGGCTCAATTATTACAGTTTCCTTGTTTATTTTTCCCTCTTTTTCTGCTGCTTCTATCATTGCAATTCCAATCCTGTCTTTAACACTGGAAAGCGGATTAAAGGATTCGATTTTTGCAAGTATTGTTGCTTTTGAACCCTTAGCAAGTTTGTTTATCTTCACTAAAGGAGTATTCCCTATAGTTTTTATTATATCTTCAAATATTTTAGTCATTTTTCAACTCCCAAAATCATATATTAATTTTTAAAAAAATTTGTATTCAAAACCTTCCAAAGCCATATAAACAAAATCATGTTTATATTTTAAGATTGTCTTTTATTCCCCAAATTATTATTTTTGAGATTTTTTCAATGCCTGCTCAATATCAGCAATTATGTCGTCAACATGCTCAAGACCGATTGACAATCTGATGAAATCCTGGGTTACACCTGTTGCCAGCCGCTCCTCCTCTGAAAGTTGCTGATGAGTTGTAGTAGCCGGATGAATTGCTAACGTTTTTGCATCACCGATATTTGCCAGATGTGAGATTAACTGCAGAGAATTTATAAATTTCTTCCCGGCTTCAGCTCCTCCTTTAATTCCAAATCCAATAATCGCGCCATAACCCTTCCTTAAATATTTATCTGCTTTTTTCTTTTCAGGGCTGGAATCAAGACCCGGATAATTTACCCAGCTGACTAATGGGTTTGATTCCAAATATTGTGCAACCGCCAGTGCATTTTCGCTATGCTTAATCATTCTCAATGGTAAAGTTTCAAGACCTTGTAAAAGTAAAAATGAATTAAATGGTGAAATAGCAGGTCCCAGATCGCGAAGGAGTGTAACCCTTGCCTTTACGATATATGCAATATTTCCGAGAGGCTTAAGAGCTTCTACAAAATTAAGTCCATGATAACTTGGCTCAGGTTCAGATATTAATGGGAATTTACCATTTGTCCAATCAAATTTGCCAGAATCTACAATGATTCCGCCAATTGAATTACCGTGTCCGCCTATGAATTTGGTTGCAGAATATACTATTATGTCTGCACCAAAATCTATAGGTCTAAGAATATATGGCGAAACTGTATTGTCGAGAATTAATGGTATTCCATTTTCATGCGCTATTTCTGATAATTTTTCAAGATCAGCTACATCCAGCTTGGGATTTCCGATTGATTCTGCATAAATGGCTTTGGTATTTTTGTTTATGGCTTTTTTAAAGCCTTCAAGGTCATCAGATTTTATAAAGTTCACTTTTATACCAAATCTTGCAAAGGTATAATGAAAAAGATTATAGGTTCCACCATAAAGATTATCTGCAGAGACAATTTCATCTCCCCTCTTAGCTATATTAAGAATTGCAATTGTTTCTGCTGATTGGCCACTAGCTAATGCCAAGGCACCAACTCCTCCATCAATAAGAGCCATTCTTTTTTCAAGGACATCTGTTGTCGGGTTCATTATTCTTGTATAAATATTACCAAATTCCTTTAAGGCAAATAAATCTGCAGCATGATCAGTATTCTTAAACTGATATGAAGTTGTTTGGTAAATTGGTACAGCTCTTGCTCCCGTTGTAGGGTCCGCTTCTTGTCCTCCATGAAGGGCAAGTGTTTCAATTTTTAATTTCTCATCAATTTTTGTCATTTTTTTCTCCCGTTCCTAACTCATAATTAAATTATTATTTATTATTTAATACTTTATTCATACTGCCTGTTTTGTATCCCTCAATATCAAGAGTAACATATAAATACCCCTGCTTTTTAAATTCACTCACAATTTGCATCCGAATATCTTTATTATTAAACTTATTTATTTCTTCTTGTGCAACTTCAATTCTTGCTATTTTATCATGATGCCTTACTCTAACCTGAGTAAAACCCAAATTTAATAATAAATTTTCAAGTAAATCTATTTTATTAAGTAATTGCTCATTAATATGCGTACCATAAGGTATTCTGCTTGAAAGACATGCAAACGATGGTCTGTCCCATCCATCTATATCAAGGCTTTTGGATAATTCTCTTATCTCATCTTTTGTTAATTTTGCTTCCTTAAGTGGGCTTCTTATTCCCAATTCTTCTGCCGCTTTCATTCCCGGTCTGAAATCATTAATATCATCAAAATTCTGCCCATCAAGGATATAATAAAATTTTCCACCATCAGTTCCATGTGAATCATCAGCAATTTTTTTTATATCATTAAATAACTCTTTTTTACAAAAATAACATCTGTTAAAGTCATTTTTCATATAATCCGGATTTTTTAATTCATCACTTTCAATTATTAAATGTTTTACTTTAAAACATTTTGCGAGCTCAGCCGCCTTTTTAATTTCCCTTTCAGGAAAGGTTGCAGATTTAGCAGTAACTGCGATAACATTATCTTTTAGAACATCTTTTGCAACCTTTAAAAGAAATGTGCTGTCCACCCCACCAGAAAAAGCAATAACTACTTCCCCCATAGATTTTAAAATTGCTTTAAGCTTGCTATATTTATTTTCAAGGTCATTATATTTATCTTCAGACTTATCTTGCAGTTTTATATTTTTTATATTATTAAAATTATCTGACATTTATTCTCTCTTGTTTGACTTTAATTAATTTTATTTTCAATTTTTAGAAGATTTATTATTTTTTAATAATTTGATGCTTTTATTTTCACACAATTTTTAATTTTTAAATATTTCAACATATATGTTTATCCTATATACTATAATCAATTAATTCTAATTTTTTCTCATTTTGAAGTTTTACAAGTTCTTCCAGGTTAATTGAATTTAAATACTCTGCCATCTTTTCACTTAAACCTGTCCATAAATCCTGTGCACTGCAATTACCGGATTTACTACAATATTTATCGTTTTTTATACATTCAACAACGCACATATCCCCCTCTAAAACTTCTACAATTTCCCGGGCTGTAATTTCTGATGGTTCTTTTGATAGAACATAACCACCATGAATTCCGCGGGATGTTGCCAGCAACCCTGCAGTTTTTAATGGAATAACAATAAGGCTTAAATACTTTTCAGAAATTTTCTCGCTTTCAGCAATATCTTTTAAATATGTATAACCTTTACCGAAATTATCAGCAAGCTTTATCATTAATCTCATGCCATATCTTGTTTTTGTTGAAATTCTCATTTTATCTTTAACCTTTAAAGTAAAATTCTTAAATAAAACTCTTATTTTTTATTAATAATTTTACTTATTTATCTATTTACTATCTTTATTATTAATTACCTGTTTATTATTTTTATTATAACTTATTAAGTTTAAGTTTTTTAAAGATTAAATTATAAATACTATTAAATTAGTAGTATTAATAGTAATTTAAACTAATTATAAATTTATGTCAACTATTTTTTAAATTATGAAATTTTAAGTTTGGGAACTATTAAATTTTGCAAAAAAGATGAATTATTCACCAGAAACTAATTAAACAAGGTAGCACTAACAATTTCATATCAAGATCTAATTTTATAGTAATGCTTGTTTGATATCTTCCGTGAGATCATCAATATGTTCTATACCAACAGAAAGCCTTATCAAATTATCCCTTATCCCTCTTTGCTCTCTTTCTTCGACAGAAAAAATACTGTGAGTCATTTTTGGTGGATAACAAACAAGAGACTCTACTCCACCCAAACTCTCAGCAAGTAAAAAGATCTTTAGTTTTGAAATAAACTTTTCTACTTGCGGGAAACCCCCTTTTATCTCAAAGCTTATTATCCCTCCAAAACCGCTCATCTGTTTTCTTGCAAGATCATACTGTTTGCTGCCAGACAATCCCGGGTAGTATACTTTATTCACATTAGGATGTTTTTCCAGATATTTAGCTAAATATAAAGCATTTTTTTCGTGTTCTCTCATTCTTACAGCAAGTGTCTTTATTCCTCTAATCGCAAGCCAGCAATCCCAGGATCCAGGCACAGCACCGGCTGCATTCTGATAAAATTTTAAATCATCATATAGCTGTTTATTTGAAGTTATGACTGCACCACCAATAATATCACTGTGGCCGGAGATGTATTTTGTTGTGCTGTGAACTACAATATCTGCTCCCAGAGTCAGAGGTTTCTGAAAATAAGGGCTGGCAAAAGTATTGTCAACAGCAAGAATTGCATCTTCTCTTTTAACAATTTCTGAAAGTCTTTTAATATCAATGATTTTTAAAAGTGGATTAGTGGGTGTCTCAACCCAGATAAGTTTTGCATCTTTATTAATAGCTTTTTCAAAACTATCTAAATCATCGACATCTGCATAGGTTATCTTAAGACCTGAACGTTTATATATGCTCTCTAAAAGACGGTACGTTCCGCCATATATATCATCTCCAACCACTATATGGCTGCCTTGTTCAAGAAGATTAAAAACTGCGGTCGTTGCAGCTAAGCCCGAAGCAAAAGCAAGACCATATTCCCCTTCTTCCAAAGAAGCAAGGACATCTTCCAATGCTTTTCTGGTAGGATTCCCTGTACGTGAATATTCATATCCTTTGTTTTTACCGATTGCCTCCTGCTGATAGGTAGATGTCTGGTAGACTGGTACTATAACTGCCCCTGTCTGAGGGTCAGGTTTTTGACCGGAATGTATTGCTTTAGTTTCGAATTTCATTTGCCTTTTGCCTTTTCTTTAAAAATATTAATTCCATAACATTTAAATTATTAAACTTTATTTTGTGCAGCCCAATAATTGATCAGGTCTACCCTGGTTATTACTCCTATGGGAATTTCATCTTCGGTAACTATTATACCTGTTGTACCCGATAAAAACACTCTATAGGCTTCCGCTATGTCTACATCTCTATCAAGTACCGGTAGTGGCTTACCCATAACTTCTAAAACCTGCTGCATGTTAAAATCTATGCCGTCATGAAAAAGCTTCATTAAAGATATCTCATTTAAGCTCCCGACTACCTTATTATCATCAATTACTGGAAGCTGTGAGATATTATATTTATGAATAAGATTTAGTGCATCACTCAGCTTATCTGCTGATGATACAGAAATTATTGCCGGAAAGTCTTTCTTTTGTTTAAGAATCTCAATGATTTTTATTACCCTTACCTCATTTTCTTCCCAAAAACCATTTTCCTGCATCCAGGAATCAGAAAATATCTTAGTTAAATAATTTCTTCCGGTGTCAGGTAAGAGTACGACTATATACTTGGGTTTTTTTAATCGTTGGGCAAATTTCAAGGCAGCCGCTACAGCTGTTCCGGAAGAACCGCCTACAAGTAATCCTTCCTCTCGGGCTAAACGACGGGCTGTATTAAAAGATTCTTTATCGCTTATGCGAACCATTTCATCAACTAATTGACGGTTGAATGTTTTGGGTATAAAGTCTTCTCCAATTCCTTCTACTTTATATGACTTTGGGCTATCTCCTGAGAGTATTGAACCTTCAGGATCTGCTCCAACAACTATTATATCTTTCTTTTTTTCTTTTAAATATCTCGCTACCCCTGAAATTGTTCCTCCTGTGCCCATGCTTGCCACAAAAACATCAACTTTGCCACCGGAGTCTTCAAAGATCTCCGGTCCTGTTGTGAGGTAATGTGCAAGGGGATTGTTCGGATTCTCAAACTGATTTGGTCTATAAGCACCAGGAATTTCTTTAGCCAGCCTGTCTGCCACACCATTATAACTTTCAGGTGAATCAGGTGAAACTGATGTAGGGACAATAACAACTTCTGCCCCATAAGCTTTAAGAAGACTAATCTTATCTTCACTCATTTTATCAGGCATAACAAACATAATCCGATACCCCTTTATCGCTGCAACAAGAGCCAGCCCAACTCCAGTATTACCAGCTGTAGCTTCTATTATAGTTCCACCAGGTTTTAAGAGCCCTTCTTTTTCTGCAGCTTCTATCATTGTAAGTCCTATTCTATCCTTAACGCTGCCTCCCGGATTTAAATATTCCAGCTTAACGTAGATTTCTGATTTGATATCTTTAGCTATTCTATTTAATCTGATCAGCGGCGTTTTACCGATTGCTTCAAGTACATTATTATATTCCTTTTTCATTTTCATCCTTTAAGTATATTTTTTCATAAACTCATACAACTTAAAACATTCTTATAAAATCTCTTCCTTCTTTAACTACAACATCGACGTTTTTAAAATCGGTATATATACCCCCGTTATAATCCATGTGATCTTTAACAATATCAACAAAATCCTTATTTACTTCTACTGCAGTAATATTACCAACTTTATTAACCAAACCCAGTAAAACTTCACGGCCTCCGCAACCCAGCCCTAAAATAGCAAGAGATACTAATATAAAAGCATAATTAAAAGTAAAAATAATTGATGAAATTCTGGTAATGATAATCTCAAATGACAGCGATGCAGCTGAAATTATAAAAATTGCTAAAAATAATCTTTTGCATGGTACTAAATTTATATATAAGTTTTGTGTAGCATTTGAAGTTTTATTTAATAAATTTTCTGTTTTTTTATTTTTTATTTTTTTCATATGCTTTCTTATCTATATTCATCATTTTATTATTAATAAAATAGCAATATTCTCTTCAATCTATTGGATTATTTAAATTACTACTAATACTATTAAATTAGTAGTATTAATAGTAATTTAAACTAATTATAAATTTATGTCAACTATTTTTTAAATTATTTTTAAAATATTTTTTAATTATTAAAAAAGTTTCGCCTTTTTAATACATAATTATACTAATTAAAATTATTATAATCAGGCCATGCTCATTTTTTTAAAAAAGAGATTTTATTATTTTATTAATTAATTTATTGCACAGGTAAGTCTATAATCTTATAATTAAAGTTACTTTATTAAAAAATTTAACTGAAAAATTACAATACCGTTTTAATTTATTTTTTAGTTTAATATCAATAATATTTATTTAATATCAATTAAAAATTTATATTTAAAATTAATATTTTTTAACTACAAAAAAATAAAATGAAAATTGCTCTTACTGCAGACTTACATTTAAAACAGCAAAACACAACACCTGACAGATATAACGCACTTGCAGATATAATAAAAAAATTAGCCTTACAGGACATTAATAATTTAATTATTGCTGGAGACTTATTTGATAAAGAAGCACAAAATTATTCTGATTTTGAGAAATTTTACAACAGCCAGCAAATAAAGTCAGAAAATATGAATTTTTATATAATTCCGGGAAATCATGACTTTTCAATTAATCAAAATTATTTCACTTTGGAAAATATAAAAGTAATTACAAGCCCGCTTATTTTAAACCCTGATGAAAACAGTGAGTCTGTCAGCTTTTTGTTTATCCCTTTTACGGTTGGCAAATCAATAGGAGAAGTTTTGTCAGAGCAAAAAGATAAATTACAAAATTTACAAAGCCCCTTTGTTCTCGTCGGGCATGGTGATTATATTGCAGGACTAAAGAATCCAAATCCTTATGAACCAGGAATATATATGCCGCTAACAAGACAGGATATAGATTTTTACAATCCGCAAAAAGTTTTCCTGGGGCACATTCACAAAAAGGTTAAACTTGGAAAAGTTTATTATCCTGGCTCGCCTTGCGGACTTGATATAAATGAAACAGGTAAAAGAAGTTTTATAATTATAGATACGGATAGTCTTGAAGTAACAGAACAGACAGTTGAAACTGATTATATTTACATAAATGAAACTTTGATTGCAATTCCAGCTTTAAATGAAGAGGAGTATACAAAAGAAAAAATTTCGCAAATCATAAGAAAATATGAAATTTCTGAAACTGATATTTCAAAAGTTAAAATACGATTACAGGTTAAGGGTTATACATCTAATAAGGCAAACCTGCTAAAGATTATAAAAGAAAATTTGAGTAGTTTTAAGTTTTACAAAGATGAACAACCTGACTTATCTGAAGTTTATGTGTTAGATGACCCTGAGAGGATAGCTATAGCTAAAAAAGTAAAAGAAGAAATTGAAAAATTACAGTGGGATAATGAATATACTTCTAAAGACAAAATACTGGAAAAAGTACTTAAATTAATTTTTTGTTAAAAATTTATCAAAAAATTAAAATATTTATTAATTTATCTAAACCTAATAAAAATTAACCTAAATAAAAAAGTATTTAATAATATTTAAATTAAAAAACTTATTTAAACAAAACAAATAAAATATATTTAAAATATATTTGAGTTAATTAAATGGGAATAAAAATAGAAAACATATCAGTAAAAGATCTGGGACCGATAAAAAAACTTGATTTCAGTTTTGGTATATTTAACCTTATATTCAGCCAAAATGAAAAAGGCAAAACTTTTTTAACTGAATTTATTATCCGTTCATTGTTTAAAAACATTTCCCGCTGGAATTATTTAAGAAAAGGAGGCAGCGGGAAAATTTATGTCAGCGGTCTGGAAAAAGACGGCAGTTTAGTTGATTTTTCTCCGGTTTCTAAGAAAAAACTTGAGGATTTCTGGCAAGAGCAGGAAAAAGGACTACCTGCCTCAATCGTTAAATTATTAGTAGTAAGAGGCGGTGAAGCAGGAATTGAAGACAGCAACGGCGGAGTTAACAAATTTTTAATTAAGGAAGTTTTATCAGGGATAAATATACTTGATAAAATTGATGATGATAAAAATATTTCCAGAACAATAAAAGCTGCTCAAATTTCTAACGGACAAATAATTATTTCTAATCAGGGAGAAGGCAAAAAATATTCTGAAACTAAGGAAAAATTAAACAAATTTAAAAAATTATTTGAAGAAATTGAAAATAAATATGTTCAAGGAGTAGTAAAGACATACAAACAGGAAAAAGAATTTCTAAAAAACAAGTTGGATTTACTTGAAAAAGCAAAAAAACATCTTGCCTGGGAAATATCAGAAAAATTAAAAACACTGCAAAACAAATTAAACGAATCTCCTGATAATGAAATTTTAAATGTTGAGCAGGATATTTCTTTATTTAATAGATTACTGCAATCTTTTAATGATAAAAAGAAGAAATTTGAACAGATAAATAATAACTGCAAAGAATTTAAATGGCTTGAAAAAGCATTTCACACTTATAGAGAATTATTGGTAAATGGACCAGAAAATCAGCAAAAAGGTTTATCTTTTACAAAAATAATAATAACAGAATTCGTACTTACTTTTTTTGGTTTAATTTTTGTTTTTATAGGTTTTTATTTACCATTAAAATTTTTCTTTATTATTGGTATGTTATTTATTGTAACATTTATAGTATATTCAATATTAATCATTAAAAAACAATCAAACCAAAATTTATCACAAATTGCACAATTTAAAGAAATAGAGAATATAAAAGAAGAATTTAAAAAGAAATTTAAAACTGAGTTAACAGATGTAGCACTTCTTGAGGCTACTCTTGAAGAACAAAAAAAATATTATAATCAATTAGAATCATTAAAGGACGAACTTGATAGCAGCGATTTACAATTAAGAAGCCTTTTTAATAATATTCTTAGTAAAACTTTATCTTTGTCTTCGTCTTTACCTCAATTATTGTCCGAGACTTTATCTAAGACTATATCTGAGCCATTAATAGAACCATCAATAGAGGATTTAGAGTCATTAGATTCAAATTTTTTAAATTTAAAATCCGTGATTTCTTCTATTTCTTCTTCCTTAGCAGCCTCATCTACACAGATTAATATTAAAAATATAGAAGATTGCCAAAAAATACTTAAAATTTTAAAAGAAAATAATGCAAAAATCAGAAATGATATTGAAACATATAAAGAAACATTAATTAAATTAAATGTAGATCCAACAGATTATCTTTTAGATTTTGAAAATGAAAATATAGCATTTAGTTTTGAGCAATATGAAAAAACTTTGGCGGATTATAATTTAACAGATCAGGAAATATTATCTCAAGAGCAGGGACTTGGCAGTTTAAAAAATACTATTTGCTCTCATACTGGCGATGATCCAAGTATTAGCTGGGATGAACTTATAGAAAGCTTAAGAAATAAAATATGGCAGGTTGAAGAGGATTTAGCTGAAATTAATTCTTCAATTGCTGCTGGAGTTATTGTTCATAATGTTATTAATAATTTGAAAGAAGAAGAAGATTTAAAAATTAAGGAAGGTCTTCAGTCTCAAAAAGTATTAAGCCCGCTTATGGAAATAACAAAAAGATATAATAAGTTATATCTTGATGAAGATAAATTAATTATCTCAGATAATTATAATGATTTTGACTTAAGGGATTTAAGCACTGGAGCAAGGGAGCAGGTAATGCTTGCACTCAGGATTGGCTTTTCTTCAAGCTTGTTAGGCAATGATACTTTATTTTTATTGCTTGATGATGCGTTTCAGCATTCAGACTGGCAAAAAAGAGAAGTTTTGATAGAAAAACTGGCTGATATTGCAAAGACAGGCTGGCAGATAATTTATTTTACAATGGATAATCATATTGCGGAACTTTTTGAAAAAGTCGGCAAAAATTTTATGCAGGATGAATTTAAATTTTTAGAGCTGGGAAAATAAAAACAATTTTAATCCTTATCAATATTATTTATATTGAATAATTTTTAAAATTAACAAGATTATTATTAAAACTTATTTAATATTAATACAATAACTATTAAATTTATTCAATAATTCGAATTGATTTATTTAAAAATTATTTGAAAAGGTATCGTTACTTCATCTAAAAAAGTATCTGAAAGTATTTACTTAAATTTAACTAACCTCAAATGGTATAACACCTGACAGCACATCATCAATATATAGCTTGTACTCACATTTACCTGCTGTAAAATTTATTGGATCATCAGCCCAGCCAAAACCACCAGCTTTTAATTCCCCGGGAAAGGGTTTTATAATTTTATAATTATCTTAAACTTATCTTAAACAAAATAATGATAAAGAGTCAATGAGCATTAAAAATTCCAGGTTTTCAAACTTATCACTCCTTCTTCCTTACATATAACTTAATAACTATACGAGTTATATCATTTAGAAGTGATGCAGTTTTCAAATGAAATATGGCCTGGTTTCAGGTTAAAATAAACATAAAATCATATTAATTTTATGGTATTAAAACTTCCTGTTCTTTAAAAACGCTGGAAATTGAGTTAAGAACGAAGTTTTTTGCATCCAGTATTTCAAGCAGTACAGGTTCACCGTCTTTGGAAAAATGAATAATCATCTGTCCTTCTTCCTCGGCATAGTCAATCTCTTTTTCTGAAAGCTCGATAAGAAGCACATCTACATCTTTACTATATTTAATTCTTCTCATATCTTGATCTCCTTTCCGGATAAACAGTTATAATCAAAAGTTTTTCCGGCTTTTTTTCATAAACAACCCTAAGAACATGAGTGTCATCCAAATTCTTTTAAGCAATCAATCTGTTTTTATAACCCATATCTATTTTATCAGGAAATCTGATAATATCTTCAACTATTTCTTTTGAAAGGTTAAAATTATGTGACTGCAATATCTTAATTTTAAGTAATGAATGCGAACTAAATTCAATTTCTTGGGGCAAAATAAACTCCCTATTTCTCCCTGATTATGACTTATTTATTGGTTTATTATAACTTATTTTAATTGTGACAGCAATTGAAGATATCGTTAACTTTTTTATTAATATTTTTTTATTTATGATATAATTTTTAAGATATTTTCTCGTACTTCTGGAAATTACTTTAATGCTAATACCAATATAACAATGAAAAATGAATAGGTTAGAAAAATTATATTTAGAGAAATGCAAAGAGTTAAAAATTACAAAAACTTTGTTTAGAAAATTGTTTTAGAAAGGAAGACATAATCTCAAGATATGGCGGGGATGAATTTGCTATACTTTTGCCGAAAA
>JAMDEN010000080.1 GCA_023487035.1 Actinomycetota bacterium
CCAGGAGCTTGTCCGAGAATAAATATTTATAAATTAGAACCGCAATATATCGTATCTAACGGCAGACTGCTATACTGTATGTAGTATATAAAAAGCTTAGATTCTTATTCTCGGGCAAGCTTCTGGTATCGGGGGGATTTTTAACCACAATCGTTGAGTAGTTTTAAATAAGCATAAACATTATAGTCAAGTTTTAAGTTAACAGAAACAATATAACCAATTTTCAAATAGACATAATTAAACAAAGCCCCATCAAAAAATCAAGTAATTTTTAAAATATAAAAAAAATAAAATTTTTTTTATTTATGCATTTACATAAATAAATAATTATGATATTATGCACAATAATGTAAATAGATAAAAACATAAATAAATATAAAAATATTTATATAAATACATAGAATTATCAATGGTATATCAGAAGTCAGTATATTAAACATATTTAGATTGTTATGAACAGAGCATCATTAATTTTTAAACAAAAATTTATATCTATAATTTTTATTATTATTGCACTAATTGGCGGAGTGCTAATTTATTTTTATATTTCAAATTTAAAAGCTTCCTTAGCTAAAGATCCTATGTCAAATGAAGTTTTGATTGCAAAAGAAGATATAGAAAAGGGCTCTGAAATACAAATAGAAATGATAACCAAGCAAAAAATTTCTAAAAATATTTTTAGTAATAATTTTATTTCAAATGAAAGCGAGATTGTCGGGAAAGAAGTAAAAGATAAAATCCTTAAAGGGGAGATAATATCAAGAGATAAAATAAACGGTTTTGATAACTCTTCAAGTAAAAATTTAAAATTTTCTACTTATATTCCTTTAAATAAAAGTGCTGTTACAATTCCTGTTATTTTTTGGGGAGACAAATCAATGATTAATGAAGGGGATAAGGTAAATATTATTTCAACTTATTATGAAAACGAAAACGGTAATTTAAAATCTGAAATTGTATTAAATGAAAAAGAGATAGTAATAATTTCAAAACAACAATCCGGGGAAAATGAGGTTAAAAATAAAAGTACGGGCTTATCCTTATTAAGTAATGATGATTTAGAGATAAAAGACAATAAAAATAATATATATCTGACTTTTTATTTAAATAATGAAGAAATTACTGCAATTTTTGAAGCAATTGAAAAAGGTAATTTGTATGTAGCATTGTGTTCATCAAAATTATTTTAAAAAATGAAAAATTTTAAAAAATGAAAAATTAAATCTTTATTACTTTATTAGAAAAAACTTAGCATAAAAAAATTTTGATATCTTTCTGATATTTATAATTTAAAAAAATATTAAATAAAAAAGGAAAATAAAAAAAATGGCAAAAAATGAAGGCAAAATAATTACGATTTTTGGAAGTAAGGGCGGATGTGGACAGAGCTTCATATCCAATTGTATTTCCAGTTACCTTGCAATTAATACAGATAAAAATATTTTACTGGTAGATTTTAATATAGGAAAAATTGATTCAAGAATTATTTATAAAGTTAATGAAAATCATATCAGAACTATTTTTGATATCGGGAATATAAATGGAGAAGTAGATGAAAGTCTTTTAAAAAAAATAGTAGTTAATTTTGACAACAGTCTTAATGTAATTTTCCCGCCTTTATATTCAGATAATTTAAAAACAATGTCTGATAAAAACCTTTTAAAAATTTTTAATAAACTAAAAGAAATTTTTGATTTGATTTTAATTGATTATCCATTTACTTTAAATTTAAGAGATAACAGTAAAAAAGATAACTTCAATAATCTTACACAATTTTGCGATAAATTACTTTTAGTAAGTTTGCCGGATTTAATATCACTTAACAATTTAAATATAATAATTAACCAGCTTTCAGATTCAATTAATTATCTTAACCCTGAAGTAATAATAAATAAATATAATATAAGACCTTCTATCTCATTTTCATTGTTAAATACTGTATTTAAATATCCGGTTGAATATTTTATACCTTTTGACAGAGATGTAGAGCAGCTTTACCTTGAAAAAGGTCCTTCTTGCATTTTTAAATACAATATAAAAATTACAAGAGATCTGGCTGAGATTTGTAACAATTTAATTAAAGAACTTTTTTAACAATATTTCAGGATAAAGTAGATTTCAGGATAAAGTAGATTTTAGAATAAAGTAGATTTCAGGTGAAAATAAATATTTTATGAAAAAGTATATTTTAATTGAAAGCACATTTTAAATTAAGTTTTAATTTTTATTTATTATCTGATTAAGTCTGATGAGGTTTGATAAGTTCTAATAAGATTTTAAATAGTGTATAAATTTAGCACCAATTCCAGATCCGTGAGGTTTGATAAGTTCTAATAAGATTTTAAATTAATTTTAAAAAATATATTAAATTTAAAGTTACAACAAGCATAAAAATTAAAAATTATGATTAAGGCCGATATATTTGAAAATATTTATAAAGAACTGGCAGCTAAAATTGATATTTATAACCTTGAGCGTATGGAAGAAAAGGCAAGATTTAAAATAATTGAAAAAACTTTTTTTGAAATTCTTGATGGTGGAAAAATTTTATTATCAGACAAGGATACTAAAATTATTTTAAATCAGATTTTTGAAGAAAGTTTCGGATACGGCCCTATAAGTGCATTAATGAAAGATGAAGAAGTAACAGAAATAATGATTAATAACTATGACGATATATTTATTGAAAAATCAGGGTTAATTCAAAAAGCTGATATAAGTTTTAATAGCAATACTCATGTAAAAAATTTTATTGAAAAAGTTTTAAGTCCTTTAGGTTTGAGAATTGATGAAAGCTGCCCTATGGCAGATGCGAGATTAAAAGACGGGTCAAGAATAAATGTGGTTATTAAACCTGTTTCTTTAAATGACATTGTTGTATCAATAAGAAAATTTAAAAAGAAACTGAAAGATATAAATGATCTCATTAAGGAAAATACTTTAAATTCAGAGATATCTGATTTTATAAAATTATGTGTTGAAAACAAAGCAAATATAATAATTTCAGGTGCTACTTCGACGGGTAAAACAACTGTTTTAAATATTATTTCAAATTTTATACCTGAAAAAGAAAGAATAATAACAATTGAAGATACTTTTGAGATAAATCTCAGTCATGAAAATATTGTCAGGCTTGAAAGCAGAATTCCGAATATTGAAGATAAGGGGGAAATAACTATTAGAGATTTAGTCAGGAATTCTTTAAGAATGCGGCCTGACAGAATAATTGTTGGAGAGATAAGAGGGGTGGAAGCAATAGATGTACTTCAGGCAATGAATACAGGGCATAATGGATCCATGACAACGGTTCATGCCAATTCACCAAAAGATTTAATTTCAAGACTTGAAACCATGCTGATAATGTCAGGGCTTAATTTAAATCCCTCGTCTGCAAGAAGAATAATTGCATCATCAGTAAATATAATTATTCATCTTGAAAGATTAAAGGATGGCAGCAGGATTATTTCAAAAATAAGTGAAATATTAAATGGTAATGAAGTAATTGGTGAAAATACAGAAATAGTTATAAAGGATATTTTTAATTACGGGAGAAATGAAAATAAAGATAAGCATTTAAAAAGTAAAAATAATTTTAAATTTTCAGGATATATTCCATCATTTCTAAAAAATAAAATTTAAATAGAAAAACTTAAATATAAATTATAAAAGATAATTAAATAAGATAATTAAATAAAAGTTAAAGAATTAAAGGCTTAAGGGTGATTTGTAAATGACAATGATTATAGCAAATAAAAGTTTAATCATAATCTCGTTTATATCATTTATCGTTTTTATATGCGGACTTGCCGGAATCTATCTATTTTTAAAAAGTCTTTTAAATCCATTTATGTTCTTTAGTGAAACTAATAAATATTTTGATAATAACACTGATTTTGAAAAAGTGGGATTTGAACAAGCAAGAATTAAACAGACAGAATTTGAACAGGCAGGAAATCGCACTAAATCAAATTATATTTATTTTAATAACAATAATAATAGCAATAGTGATAAACAATTCTTAAATATCAGGCAGTTATCCTGGATTAGATTTAAAACAACTTTAATTAATATTTATGAAAAAAGAAAAGTATATTTTCTTCTTATAATTTTCATATTCCTTTTAATAATATTTTTTATTTTGTTTAAAAATATATTTGTTGCTTGTTTTATAGCATTAATGAGCACAGCAGTCTTAAACGAATTTATTTGTAATGTATTTAGAAAAAGAAAGGAGATTCTGGATGTTCAGTTAATTGAATTTATAACAAATATCATCATTATGCTAAAAGCCGGCAAGGAAATAAGGCAGATATTTAAAGAATCCGTAACTTGCATTAAAAATCCTCTTAAAAATCATATAAGAAATTTAGTAAATGAAATCGAATTAAATATTTCAATGGATAATGCGCTTGATAGATTTGCTGCAAATATTGGAGGAAATGAAGTAAAACTCCTTTCAAATGCAATAAAAATAAATAGAAAAATAGGAGGAAACCTGCTATTTATTCTTGAAAAAATCATAGAGACTCTGCAGCAAAATATTAAGATAAAATCCACTATAAAAACACAAACGGCACAAAACAGATTCTCAGGCAACTTTATTGCTTTATTTCCTTTAATTGGGTTTATTGCCATGTACATTTTTTTTAATTCTGCTGTTTTAGAATTTTTATCATCAAAAATAGGAAATATTTTACTTGCAGTTGGATCACTTTTCGAGTTTTCAGGTTTTTTTATTATAAAAAAAATATTAAAAGAAGATCTGATATAAGTTAATGACTGTATATATTATAACAATTTCATATTTTTTATTTATTGTGTTTTTAACTGGTTATTTTTTAAAGAATTTATTATTTAAAAAAAGTAATTTAAAACAAAATAATTATATTTTTTTAACAAAAAGTTTTAGTAAATCTGATTTGTTTAAAAACTTAAATAAAATTTTTGCAAGGATTGGATATTTCGTAAAAAAAATCTTATTTAAAACATATGTATTAAAACTTGAAAATTTAATTTCATGTAATAATGAATATAGCACTACTTATTTAACAATAGAATCTTTTATTGGATTAAAATTCTTTTTATCTGCTTTGCTTTTTATATTATCTGCAATAATTATAAATAACATATTTCTAATGATAATTGCCGGCTTTACAGGATTGTTTTTTGGATTTTTTATACCCGATTATTTAATAAGGTATTTAAATTTAAAAAGGCTTCAGAAAGCAGATAAAGATTTACCTTATTTAATAGATTTATTGTATATTGCCGCATTATCAGGACAAAATATTTATAATGCAATAAAAATTGTTACAGAAAAATATGACAGCCAGATAAGCAGCGAGTTTAAAGGATTTCTCAGTCAAATTGATTTTGGTATCGGGAAAAAAGAAGCATATATAAATATTCTTCAAAAAAATAATTCCAGTTCATTTAAAAGTTTTATTTTTACTTTGCAACAGGCAGAAAATTATGGCTCTTCCATAAGTGAACTTTTAAAACAAAAAGCGGAATTTTTAAGATTTGAGGTGTCTCAGGAAATAGATAGAAAAGCAAGGCTTATTTCTGTAAAAATGTTATTTCCACTTATTTTTTTAATTCTTCCATCATTTATGCTGCTGGTTTGTGGTCCGCTTGTTTATCTTGTTGGTGGAAGTATATTTTTTAAAATATAAAAATTTTGTTTTTAAAAAATAAGAAATCTTATAAATAAAATTTTATGAATAAAAATTATTAACTGTTAAAGAAAGGAGGTTAACTAAGATTGAAGATTTTTAAACCAAAGGGGGTGATAAAAATATTAAATAAATTTTTATGCAGATTAGGAAGAAAAATGTTAAGCAAAAAAGGGCAATCAACCCTTGAATATGTACTTGTTACCGTAGTAGCAGCAATAGTTTCTGCAATTTTAATTGCGGTGGGCAAACCTATGATTATTGATCTGATTTCTAAAGCATTTGGAAAAATTGCAGGTACTATGTAACAGGAACTATGTAAAATTATTTTATGCAGAGGTATTTACAAAAGAATATGCTGGGAAACAGCAATTTAGTTAATTACTGATTTTTTAAATATATTAAAAGTTGGTAATAAATATTAATGGTTATTAGATAAGCGGAGTTTTTTTACTGAATTAATGAACTTAAAAAAATATTTTTTTTATTAAAATATTAAATTTTAAATGAAATAATTTTTAATTTTAATGAATATATTAAATTTTAAAGAAAAAAGAAAAAATAATATTAAACAATTGTATTTTAGTAAAAATGGCCAGTCAACTATTGAATTTATTTTATTAATTCCATTTTTAATTATAACCTGTTTTGCTGTTTTCCAGCTTGGATATGTTATTTATCTGCAAAATAATATAAAGCAACTGTCACGGGAAGTAGCCAGAGTTATTACGACCAGTAATTCAAATATGCTTGGAGAAGAAATCGTTAAAAAAAATAATGATTTATATGAGAGATTAAACTTTGATATTAATATTGAACCAACTCTGGAAACAAGCAGAAAAGTTGGAGATATTTTAAAAGTCAAAGTAAGTATAAATTATGATGGTTTTGGAGATTTAATTATAAAGCTGTTTGGTAAACCATTATTAATTTATTCGCAAACAAGCATGAGGATGGAATGTGAATGATAAATAATTTTAAGAAAACATTATTTTTTAAAATTAATATTTTTAAAAAAGACAGGAAAATACAAAAATTAGCAGATTCGACAGGGAATATATCCATATTATTACTAACTTTAACTTTATTTTTCTTAATATTGTTTATCTCGGTTTTTGATATTTTTCAACTTTACATTGCAAGGGAACATACTAAAAATGCCTCGGATGCAATAGCTCTTGCTGCTGCTCAAAACTTGCTTTATTTTGATAAGGATAAAATAGTTGAGATTGCCAACAAAATAAGTATTGAAAATAATTGTGATATAGATTCAATAGAATTTAATTATGATGAGGTAATAGTTACTACTGTAAAGAAAGTAAATTTTCTTTTTATTGATAAAATTATTAGAAATAGCAGCTTAATATATTCAACTTCAAAGGTAAAAGTTACATATCCATGGGATGAGAAGTTTAAAAATTGTAAATCTTTTAAATTTGAATTTTAATAAAACCCAATATTATATTTTCGTTTTTTTAGCAAATGGTTTAAAAATAATTGGATTAAAAATGTTTTTAAAAAGTATTTAATTAATAACATCAATTGAATTTTTATTAAAAATAATTAAAAAATTATATAAAAAGGAGAAAAATGAATAATTTAAATCAAATAACATTATTAGGAAATCTTGCAAGAGATCCGGAAATAAAATATACAAATGAAGGCCTGGCAATAGCAGATTTAAGGGTTGCTGTTAATAGAAAATGGAAAGATAAAGATGGAAATGATGTTGAAAATGTGGAATTTTTTAATGTTACAGCCTGGAATAAACTTGCTGAAAATTGTGCAAATAATTTAAAAAAAGGTGACAGAGTCATTATTAGCGGGAGATTAAATCACAGGAGTTTTGATACAAAAGACGGCAAAAAAGTTAACATAATGAATGTAATAGCGGATGTAGTTGCCGCAAGTCTTGAATATAGTTCTGTTAAAATCACCGGCAAAGATGATATTATTAATAATAATTTCAATGATAGCAATGATAACAGTAATAACAATGAAATTGTAGAAAACTAAATTATTATTTATAATTTTTTTAAAAGTTTAATCTTTTTTAAAAAATTTTATTTTGATATTTAATAATTTTAATTTAAAATGAACCCTTTTTTAGAAAAACAAATAATTGATGCAAAAAACAATGGACTTTCAGATAAAGAAATTGGTGAAAAATTTGGAGTTAATTTAAAAATTATTGAAAAAGTTATAACTAAAAAAATTGGGATTAATATTTCAAAAATTTTAATAGAAAAGCAAAATAAAGTTAATTTAACACCGAAAAATTTTAAATTAGAAAATAATACTGTTTGGAGTTTTAAATCTAGAGGTAATTGGGCAACTCATAATGGAAATTATAGGGGTAATTGGTCACCATATATACCAAGAAATATAATATTAAAATTTTCCAAAGAGAATGATATTGTTTTAGATTATTTTTGTGGTGCTGGAACTACAGGGATAGAATGCAAACTATTAAATAGGAATTTTATTGGAGTAGATATTAATCCCCAAGCAATTGAATTAGCTAAATCTAATTTAAATTTTAATGACAGTTTATTTTTTAACTCAAAAATTAATTTTTTTACTGGTGATGCAAGAAATTTGCAGTTTTTGGAAAGTGAATCAATTGATCTAATTTGTGCTCATCCGCCATACGCTAATATTATTAAATATACATGTGACAATCCAAATGATTTATCAAATTTGGAGCCTAATATTTTCCTGAAAGAGATAAATAAAGTCGCTAAAGAAAGCTTTAGAGTTTTAAAACCTGGTAAATATTGCGCCATATTGATAGGAGATTTAAGAAGAAATAAAGATGTTATACCCTTAGGATTTTGGGTAATAGAAGAGTTTATTAAGGAAGGTTTTTTGATAAGAGAATTAATTATAAAAAGACAACATAATTGTAAAACTACAGGTTTTTGGTATACAAATAGCATCAAATATAATTTTTTATTATTAGCGCATGAATATTTGGTTGTATTTGAGAAAAGTCAAAATAAAATAGTAAATCAATATTATTTAAATAAAAATGAGCCTTTCTTTAGTTTAAATGATCCTAATTTAAGTATTGATTATAATTTAAATACTAACTTAGAATCAAAAACTGTTTGGGTTTTTAATAAATTAAATTGGAAAAATAATGTTATTTTTAATTTGATAAAAAGATATTCTAAAGGAAATTTTTTAATTTATAATTTTGATAAATTAGAAAATAAAAAATATGATTTAATTATAATTTTAAATATCATTGATTTATCAAAAATTACAGATTTAATTAAAAATAATTTAGAAAATGATGGGATTTTATCAATTATTTGTGAAGATATTAGACAAGGAAATGGAATTATATATCCATCTGCAATAAATGTTGAAAAGAATTTAAGAAATATTAAAGAAATAAAAATAAAAGAAATTGTCATAATTTCACTTGAAGGTAATAATAATTTTTTAAGTGATGAAAACCTTAAAATTTCACATAAGTATTTATTAGTTTACAAGAAAATTTAAATGGAAAATTTTAAAAAATTTTTAAATGAAATATTTAAATATAAAGTTATTAATGCAATTAATATAAATAGTGTAAGAAGCATTTTAAGAAATATAAATGATTATTTTTATACTAATTATGAAAATATAGGAAATGCATTTATTCTTGATAATTATTATGAATATTTTTCAGATTTCCATAAGTTTTGGGAAAAATATCATAATGAGATTTTAAATCCAACTATTAATATTAAAAAATGCGAGGAAGTTTCTAAAGTTTTAAATGAATTATATTTAAAATATGGGGAGAGATTATTTTTAGAAATTTATGATATAAAAAATTTGGGGAAAGAAGATATTTGTAAGATAAGATATTTCTCAGCAAGTCAGGATTTTAGAGGCAGCAGAGATATCACAAAACTTATAGAAATTTATAAAGACGATCCAAGTATTTTCGACAAAAACATTATTTTTAAAAACCCAGAGGATTTTTTAAAAAATATTGGGATTACAAGTTTATCTCAAAATGATAAAAGGGTTAAATTTGCAAAGATATCTGCAGAATTATTAATTAAAGAAGAAATAGAACCTTTTGATTTACTACAAAAACATAATAATGATATTTCAATTTTAAGAAATGTTTTAGTAAATAATAAAGGTTCAGGCTTTGGCTTTAAAAAAGCAGATATTTTTTTAAGAGATATGATTGTTTTAGGAGTTTGGCAGAATTATAAAAATTTTGATATTGTTGATGTTGCAAGCGATATAAATACTATAAAAGTCGCACTAAGATCTGGTATTCTTAAGACCGAAATTCCTCTTCTATCAAGTTTTTTAGATATTTTTTGTTATCAATATAGTCTAATTGATAGCTTTAATGCTTTAGCATGGAGAAAAGTATGGGAGATTTGGAAAATAAATTTTCCTAATTCTTGTATTGAAAGTCCTAGTTTAATAGATTATTTAATTTATAGAATTATTGGTAAAGAATTTTGTAATGAAAATTTATTTATTTATAAATGTGATTTAGAAGATCATGTTTTTAAATGGCATTCTTCTCGAAATAAAACTTGCCAAGTTTGTTATAAATTTAATGGAACAAAAAATCATGCTAAAATTATAAAAAAAGTTCTTCCATGTGTAGATGAAGAAGGATATTTAGCAATTGAAAATAATGAATTTGTTTCTGGTAAAAATGCTTTATTGCCTGGAATAAAAGAATGTCCTTTTATAAATATTTGCAATCCAAAGGATAAAGATTTTATTAAGTTTAATCCGCCTAAATCAATTAGCATATTAGGAAAAACTGGATGGGAATCTGCAAAAGTTAGAAGGGGTGAAGGCGGTGGAGGTTTAATGTCCTAAAAAATTTATTGAGTTAATTATTTAGCATTATCAATATTTATTATTATTAATTTAATCGATTTTTAATTTTTATATGGAAGGTAAAATTGGAATTAAAAAAATCTGATTATGAAAATTATGATTACAGGGAATTTTGGGAGGACAATAAAAGAGCTTACGAAGATGCATCTGAAAGACTGGCTATAAATAAGATTTTTAAAAACGTCAGCGAAACAGGCATTATTATTGATATTGGTTGTGGTTTTGGCAGACTTTTTAATGAATACCAGCAATATGACAAAATAATAATGTTAGACTACTCATTAAATAATTTAAAAAATGCTCAAACTACAATTTGGAATTACCTTAGTCACAATGAGGAAAAATTTAAAAAAATATATTTTATTGCTGCTGATGCAACAAATTTACCATTTAAAGATAATGTAATCGATGCCGCAATTTCTGTTAGAATAGTTCATCATTTAAATAGCCCGGAAAAATTGATTTCTGAAACAGGAAGAATATTAAAAAATAATGGATTATTTATTATTGAATTTGCAAATAAAAGAAATTTTAAAAATATACTTAAATTTATCTCTGGTAAATTAAAAATATCGCCATTTAACCCAAATCCTTATATGATCGGAAAAACTATTCAGGATAATCATCCTGAAGTAATTATTAATTATCTTAAAAAATATAACTTCAAAATAAATAAAATTATTAGTGTTTCAAATTTAAGAATAGGATTTTTAAAAAGAAAATTTAAACTTAAAAATTTATTAAAACTGGAAAATGTTTTTCAGTTTTTATTTTCACCTGCAAAATTAGGCCCAAGTATCTTTATAAAGTCTTTTTTACAAAAAAATTACAATGAAAATAATAGTAATTACAACGAAGTTAATAAAAGCGATATAACCAAAAATTTTATTGATTTGCTTATTTGTCCTGAATGCAAAGACACAAATAGTAAATTTGTATTGTCAGGAAGTGAAATTATTTGTAAATCTTGTGACTCAAAATTTAATATACAAGATAATATTTATGATTTAAGATTGTCATAATTTTTATTTGATATTGGCATGATATATCATCTTTTTTAAAATTTTTTTAACTTCTCAATCAGATTTAAATTCTTTTTAAAATTATTTTCTTAATTAATTAGTTAATTATTTATTTAATATAACTCATTAGAGTAAATCATCAGGATAAATCTTTTATTTTAAATTGCATTTATTCTTATTGTAAAAATAAATAATAATTGTTACAATCATGATACAAATTATATTTTATTAAAATATAATTCGTATAATTTTATAACTTAAAACTAATAACTTAGTGATTTAAAGTAAATTAAAAAATAAAAAAATACAGCGGTTAATTATCTTATAGGATGATTTAGTAATAATTTAATTAACGTATTTATTATTATAATTATTATAATATTAAAAAATTATTAAAAAATTAACGGCAGGGGAAATATGACAGATTTAATTTATTCAGAAGGAATAATTCAAAGACTTTCTCAATATCTAAGATTTGTAATAAGCCTTAAAGATTCAGGTAAAAGAACAGTTACTTCGAGGGATATAAGTGAAAATACAAAAATAAACAGTGCAGAAGTAAGAAGAGATCTGATTTATTTTGGGATTAAAGGTAAAAGAGGTGTAGGTTTTAAAATAGATGATCTTATTGAATCATTCAATAAAATATTAGGATATGAAGATAACGTAAAAATAGTATTAGTTGGAGCGGGTAATCTTGGCAGAGCTATTTTAAATTATAAGATGTTAAATAAATTCGGGTTTCATATTGAGTATGTTTTTGATAATGATCAAAGCATAATAGGTAAAAAGATATCAGGTAAAGCAGTATTAGATATTGCAAAATTGAAAAGTACTGTCATGGATAAATCAATAAAAGTTGCCATTCTTGCAGTTAGTCCTGATGCTGCTCAAGACGTTACGAATCTTCTTGTTGAATCAGGAATAAAAGTAATAATTAATTATACATCTGTGCCTGTTGAGGCTCCACCCAATATAAATATTCAAACTGCAGATCCCATTGAAATATTACTTCATACTCTTTATTATTTATCAAGAACAGGGCAAGCTTATTAATTTTTAAAGATTAGTAAATTTTAAAGATCAGTAAAAAATTAGTAAAAATTAAAAAGCTCGTAAAATGTTAATATAAATAAATAAAATAATTATTTTGTTATTTAAATTTTTTTAAAAATGGTTTAATATCAATTGTTTTGATTTTTTAAATTATTTTATTTTTTTATTTTTAAGAAAGATATTTTTTATGAATAAGACTAGAGGCTGTTTTATTACTTTTATAATAATAGTTTTAGTTGCTGTAATCTTTCTGATATTTTTTATCTACAAAAATCCAAAAACTGAAAATAAATCTGTAAGTGAAAGTACAAAAATTGAGTCAAAAGATTTAACTTCTGATAATAAAAGCTCCGAAACTTCTTTAAATTTAACAATAAATAATATTTATAATGATAATTCAGATGATTATTTATTTTTAGGAATAGATGAAAGGGAAAATCAAAATAAATTTGAAGGTCGTACAGATACTATAATTATTTATCATATTGGCTCGAACGGGATAGATGCTCTTATTTCAATTCCAAGAGACACTAAGGTTGAACTTAAAGGGCATGGGACAAATAAGATTAATGCAGCTTATGAATATGGTGGAGCTAATATGATAAGTGATGAAATTTACAAGCTAACAGATATAGGTATTGATAAGGTAATGGTAGTAAATTTTGCTGGATTTAAAAAAATCATTGATACTTTGGGTGGAGTTAAAATAACTATTACTGAACCTTTACATGATTCCAAATCCGGCTCTAATTTTGATCCTGGTACTTATAATTTTAATGGTGATCAGGCTCTTGCTTTTGTGAGAAACCGTGCAACTGCCAAGGGCGATTTTGACAGAATGAACAGGCAAAAATATTTGCTTTCAGAATTATTTAAGCAAAAAGCTAATTTCTCAATTATTTCAAAAATTCCATCAATAATTAAAATTTTAAGGGAAGAAACAAAATCTGATTTTTCAACATGGGATTACTTAAAAATAGGATTCAGATTAATAAAAAATAAAAATAATCTTAAATTATTAACTTTACCTGGCAAGACTAAAACTATAAATAATATCAGTTATGTTATAGTAAATGATAAAGAAGCTAAAGCTTATTTAAGAGAAAATTTAAATTTAAACAATTAATAATTTTTTTGTTAAAATTAATAAGGCAAATCCTGTATAATAATAACTGTCTTTAACATTATTAATTATAAAGAATTTTGTTGATTATAAAAAAATATTTATAAATAAGTAATAAAAATATTTAAGAGGCAAAAGTGGCATCAGATTTTGAATTAAGCATAGCTAATTTATCATTTCTTTCAGATACAAGCAGTTTTCTTTTACAAACTTCAATCAAAAATTCTGCATTAGATGACTTTATTAAAAATTCAATTCCAAAAAAAGATAAAGAATGGATAAGTGATTTGAAGAGCTGGGAGATTAATAACAAATGGATATTTGAGATAGCAAATATTTGCATCAAGTCATTTGATCAGGTATTTTTTGATAAAGGGGACGAAGTTTTACTGGATTTGAAAGATGATAAATCATATAAGAAGTTTAAACAAATGGTGGAGGAAATAGATTTTTAATATTTTTCTTTATTTTTTTAATTTTCTTTATTTTACATTTATTTACATTAGAAAGCTTTTTAAAAGGAAAACTTTTGTTTTAAGTAATTTATATCTGCATTTTTAATATTTTTTATATTTTTATTTAAACTTTAGAGGAGAATTTAATGATACCAAGATATACTCTTAAAGAAATGGGAAAAATCTGGGAAGATAATAATAAATATTCCAAATGGCTTCAGATTGAAAAAGCTGTTGCCCTGTCTCAGGCAGAACTTGGAATAATTCCACAAAAAGCTGCAGATGATATTAATTCTAAAGCAAATTTTGATATCAGCGAAATATTAAAGATAGAAGAAAAAACAAATCATGATGTTATTGCTTTTCTTACAAATGCTGGTTCTTATATTGGTGAATCTTCGAAATATTTACACTATGGACTTACTTCTTCAGATATAGGAGATACTGCATTATCACTTCAGATAGTAGATGCTATAAACATTATTGAAGATAAAATAAAAAAACTCATTGAAATTTTAAAAAATCAGGCAATTAAGTATAAATATACTATTATGGTTGGAAGAACACATGGAATACATGCTGAACCTGTAACTTTCGGGCTAAAATTTGCTGTCTGGGCATTTGAAATGAATAGAAATCTTATAAGGATTTTAAATGCAAGAGAAAATATAAGATATGGCAAAATTTCAGGAGCAGTTGGAACATATGCAAATACTTCACCTGAATTAGAAAAGCTTGTTTGTGAAAAACTGGGTTTAAAAAATTCTCCAGCTTCTACTCAAATCTTACAAAGAGATAGACATGCAGAAGTTATAAGTGCTCTTGCAATTTGCGGGGGAACTCTTGAAAAAATTGCATTAGAAGTAAGAAATTTACAAAGAACTGATGTTAAAGAAGTTGAAGAACCTTTTACTGAGGGGCAAAAAGGTTCCTCAGCAATGCCTCACAAAAAAAATCCAATAATATGCGAGAGAATTTGTGGAATGGCAAGAATTTTAAGAGGGAATGCTGTTATAGCTTTTGAAGATATGGCATTATGGCATGAAAGAGATATCTCACATTCTTCTGCTGAAAGAGTAATATTTCCTGACAGCTTTATTATTCTGGATTACCTGCTTGAAAAAACAATGTTTGTAATAGGCAACATAAAAGTAATATCAAAAAATATGGAAAGAAATCTTATGAAATATGGCGGAATAATTTTTTCTCAAAGAGTTTTACTTGAACTTGTCAGTAAAGGTCTTTCAAGGGAAGAAGCATATTCCATTGTTCAGGGAGCAGCACTTAAAGCCTGGGAGGAAGAAGGAAGCTTTAAAGAAAACTTGCTTAAAAATGAAACAATTATGAAGCTTATCACAGAAAGTGAGTTGGATAAACTCTTTGATGTAAATTATCATCTTAAATATGTTGATACTATTATAAATAGACTTCAGGAAATATAGTTTTTAAAATTTGTTAATTTTTTTTACTTAGCATAAGTACACTATAAGATTTTTAAATTTTTGCTGTTTTTATTTTTAATTAAATATTTATTTTTATTTTAAAAAACAAACAATAAACAATATTTATTATTTATAAATTTACAATAATAATCGATTTAAGGGGAAAATAAATTTTATGCTTAAAGTAAATGTTTATGTAACTTTAAAAAAAGAAATTCTGGATGCTCAGGGACTTGTTATAAAAAAAGCAATAAAACAAATAGGATTTGATAATGTTAATGAAGTCAGGTTTGGAAAGTTTATTCAAATAGAAATAAATGATAATAATAAATCTGAAGAAGAAATAAAAAAAGAGATCGATTATCTAAGTGATAAACTTTTAGCTAATCCCAATATTGAAAATTACAAATACGAAATAGTGAGGAATTAATGCTTAAAGGCCGAAAACCTTATTTTGGAATTTTAGTTTTTCCTGGAACAAATTGTGAAATGGATTGTTATTATGTTTTAAATAATCTTCTTAAAGTTAATTGTAAATATATCTGGCATCAGGAAACAAAAGATGATGACATCAATGCAATAATAATTCCTGGGGGTTTTTCTTATGGTGATTACTTGCGAAGCGGGGCAATTGCAAAATTTTCTCCTGTAATGTCTTTTGTTAGAGATTTTGCACAGAATGGAGGTCTGGTAATTGGCATTTGTAATGGTTTCCAGATATTACTTGAAGAAAATCTACTGCCGGGGGCCATGCTTAGAAATAATACTTTAAAATTTATCTGTAAATATGTAAATCTTAAAGTTGAAGACGCAGATAATCCGTTTACTTCCAATTATAACAAAGGTGAAATAATAAAAATGCCAATAAGGCATAATGAAGGTAATTATTATATTGATGAAAACGGATTAAAGAAGCTTAAAGAAAATAACCAGATATTATTAAGATATTGTGATGAAAATGGTAATGTTAACACTGATGCAAATCCTAATGGTTCTGTTGAAAATATTGCAGGAATATGTAATGAAAGTAGAAATGTTTTTGGCCTTATGCCTCACCCTGAAGCAAGTTGTGAAAAAATTCTTGGTTCAGATGATGGTTTAAATATATTTAAATCAATGATTGATTTTATTTCTAAATTTTAAAGCATTTTATTTGTTTTTTATGAACTACAATGATGGACTATAATGAGTCAGTTTTAATGTGAGGCGGTTTTAATGTTTGATGTTGAAAAAGAATATAAAAAATTAGGATTAAAATATAATGAATTTTTGAAAATTCAGGAATATCTTGGCAGAATGCCTAATTATCTTGAGTTAAGTATTTATTCTGTCATGTGGTCGGAGCATTGCAGTTATAAAAGTTCAAAAGCTTTATTAAAAAATTTTAAAACCACAGGTGAGTATGTTTTACAGGGACCAGGAGAAAACGCAGGGGTACTTGATATAGGAGATAACCAGGCAATAGTATTTAAAATGGAGTCGCATAATCATCCTTCTGCAGTTGAACCTTATCAAGGTGCTGCTACTGGAATAGGCGGAATAATAAGGGATATATTTGCAATGGGGGCAAGACCTATATGCAGTTTAAATTCTCTCAGATTTGGTAAACTTGATGAAGATGAACATCAGAAATACCTGTTTGAGATGGTAGTTAAAGGCATAGGTGATTATGGGAACTGTATGGGAATTCCAACTGCAGGAGGGGAAGTTTATTTTGATGAAACATATAAAGGTAATTGCCTTGTTAATGCTATGAGCGTAGGAATTGTTCAAAAAGATAAACTTATAAAATCAAGGGCTTTTGGAGCAGGCAATTATGTTGTTTTAATTGGTTCAAGTACTGGAAGAGATGGAATTCATGGAGCAACATTTGCATCAGATGAATTAAATGAAGAATCAGAATCAAGAAGACCTTCTGTACAGGTTGGAGATCCATTTATGGAAAAAGTAGTTCTTGAAGTATGCCTTGAACTTATTGATAAAAATCTGATTTTAGGGTTGCAGGATATGGGTGCTGCAGGAATAACAAGTTCTTCAGTTGAAATGGCAAGCAAGGGAAATGTGGGACTTGATATTGATGTTGCCATGGTTCCTTTAAGAGAAGCAAGTATGCTTCCTTATGAAATAATGATTTCTGAATCACAGGAAAGGATGCTGGCACTTGTTGAGCCTTCAAAGCTGCCGGAAGTAAAAACAATTTGTAATAAATGGAATATCAATTGTGAAAGGATCGGAATTGTTAATGATAGTGGACTTTACAGGATTTTTAAAGGGCCGGAGTTATTAGGAGAAATTCCGGTTAAATCATTAACAGATGGTGCACCTGTTTATCATCATAAATTTGAAAAACCAAAATATTTTGATGACGTTTGCAATTTTTCATTATCTGAAGATGACTATTTAAGTTTATTAAATAAATATACTTATAATGAAATTTTTAAAAAAGTTATTTCATCACCGAATATCTGCAGTAAAAAATGGGTTTGGGAGCAATATGACCACATGGTTCAAACTAATACTGTTCTTTTACCCGGGCATGATAGTGCAGTTATAAGAGTTAAAGATACAAAAAAAGCAATTGCTTTTTCATGTGACGGTAATGGCAGGTATTGCTATCTTGATCCTTATAAAGGAGCAATTATTGCTGTTGCAGAAACTGCAAGAAATTTGGCTTGCTGCGGGGCAGTACCTATGGGACTTACTGATTGTCTGAATTTTGGTACTCCTGAAAAGCCTGGAATTTTCTGGCAATTTAAAAATTCTATTGACGGAATAATAAAAGCATGTGAAGTACTGGAAATACCTGTAATTAGCGGAAATGTAAGTTTTTATAATGAAAGTTTTGGTAAAGCAATTTATCCAACTCCAATAATAGGAACTGCAGGATTGATTAAAGATGTCAGCAATTTGATAGGAATGAATTTTAAAGACGAAGAAGATATTGTAATTCTTATTGGCAATGATAATGATTTTAAATGTTCTGAAAATGATGGTATGGGTGGCTCAGAATTCATGGAGTTATTTTTTAATAAAGTAGCAGGGAAATGTCCCGATATTGATTTATCTTATGAAAAAACATTGGATAAACTTTGTGTTGAATTAATAAATAATGGACTTGTAAAATCTGCCCATGATGTTTCAACCGGTGGGATTGCTGTTACTATTGCAGAAAGTTGTATCTCAGGCAATATAGGAGCACAAATTAATATTGATGAAAAAGAAAAAAATTTACTTAAAGCTTTATATAATGAAAATCAGTCAAGAATAGTTATTTCAGCAAATAAAAGAAATTTAAAAGCTATAAAAAATAAATGTGAGGGAAGCCAGATAGCTTACTTGGAAATTGGTACAGTTGGAGGTAAGAATTTTAATATAAATAATAAGATAAATATTGAAATTAATGAGATTATTTCACTTTATAATAATACTATTGAAAAAATAATGAGCAAATAGTTTATAAATTTACAGGTTATCTTTATTAGTTTTATAAGTTCAGTTTTTATATAAAAGCATATAAAATATGGCAAAGAATTTAAAAATAAAATCCAAACTCCATGATTTTCAATTAAATGAAATTCATGAAGAATGCGGGATATTTGGAATATATTCTTCAGATAAAAAAAATGTTGCAGAAATTATTTTTTACGGGCTTCAGGCTTTACAGCATAGAGGACAGGAAAGTGCAGGCATAGCAGTTTCTGATGGAGAAAATATATTAATTTATAAAGATTTAGGGCTTGTTTCAAGTGTCTTTAATGAACAAAATCTTGCTCCCCTTCAGGGTAATATCGGAATCGGTCATTCAAGATATTCTACAAAAGGTAAAAATGTCTGGAAAAACAGTCAGCCTATTTTTGGAACCTTCAAAAATCAAAGCTTTGCAATTGCTCATAATGGTAACCTCATCAATACAGAATCATTAAGAAATTTACAAATAAAAAAAGGTGCAAGGTTTGAAACTACAACTGATACAGAAATAATTGCTTCTTTAATTGAAACATCTGAAAAAGAAAGCCTTGAAGATGCAATAAAGGAAGCAATTTCAAAAATAAAAGGTTCTTTTTCGCTGCTTATTTTAAGTTGCGATAAACTTATGGCAATAAGAGATCCCAATGGATTCAGGCCAATGGTTCTTGGCACAAAAGGAAATAATTTTATAATTGCTTCAGAAACATGTGCGTTTGATATAATTGATGCAAAATTTATAAGAGAAGTTGACCCGGGTGAATTTATTATAATAGATGAGGATGGCTTAAGGTCACAAATGCTCCTTCCTGTAGATAGAAGATCAATGTGTGTTTTTGAACTTATATATTTTGCAAGACCGGATAGCTATATTTACAATAAAAATATGTATGCTGTAAGGCATAAAATGGGAGAAGAACTTGCAAAAGAAGCTCCTGCAGATGCTGATCTGGTTATATCTGTACCTGATTCAGGAACTCCTGCTGCAGTTGGCTATTCGGCTGCATCGAAAATTCCTTATGCTGAAGGTTTTATTAAAAACAGATATGTAGGGAGAACTTTTATCCAACCAAGTCAGGATATCAGGGAAATTGGTGTAAAGTTAAAATTAAATCCATTAAAAGATATGATAAAAGGTAAAAGAATTGTTGTAGTTGATGATTCAATTGTAAGAGGTAATACATCAAAGCAAATTGTAAAAATGCTTTATAATGCTGGAGCAAAAGAAGTACATATGAGAATAAGTTCACCACCTCTTATTTATCCTTGTTTTTATGGTATAGATATGGCAACACAAACAGAATTTATTGCCAATCATAGAACTGTAGAAGATATAAGAAAATATCTTGGAGTTGACAGTCTTGCTTATTTAAGTATTGATGGACTTGTAAGAGCAATAGGGGAGCCAAAAGCAGATTTTTGTTTTGCCTGCTTTAATGGGGATTATCCTATAGATATTTCTGAAATATTAAAATATGATAAGTTTTCAATAGATAACGATGAAGAAAAATTAACAGATAATTTAAAGATAAAATAAAAAAATAAGATATAAAAATAATTATAATTATAAAATTTATGAAAAATAATATAGACAATATAGACAAAAGAAAAGAGTTTTCCAGCAAAGAACTTTCTTATAAAAATTCAGGAGTAAATATTGATAAAGCTACAGAGGCAATAAATTTATTTAAAAACAAGGTTTCTTCTACATTTAATAAAAATGTATTAAATGATTTGGCTTCTTACGCTGGTTTATTTCAAATTGATACTGGAAATTATATAAATCCTGTACTTGTTTCATCTACAGATGGAGTAGGGACTAAGTTACTTCTTGCTAAACAGATTGGCGATTTTTCAACAATAGGCCAGGATTTAGTTGCAATGTGTGTAAATGACATACTTTGTGCCGGTGCAAAACCATTATTTTTTTTGGATTATTTAGCTTGCGGAAAACTTATTCCCTCTAAGATAAAAGAAATAGTTGAATCAATTGCACAAGGTTGCAAAATTGCTGACATTGCATTAATTGGAGGAGAAACTGCAGAAATGCCTGGAGTTTATAAAAAAGATGATATTGATCTGGCTGGATTTGCAGTAGGTATTATTGATAAGGAAAAAATTATAAATAAAAATTCAGTAAAAAGGGGAGATATTGTATGTGCTCTGTCTTCTTCGGGACCGCATAGCAATGGATATTCTCTTATCAGAAAAATAATTGCTGTTAATAATCTTGATTTAAATAAAGATTATGAGATTACAAAAGATAGTTTAAGTCTTGGTAAAATTCTTTTAACACCTACTAAAATTTATGTAAAGGCGCTTGAAGAACTGATTAATTCAGGAAAAATAAAAGGACTTGCACATATTACTGGCGGAGGTTTTTATGAAAACATAAATAGAGTTATACCTCAAAATTGTAATGTACAAATAAATAGAAAATCCTGGAAAGTTCCTGAAATTTTTAAGTTTTTACAAAAAAAAGGAAATGTGGACGAAAAAGAAATGTATAGAGTTTTTAATATGGGAATAGGAATGGTAATAATCCTGGATAAAAAAGATTTTGATTTTGCCGGCAAAGTATTAAATAAAAGAGGTGAAAATCTTTTAGAAATTGGAATTATTACTGAGGGAAATGGAAAAGTGGAGATAATATAAATAAAGAAATAAAATTAAGAAATAAAATAAAGAAATAAAAATGGCTGGTATTTTAAAAAATACAAATAAAAATGAAAGAAAAAGAATAGCTGTATTTGTTTCAGGAAATGGTTCTAATCTTCAGGCAATTTTAGATTATTCTTTAAAAAATGATATAAATGGCGATGTAGTTTATGTTTTAAGTAATAATCCGGATGCTTATGCATTAATAAGAGCAAAAAATGCAAATGTAAAAACATTTTGTCCTGACTTAAAAAAATACGCTTCAAGACAATCGTATGACATGGAAATTTTAAAAGCTGTAAAATCTGAGAGAATTGATTTAATTTGTCTTGCCGGATATATGCTTCTTTTAAGCCCCGATTTTATAAATGAGTATCAAAATAAAATAATAAACATCCATCCTTCTTTACTCCCATCTTTTAAAGGCATGCATGGTATAAAAGATGCATTTGATTATGGAGTAAAAGTTACAGGAGTAACAGTGCATTTTGTAGACAATGAACTTGATCATGGTCCTATAATTTTACAGGAAGCTGTAAGAATAGATGAAAATGAAAATTTAGAGCAACTTGAAAAAAAAATCCATGAAGTTGAGCATAGGATATATCCTCTTGCAGTAAAATATTTTTGTAAGGATGAGTTAAAAATTATTGGTAGAAAAGTAATCATCAAAGAAAGGAGTTAAATTGGAAATAAAGATAGACAGAGCGTTAATAAGTGTTTCCAATAAAGAGGGAATTGCTGAATTTGCTAAAGGTCTTGTAAGTCTTGGAGTTGAATTAATTTCAACAGGGGGGACATACAAAGTACTTAAAGATGCAGGTATTAAAGTTTTAAAAATTGATGAACTTACCGGTTTTCCTGAAATGCTTGATGGAAGAGTTAAAACTTTGCATCCATTTGTTCATGGTGGAATTCTTGCAAATAGAAATATTGAGTCACATATGCAGCAAATTGAAAAAGCAGGGATTAAAAAAATAGATCTGGTTGTAGTAAATTTATATCCATTTAAAGAAACTGTATCAAAACCTGATGTTACTATGGAAGAAGCCATAGAAAATATTGATATAGGCGGACCCACAATGATAAGGAGTGCAGCTAAAAATTCCAGTGGCGTTGGTGTAATTGTAGATCCGCAAGATTATGAAGTAGTTTTAAATGAATTAAAGAAAAATAATGGCAAATTAAGTACAAAAACTATGTTTTCATTAAGCATAAAAGCTTTTAAGCATACTTGTGAGTATGATAGTGTGATATTTAATTACTTTATTAAAAAAGTTCCACAATATGGTGATGATAAGATAAAAATTGATAATTTCCTTGATGTAGAAAATACTAAATCATCAATTTCAGTTAAGGATTTAAGTGTCAATAATTTTAAGGATAAAGAAGGAAACTTTAATAATACTTTAAATTTACTTTTATCAAAAAAGCAAAATTTAAGATATGGGGAAAATCCTCACCAGAGCTCAGCTTATTATAAATTTGAAGGAGCTGCAGATGATAGCTTTGTAATGGCCCGTCAACTTCAAGGTAAGGAATTATCTTATAATAACATACTTGATGGTAATGCTGCTTTTAATATTGTTAAGGAATTCGAGCAGCCATGTGTTGCAGTTATAAAGCATAATAATCCATGTGGTACTGCTTTAGGCAAGGATGTCCTGGAAGCATATAAAAAAGCTTATGAAGCAGATTCTTTATCAGCTTATGGCAGTGTAGTTGCTTGTAATAAAACATGGACACAAGAAGCAACAGAATTTTTAATGGATAAATATGTTGAAGTTTTAATTGCACCTGATTTTGAAGAAAAAGCTTTAATGCTTATTTCTCAAAAGCAGAACTTAAGGGTTTTAAAAGTAAATATAAATTTAAACTTGTTTCTTGAAAAGATTAAACAAGCTGATTTTACTTCAGCTTACCCTGATATAAAAAGTATTGATGGGGGTCTTATAATTCAGGATATGGATTATGGTATTGATAACGTAACTGAGATGAAAGTCGTAACTATAACCAGCCCAACTGAAAAAGAATGGAAAGATTTACTTTTTGGCTGGCAGGTTGTAAAAAATGTAAAGTCAAATGCTATTTTGTTAGTAAAAGATGAGGTAACTGTAGGAGTAGGAGCAGGGCAAATGAGTAGAGTAGACTCTACAAGGATTGCAATAGAAAAATCCAGTGACAAATGTAAAGGCTCGGTTATAGCATCAGATGCTTTTTTCCCATTTGCAGATGCTATTGAAATTGCAGCTCAAAATGGAATTACTGCAATAATTCAGCCTGGTGGATCAGTTCATGACGGGGAAGTTATTGAAGCTTGTAATAAATATAAAATAGCCATGGTATTTACAGGAAAAAGACATTTTAAGCATTAAAATTATCCAGGTAAAGAATTTTTAAAAAATTAGGGGAAAAATTTAAATTGAAAGAAAGCTAAAAAAAAATTAAGAAAAATTAAGAATTAAATAATAAGTAAATTAAAGATAAATTAAAATATTATTTAAAAAAGACAGAAAAGATAA
>JAMDEN010000161.1 GCA_023487035.1 Actinomycetota bacterium
AAATTCCCCTGGAAATACTGCTAATAAACTTTTCCTATGATTTTCATGGTTAATTATTTTAAAATTTAAGTTTAAGCTGCTAAAATTTTTTAAAATATAATCAGTAATCCTATCTTCTGCATGCGGTCATCTTGACACGATTAATATTGAAGATGTTAAAGTAACAGAAGATGGCAGTATTCATACAGAAGTCAAAGATAGTAAAATTTTCGGTCTTGGGTCTTCTGACATGAAAAGCGGCATTATAAGTATTTTATTTGCATTAAAATACCTTATAGATAACAATATTAAGCCAAAATATGATATTGTAGTTTCATTTACTGGTGATGAGGAAAATGATAAAACTGGAGCCTTGTATCTTTTAAAAAGCAACCTTGTTAAAAAAACTAAGTTAATGATTATTTCAGAACCTACAAATCTTAATTTGGGTTTAGGGCAAAAAGGACAGATTTGGCTTGAGATAAGGTTTAAAGGGAAATCTGCTCATGGTTCTGTTCCAGATAAGGGTAAAAATGCCATTCTTATGGCAATTAATTTTATAGAAAAAGTACTTAATCCTGAATTTTTTAAAAAAAATAATAAGTTTTTTCCAAAAAGTACAATAAATATCGGGTTTATTAATGCCCAGGGTCCATTTAATGTTGTTCAGGATAATTGCACAGCAGGTTTTGATATAAGAATTTCTCCACCTGAAACAAACGATGAAGTTATGCAAAAAATAAATCAAATTCTTTCTGAAGACTTTAAAAAAAATGAGTATGAGGTAAATGTAATAGATAGCTTAAATGCATCTTTTATTAATCCTGAAAATAAAGCTGCAGTTCAGATAAAAAATATTATTGATAAGCATGTTTCAGGAAAAAGAAAAATAGCTCTTCCTTACGCTACAGATGGTTCTGTTTTAAATACCCAATTAAATATTCCTGTTGCTATTCTTGGTCCCGGCACCCCTGAAGTTATACATAGTAAAGATGAGTATGTCATTATTGATAACATAATTAAAAGTGTGGAAATTTATAAAGATATATTTTTAAATTTAGATAAAATAATTTAAAATTTTATTTTATGTGTTTTTAATATCATATTTTAATTGTGATTTTTTATCTAAATTTTTTAATACAATTTTTATATTACTATAATTTTTATATTAATAAAGTTTTACTTACTGTTTTTACCTGTAAATTTATTTTTCTTTCATAAGCAAATCCAATAATTCTTCCTTAATTTTATTAAATTGATCTGAAGTAAATGTTTTATAATCCCTGGGTCTTTTTAAATTTACTTCAAAAGTTGCCTTGACAACTGCAGGTCTTTTTGAAAACAAATAAATTTTATCAGATAAAAAAATTGCTTCATCAACTGAATGAGTTATAAATAAAATTGATGATTTAAAATTTTTAAGTAAATCTAAAAGCCAAAGCTGCATATTTCTTCTGGTTACAGCATCAAGACCTCCAAAAGGCTCATCAAGCAGCATAATGTCATTAGAAAAAAGATAAGCTCTAAGTAAAGAAGCTCTTTGCTTCATCCCGCCTGACAATTGATTTGGGTAATAATTTTCAAAACCTGATAACCCGAATAAATTAAAATAAGATTTTGCCATTTCCCTTGCCTGTTTTATATTTAACCCTTTTATCAGTAAAGGAATACATGTATTATCAATTATAGTTTTCCATGGCAAAAGTAAATCTTTCTGATGCATGTAGCTTACTCTGCCTGTTTTCCCATTATAATTTTCTCCATCAATTAGCACCTTACCACTATCAGGTTTCTCAAGTCCCGAAATTATGTCAAATAAAGTGCTTTTTCCACAGCCACTTGGACCTATAATTGAAACAAACAAGTTTTCTTCAAGAGTAATAGAAACATTTTCAAGAGTATCTAAATTTACAAAACTTTTTTTTATATTTATAGCTTCGATTTTGTTAGCCATTTATCATTTTTTATATATTTTTTATATATTTATTATTAAATTTTTATTAATTTGGTAAAAATTCGTTTGTGTAAGCACTCTTATAATCAAAATTTTTATTTATAAGTTTATTATTAAACATCCAGCTTGAAAAATTCTTCCATAATTTTTCATCCATCACACCCCATTTTGGAACATCTGCCTGATACTGACTTGCCAGATATTTTTGGCTTGCAATTACAATATTTTTATCAAGTTCGGGAGCATTTTTTAAAAGTATTTGAGCAGCTTCATCCGGATTTTTTATTGCAAAAACATATCCTTTTGATGTTGCTCTTAAAAATTTTTTTATCATTTCAGGATTTTCTTTAATATTTGATTCACTTGCTATAATTACTGGTGTATAAAAATCCAGATTTTCATCAAAATCCTGTAATTTTAAAAAATTAATCTTAAAATTCTTTACTTCAGCAGCAATTCCATCCCAGCCATAATATATCCATGAAAAATCCACATCTTTCTGTACACTTGTAATAAAGTCTGAAGCACCGATATTAACTATCTGTACTGTTGAAAAATCTGCTCCATATTTTTCCATTAAAGCTTTAATCATGGCTTCTTCAATTGGAGAACCCCAGCCTCCGTATTTTTTCCCTTCGAAATCCTTTGGAGTTTTTATATTTTTTTCCACAGGTGAGGCAAAGCCACTTGTATTATGCTGAATTATTGCTGCAATTGCTTTAACAGGTAATGCAGGTTCTGCAAGTCTTGCATAAGTTACCTGTTCCTGATAGCTTATCCCGAATTCTCCTTTTCCTGCTGCAATTAAATCAGCAGCTCCACCTTCAGTTGGCTGAACGATTTCAACATCAAATCCTTCTTCTTTAAAATAACCTTTATCTTTTGCTACATAAATTCCGGTGTGGTTTGTATTTGGAACCCAATCAAGTACAACTGTTATTTTTTTTAAATTCTGATTTTGCATGCTTTGAGTTTGCTGTGATGTTAAAGCAGTACAAGATGAAAGATAAATTAAAAATACTGCTAAAACAGATAAAACTATAGATATACTAAATAACCTGAATAACTTTATAAAATTATTTTTTTTGTTTTTCATTTTTTTTATCTCCTGTTAAATAATTAATTTAAATTTTTAAATAATAATTTCATTTTTTTCATAAAGGATCCATGGCATGGATTTTCGTTCAATAAATTCAATAAGTTTTAATAAAAGAATGCTTAAAACTGTAATAATAATTATTGCTCCAAAAACTTTGTCTGTTGCAAAAGAAAACTTTGCTCTTAACATAAAAACTCCTATTCCACTGCTTCCTCCTACCCATTCTCCAATTGTTGCACCCATAATACTATAAGTTCCTGCAATCTTTAAACCTGAAAAAAGACTTGGCATTGATGCAGGAAATTTTACAAATTTATATATTTGATATTTTTTTGCACCCATTGATTTTAATAAATTAATCAGTTCAATATCTACCGAACTTAAACCCTGTAATAAGCTAATTGAAATCGGGAAAAAACAGATAAGTATTACAATTATTATTTTTGGAAGATATCCATAGCCAAACCATATAATAAATAAAGGAGCAATTGTAATTATTGGAATTGTTTGAGAGACAACAAGCAAAGGATAAATTACCCTCTTTATAAAAGATATTGCGTCCATTATAATTGCAATGGCTATTCCTGAAAAAACAGCAATAACAAATCCTATAGACGTTTCATAAACAGTAACAACTACATGCCGCCACATTTGCCTGAAATTAATAAATAAGCTATAAATTATTATACTTGGTGCAGGTAAAATCTGAACTGGAACTGCTCCTGTTCGAGATATAATTTCCCAAATTATTATAAGAAGCAGGAAAAATAAAAAAGAATATAAGTTATTTAAAATTTTTTTGTTTTTTTTCATTTTTAAAATTTCTGTCTTTTTAATTATTTTTTTTATAAAAACTGCTTATCATCTTACTCTTTATATATTTATAAATGTGTTATTTTAACAATTTCAATAAATATCTTTTAATACTTTTAAAATCTTTGAAATTTTTTTATAAATCTATTAAACATTTTAGCAAAAATATTGTTACAATTATTTATCATAATAAACTTATAATTATAACCTTAAACTCCTTATTTCTTTTATAAGCAGCAAACAACCTTCTTTTATATTTATTACTGCCTTATCTTCCTCAAAAATATTACTTATACCTCTAATTGGGCTAAAAAACAGCTTTTCTTCTTTAAGCTCATATTTTAATCCTTTTGTATTTATAAAATACGTGTAAGGAGTTAAAGAAAAAATTGAAATAATATTACCTTTAGTACCTTTAATTTCACCTGATTGTCTTAAAACTGAAATTTCAAAATTTTCATCAATAATTTTAATATCCAGATTTTTAAATTTTTCTGAAGTAATATTAAATATATTGGCAATAGCATGATCAATACGTTTTCCAAGTGCTCCAATTAAAATAATATTTTTAATATCATTTTTAAGTGCGTAATCCAAAGCAAGTTGAGTATCACTTTCATTTTTATCATGCGGAAATTTAATATAATTAATTTTATGATTTACATCTTTTAAAATTTTTTTATCACTTAATTTAATGCTATCCATATCACCGATTATAATATCTGGTATAATTTTAAGTTTCAGGCAGTTTCTTACTGCACCGTCTGCTGAAATTACAAGATAATCATTATTAAAATTATAATTATTTTGAAGTAATTGCATTATTACATCAGGGTCTTTTATTAACCCGTTTGTTACTATTAAAGATTGTAATTTTTTAATTTCCATTTAAAAAATTCCTTTAAAAATAACATTAAAAGTTCCCTTAAAAACAGCCTTAAAAATAAAAAAACTACTATCTAAGAAATTCTGTATAGTAGTTAAAAATTAAATAATATATTTTTCCTACGCTAGAATTACCTAGTTCAGGTTCTGTGGGTCGATTGGAAAACCAATCCTCTCAGCCTATAGCTCCCCAAATTTAAAATTATAAAAAAAGCAAAAAATAAAAAGCAAAAAATATATGAAAACATCTTTCAACGTGATATTAAAATAAAAATTAAAGAATGTAAATAAAAAAATTTGGTATTAAATAATTATATTTGTTATTTAATGATAATAAAATATTAATTAAGCTGATTTTTATCATTTCTATTTTCCATTTTTACCTTTATATTTTTACTTTTACTTTTATAGTATAATATAATAAAGATTTATAATTGAGGATGAATTAAAACATGAAAATTTCTTCAAGAAAAAAAGAAATATTAAAACAAGTTATAATTAATTTTATAGAAAAAGCTGAACCTGTTTCTTCTCAAATGCTTGCAGAGATTTTAAAAAATGAAATTAGTTCTGCAACTATCAGGAAAGAAATGGCAGATTTAGAGGAAATGGGTTTTTTATCTCATCCCCATACATCTTCCGGCAGGATTCCCACTGATACAGGTTATAGATATTATATAGATAATGTTATATTTAATGATGAAAAATCTCTTGTTGAACAAAGAAATCAGTTTGGTTCATTAAATTTGCCTGTAAGCAGGGATATGGATTTAGACACTATTTTACAGTTATCCACGGAAGCTTTATCAAAATTTACAAATTATCTTTCGATGATTGTAGCCCCTGAAATAAATCAAAGTAAATTCAGACACATAGAACTTTTAAAATTTGATAGTGATTACCTTTTTGTATTAATAACTGATTCTGGCAGGGTGTATAAAAAGAGATTTAATATTGAGGGCGGATATAATGATCTTGACTTGCAAAGAGTAACTAATATATTAAATACACAGGCAAGGGGTAAAATTATCAAAGATATCAGTTTTGAAAATACCGTAAAAATTACTGAAAATGATAAATACCTTGTATTTTTAATAAATAAGATAATTAATTTAATTAAAAGCTGTGAAGAAAATTTAAATTCTTATAATAGAATTTTTATAAGAGGAACTTTTAGTATATTTAAAAATCCGGAATTTCTTGATTTTAATAAAGTTAAAAAGATAATAGATGTTTTGGAAAACGAATATCTTTTAATGAAGATTCTTTCAAATTATTCAAATGAAAATGAAATTAATGTTAAAATTGGAGATGAAATTTATGGCTCAGATACAAATGATTTAAGCCTTGTATCTTCAAAATATAAAGTTAAGGGAAGTTCTGCCGGTTCAATTGGAGTTTTAGGACCAAAGAGAATGAATTATTTAAAAGTAATAAGTATTTTAAGCAAGTTTAGTAATACCCTTACTGAATTATTAAATTATAAAACTTAAATTAATAAGAGCTTAATAAGTCCTGCCGGATTTATGCAATATTTTTTTAATTTTGTTTGCTGCTTTAATTAAAAAAATCTTTGATTTTAACTTATTGTTAATCTTATTAGAACTTAGTAATATGATAATACAAATATTACAAGATAATATAAATATGACAAGATAAAAAATATGGTATTTTTATTTTAATGAAAATAAACATTTTAATTTTAATATGATAAATTTATCTTAATATATTTGAAATTTTTTAAAATTTAATTAAAATAAATTGTTTGCTTAAATATTAAAGATATTGTACTTTTTTACTTATTATATATTTAAAGAAATTTTTAGAATTTTTTCTTTAAAAATTATTTAGAGGTGATTTTTTTTGGCTTCAAATAAAAGAGATTATTATGAAGTTCTCGGAGTTTCCAGAGATGCTTCTTTAGAAGAAATAAAAAGAGAATATCGAAAGCTTGCAAGAAAGTATCATCCTGATGTAAATAATGGAGATTCACAGGCAGCTGAAAAATTTAAAGAGATTTCAGAAGCCTATGCTGTTTTAAGTAATGAAGACAAAAGAAGACAGTATGATAACTTTGGTTTTAACAGCAGTTTATTTGATAACTTTGATACTGAAAGTGTTTTTAGTGAATTTGGATTTGGTGATATTTTTAATATGTTTTTTGGAGGTTTTGGCAGCAGCAGCTCTTCGAGAAGTACTTCAAGAAGGCAAACCAGAGGAAGTCATATTGAAACTAAACTGGAGATAAGTCTTAAAGAAGCAGCTTTTGGAATAGAAAAAGAAGTTGAATATTATTGCAATGATTTATGTGAAGTATGTAACGGAACGGGAAGCGAAATTCCTGATGGAATTGAGAAGTGTAAAGTTTGCAATGGTACAGGGCAGGTAAGATATACCAGACAAACTTTTTTAGGAAATATGGTAACTGCTTCCACGTGTAATAATTGTGGAGGAACGGGGGAGATAATAAAAAATCCTTGCAAGAAATGTTCAGGAAAGGGTTATTACAGGCAAAAGAAAAAAGTAACTGTAAAAGTTCCTGCAGGTATCCATGATGGAGATAGTATAAGAATATCAGGGAAGGGTAATTCTGCAGGAAGAGGGTCAATAAACGGAGATCTTTATGTTGTAATTTCCATTGCGTCTCATCCTTTATTCAGAAGAGAAGATAATAATATTGTTTCCAATCTGGATATATCTTTTACGCAAGCTATACTTGGTACAAAATTAGAAGTTGAAACAATTGATGGAATGGAAGAAATTATTATAGAGCCTGGAACCCAGCCTAATACAAGGCTTATATTAAAATCAAGAGGGATGGTTGAGCTAAATGGTTATAGAAGAGGTGACCATATAATAAATATAAATGTTAAAATACCCGTAAAACTTTCAAGAGAAGAAATTGAGGCATTAAAAAAGATAGCTGAAAATAAGGGAGAAATAGTCGGGGATGGCAGTAAATCTTTTTTCTCGAATTTAAAAGATGCCTTTAGGAGATAAAAATTTAAGAGATGAATATTTAGAAATAAATAAATTTTTACTTATAAATATTAATACTTCAGTTTTTTATTAATTTAATAATTTGCTAAATTGCACTATCTAAATTATGGGTAACATAAGATTTATAATAAATTGATTTTTTAAAACTTTTTTAACTTGGATCTGCGGATAAATTAAGTTTAATTTTTAAGTTTAATTTTTTTAATTTAATTTTAATCAGGTCAATTTAGTTACTTATTTTAATTACTTATAATAATATAACTTATACAACTTAAATTTAATTATAAAAAAGCAGCAAAAAATGAGTTATCCTTATTTTTTTATTTCCCCGGAAAATATAAATGAAAATAATATTGAAATTTTTAGTGATGATTTAAAACATCTTAGTAAGGTTTTAAGATCAAAGACCGGGGATAAAGTTGAGGTATCTGATAATTACAAATACAGGTATTTAACTGAGATTATTGATATAAAAAAAGATAAAGCAGTATTAAAAATACTAAAAAAACTGGAAATAAAAAAAAGTGCAATTAAAATTTTTTTATTTCAATGTATTTTAAAAAGTAGCTCGATGGAGTTTGTAATACAAAAAGCAACAGAAATTGGGCTCGAAACAATTATACCAGTTAAAAGTAAAAGAATAGTTGTTAATGAAAAATATGATAATCAAAAATTATCAAGATGGAATAAAATAGCACTTGAAGCTTCAAAACAATCAAAAAGAAATTTTAAATGCGAAATTTTAAATGAACTTAGTATTAATGATATTAATCCTGATGAATTTGATATTTTTTTTATTCCATACGAAAAAATAAATCCATTGGAAATAAAAAATAAAAATATTATTGATAATTTAAAATATATTTTAAAAAATTATATTAAAAATAATAATTTAACAACCCCCACAATTATTTTTTCTGAAACTGCAGATAAAACTGCAGATAATGATAAAATTTTATTAAATCCTTTATTAAATCCTGAATTAAATTATGATAATAATTTAAAAATTGGTTTTATAGTTGGACCTGAAGGTGGTTTTGAAGAAAAAGAAGTTGATGATTTGGTAAATAAAGGAGCAACACCTGTTAGCCTTGGAAGTAATATTCTTAAAGCAGAAACTGCTGCCGTGTTTATGTCATCAATTATAAAATATACAGTTGAAGCTTATGAATAAAAATTTAATAATAAAAGAAAATAAAAACAAAGAAGAAAAAAATAAAAGTTTTAAATTGAAAAAATTTGCTGTTGCAACTTTCGGATGCAAAACAAATCAAAGTGAATCTGATGAGATAATAAGAGAGTTGCTATCTTATGGCTTTGAAATTGTTGAATATGATGAAAACCCTGATTTTATAATTATAAATACCTGTACTGTTACATCAATGGCTGATAAAAAAGCAAGGCAGTTTATCAGAAAAATAAAACAAAACAATCCAACAACAAGAATAATAATTACAGGATGTTTTGTTAATTTTAATAATGAATTTTTAAAAAATGAGGGTATAAATAATATATTTTTAAATGAAAATAAAGATGAGATTGCTGATTTTATTAAAAAAGAATATGGATGTAATGTTTATGATAAGAATGGAAAAAGTAAATTAAACTTAACAGGAAAACATACAAGAGAGTTCATAAAAATTCAGGATGGTTGTGAACAAAAATGTACTTATTGTATAATTCCTTATGTCAGAAATAAATATAAAAGTGAAGATCCTGATAAAATAATTTCTGATATTAATCTGGCTATAAATAATGATATTGAAGAAATAGTTTTAACAGGTATTCATATAGGAAAATATGGAGTGGATTTTAAATATAATGATGAACTGGCAATTGATAATATTAAATTTTCTGATTTAAATTTAAAATTGCTGATTGAATTATTGCTTGATAAAACCAGTATAAAAAGAATAAGGTTAAGTTCAATTGAAATTAATGAAATAACTGATGACTTTTTATTATTAATTAAAAACAGCAGTCAAATTGCAAAACATTTACATATACCGTTACAAAGTGCAAGCGATAAAATTTTAAAAAGTATGGGAAGGCCTTATAATAAAAGTTATTTTTATGAAAAAATAAATGAAATAAAAAAAATAATTCCTGATATAGCTATAACAACAGACATAATTGTTGGTTTTCCAGGAGAAAGTGAAGAAGATTTCAATGAAACTTTAATGGCAGCAAAAGAAATAAATTTTTCAAAAATACATGTTTTTAAATATTCACAAAGAAAATTTACTCCCGCAGCTTTAATGAGCTCACAAGTAAAAGAAGAAATTAAAAATGAGAGAAGTTTTAAATTAAGAAAACTTGCCGGGCAATTAAGAAAAAATTTTATAAATAAAAATATCGGTAAAACTTTAAATGTTGCAATTGAAAATATAAATTATGTTAAGGGTTATGCAAGTGGAATGTCAGAAAATTATATAAAAGTTTATATTCCTGTTAATAAAAATGATACAAGAATAAAAGTCGGGAAGATATTTAATATCAAGGCTGATTATAATTATCTTGAAGGATTAAAAGGCTCTTTTATTTATGAATAATTTATAATTTTGTTTTTTATTATTTAGTTACTATAATTATTATAAATTTTAAATAAAAATTTTAAATTTATTTAGACTTGGAGGTAAGATTTGGATTGTATATTTTGTAAGATTGCAAATAAGGAAATTAAAAGTGAGATTATTTTTGAAGATGATGAAATAATGATATTTAAAGATGTTAATCCAGTTGCACCTCTACATTTGCTTGCAATACCTAAAAAACATGTTGAGTCAATTCTGGAAATTGATAAACTTGAGGACGATTTAACTGTAAAAATTTTAAAGGCAATATCAGATATTGCAAAAGAAATGAATATGGATAAAGAAGGTTTTAGAGTTGTAACAAATACTGGTGAAGGTGCCGGTCAAAGTGTAAAGCATTTACATTTTCACATTCTTGGAGGAAGAAAATTTAACTGGCCTCCAGGATAAGAATAAGCAATACCTCCAGTAAAAAAATAAATAATATTTACTTTATTTTAATTAAAAAAGCTAAAAGAGGTAGTTATTAAATAATGAGTAATGTCTCAAATAAGTTAAAACTTGAATTTAAGAAAAATCATTCAATTGCTGAGTTACTTGGGGAAAGAGATAGTTTTATAAAACAAATTGAAAAAAATTTTGAGGTAGATATTTTTGTTTTAGGCAATAATATTGAGATTACTGGTGAGAAAAAAAATGTTGAAAATGCAACAGGATTAATAAATGATCTAGTGCTTCAAATTAATATCGGGCAGAAATTAAATTTGCAAAAATTAAGTGATTCGATTCAAATTATGGAAAATAAATCTACTTTAAAGCCCCATGAAATTTTTGATAATTTTATAATTGTTAATAATGGGAAAAAAATTAAGGCAAGAACAGAAGGCCAAAAGAAATATATAGAAGCTATTAAAAACAATACAATTGTCTTCGGGATAGGTCCTGCAGGAACTGGTAAAACTTATCTTGCACTTGCAATGGCTGTAAGTGCACTTAAAGCTAATGAAGTTGGCCGAATTGTGCTCGTGAAACCTGTAGTTGAAGCTGGTGAAAAATTAGGTTTTTTACCTGGAGATTTATATGATAAGGTTAATCCATTTCTTAAACCTTTATATGATGGTTTATATGAGATGCTTGATATTGAAATATTTCAGCAATATATGGAAATGAATATTATAGAGGTAATCCCGCTTGCTTATATGAGAGGTAGAACTTTAAATGATTCATTTATAATACTTGATGAAGCACAAAACACTTCTCCTGAACAAATGAAGATGTTTCTTACAAGGCTTGGTTTTGGATCTAAAGTTGTAATTACTGGTGATATAACTCAGATAGATTTACCTGAAGGAAAACAATCCGGTTTAATAATTGTTAATAATATTTTAAAAGATATTAGCGGAATTGAATTTGTTTACCTTACTGCAGATGATGTGGTAAGACATAATCTTGTTCAGAAAATTGTTAATGCTTATAAAGCTTATGAAGAAGATTTGATTGGTAAATCTAAAGTAAAAGAATCTGAAAAAAAAGAAGAATAAAGAAATAAGCAAGCGAATTAAAAAAACACTTTTAAAAAAAAAAGCAGAATGTTATCAAAAAAAATTAAAAATAGAACTAAAGAAATTATTAATATTGAGAATACAAACATTAAAGCAGTTAAACCTGATAATTTTTTTAGTAAATATTTTAGTTTAAAAAATAATTTTGCAAAAAGACTTTATATCTTTATTTTAACTTTTGTAATTATTGTAAGTATAATTTCATATAATTTTACTCCTGATCTTGGTATTAAACTTAATTATGCCAGTCCAAGAACAATAAAAGCAAATAAAAGTATTGAGTTTGAAGATACTGCCAAAACTGAAGAAGACAGAAATAAAAGAGAAATAGAAGTTGAAGATGTATATAATTATGATCCTCAAGTTTTAAATGGACCTGATGGAGTTATATATCAGATAAAATATTTTTTTCAGCTTGCTAAAATAATTTCGAAGAAAGATTTTAAAACAATTGAGGAAAAAGTAGATTATTTTTCAAATCTGACAAGTAATGATTATAGTGATGAAATTTTAAAAACTGCTTTGCTGCTTGATTTTCAGGAAAATAGCTTGCTAATGGATAAAACTTTAAATCTTGCAAAAATAATACTTAAGGAAAATATCAAACCAAATGATGTTGATAGTAAAAAAATTGAAGCAGCAAAAATTGTTGAAGACGATGCTACGATAAATCCATCTCAGAAAGTTTTAGTAACCTCAATACTTCAAAAAAATATAAAACCAACTGCAATTTTTGACCCGGTTGCAACAGAAAATGCAAGAAAAAAAGCAAGGGAAGAAACTCCTCCACATATTGTTACCATAAGCGAGGGGCAAACAGTGGTAAGTGAAGGTGATATAGTAAACGAAGGCGATATCCTCATATTAACTAAATTAGGATTATTAAACAAAGGATTTAACTGGAAAATTTTCTCATTTATATGTCTTATTAACTCTGTAGTTCTGCTTTTATTTTACACATATATTTATAAATTTAATAAAAATATTTTTAATAACATCAGGAAACTACTAATAACTTCTACAATTATTATTATTTTTATTGCGCTTGCAAAATTATTTACTATTTTAACTAAACTTCATTTAAATTTATGGGTTTATCTTTTTCCATTACTTGCTGCTTCTATGTTATGCTCTATTATTTTTGATACAAGAGTCTCAATCATGTTATCAATGATTATTGCAGTAAATTTAGGCATAGCAGCTAATTTTGATTATCAATTAAGTTTAATTTACTTTTTAGGCGCAGTATTTGCAAGTTTTATGGTTTCAAATCTTTCTCAAAGAAATAAAATAATGAAAGGCGGGTTTTTCAGTTCATTATTTTTAGCTTTCTTATTTTTTACAGCTAATTTAATTGGAGGAGATTTTAAAACAATTGCGCTATATACAGTTTTAGGTGTAATAAATGGTGTAATTTCTGCAATTATAACTATAGGTTTATTACCATTTATTGAATCCACATTCAGAATTGTAACAGCCATGGGTTTACTTGAACTTTCCCATACTGACCAACCTCTTTTAAAAGAACTTTTAATTAATGCTCCAGGGACATACAACCATAGTTTACTTGTCAGTCATTTAGCTGAATCATGTGCAAATGCAATTGGGGCGGACGCACTTCTTGTAAAAGTTGCAGCACTTTACCATGATCTCGGAAAAATGAAAAGACCGGAATATTTTTATGAAAATCAACTTAATATAGAAAATATCCATAATAAATTAAATCCGTCAATGAGTAAAAACATAATAGCAAACCATATAAAAGATGGAGTTGAAATTGCAATAAAGAATAATATACCTAAAAAGGTGATTGATTTAATTTCTCAGCATCATGGCAATTCTGTTATAACTTATTTTTATAAAAAACAAAAAGATATGGAACCTGGTAGAATTTTAAGTTCGAAAACTGATGAAATAATGGAAGGCCATTTCAGATATCCTGCTAAAAAACCTCAAACAAAGGAAGCAGCAATTTTGATGCTTGCTGACAGTACTGAAGCAGCAGTAAGGTCAATTGATAAAATTACTCCAAAAAAGATTGAGCAGATGGTAAGTGATATTATTAAATCTAAAATAGCAGATGAACAGCTAACTGAAGCAGATATAACAATTAAAGAAATTAATATTGTTAAAAATACTTTAATTGATGGACTCATATCAATATATCATTCCAGAATTGCATATCCGGATTCACAATTAAAGCTTATTTCACAATAAAATTTCACAATAAAACTATTTATAAAAACTATTTATTTTTAAAAACTTGCGAGAAAGTAGAACAAATGGAAGTTATAGTAATTAATAATCAGAAAGACTTTGATCTGGATGAAAACTCAATAAAAAATGTTTCTGATTTTTTATTTAAAAAGCTTGAAAAAGAAGAAAACAGTGAGTTAAACATAGTTTTTATTGGAAAAGATGAGATAAGAGATTTAAATAATAAATATAGAAATATTGACAAAGAAACGGATGTGCTTTCGTTTTCATACTTAAATGATAAAAAAATATTTGGCTTTATTGATGATGCTGAAAGTTTTAAAGATGAATATGGCTTTTTTACTGTAGGTGAAATATTAATTTGTCCTTCTGTTGCACAAGAAAATATAATTAATTATGAAAAAGAAAAAAATCTGACAAAAGAACTTATTTTTTTAATAATTCATGGGCTACTTCATATATATGGCTATGATCACGAAAAAAATGATGATAAAAAACTAATGGAGAACAAACAGGAAGAATTAATGAAAGAAGTTGAATTAAATTTTAAGGATTTAATTTAATGTTCTTTAAAATTGATTATAGTAATTATAATTTTTTTATTAATTTTTTTATATTAACTTTAATGTTTAGCAGTTTATATAACTAATTATTATTTATTAATTATAATTTTATTATTTCTTAATTATTATTTCATGATCTTATTATGACTTAATTTACCAGTGTGAATATACCATTGACATATATTGTAAAATTTAGATGAGTCTTATTTTTTATTTAAATCTTATTTTTTATTAAAAATTTAACAAATATATAGTTTAAGTTTACTGTGTAAAATATTATTTGAAAATTTTATGGAAGATAATATTGCTCAAGATATTATTGTTAAAGAAGTAAAAGATTTTAATCTTGATTTTGTTTTAAAAATAAAAAAACTTGAAATTGAGAATTTAGGTGAAGTTTCAGGGATAAATGAATGGGTTATACCTGTAATAATTAAATATGGTAAATTAATTATTGCTATTAAAAAAGCTAAACAGCAAATAAATAATGGAGAAGATTTAATAATTGGAGTAAATGAATTAATAAGAGATTGGGATAATTTTAATTGTGCATTTATTCACTCATTTTATATAAAAAAAGGTTTTAGAAACAAAGGCATAGGAAGTATCCTTCTTAAAAAATCTATAGAAATTTTAAAAAAAGATAATATTAAAAAACTTGAACTTACCGTAGATCCAAAAAATCAGACAGCAATCAGATTATATGAAAAATTTGGTTTTAAAAATTACGAATTTATAGAAGATCTATACGGTAAAGGTGTTAATAGAAATTTAATGATTTGTGAAATTTAATGAAAAATTTAAATTTTAAATCTGGTTTTGTAGCTTTAGCAGGCAGAACAAATGTTGGAAAATCAACCTTAATTAATAATATTTTAGGTAGTAAAATTTTAATAACTTCAGAGAAGGCTCAAACAACCAGAAACAGGATTAATTGTATTTACAATGATGATGATTCTCAAATAATTTTTGTAGATATTCCAGGATTTTTAAAACCAAAAAATCTTTTAACAGAAAAATTAAATAAATTAATAATAAAGACAATTAATGATTCAGATGTAATTTTAGTGCTTATTGATGTTTCCAGTGGTATTGGAAGTGGTGATTTTTTTATTTTTAATAAAATAAAAGAAATAAATAAATCTGTAATTTTAGTCGCAAATAAAATTGATATAGCTTCAAAGGAAAAAATTGAAGCTGAGATGAATAAGGTTAAAAATATGGATTTATTTAAGGAAATTATTTTAATTTCAGCATTAAAAGATAAAAATTTTGATAAATTAATAAAAGCAGTTAAGAAATATCTTCCGGCAGGTCCGGCATTTTATCCTGATGACATTTTATCAGATAGACCGATAAGAAATATTGCTGAAGATATAATAAGAGAAAAACTTATTTTAAAACTTGAAGATGAATTACCTCATTCTGTTGCAGTTGAAATAAGTAGTTTTGAAGAAGGTTTTACAAAAGAAAATCAGAAAATAGTTAGAATTTGTGCAATTATATATATTCAAAGAAAAGCTCATAAATCTATAATAATTGGTAAAAATGGAGCTCTTTTAAAAGAAGTAGGTATTAAAGCAAGAACTGAGCTTGAAGAATTTCTTGGGAGTAAAGTTCATCTTGAGCTTTGGGTAAAAGTTAAAGAAGATTGGACTAAAGATATAGCTGCATTAAAGGATTTTGGATATGATTATTAAATTAATAATATAAATTTAATTTTAATTAAGGAATTTCAGAAGGTTTTAATAGGCAATTTTAAATCTTAATAATTAAATTTTTATTATTTTAATAATTATTTTAAAAATTTTTTTAATAATTATTTTTATATATTTTCTTCTTATAAAAATTTTAATATTTTTAAAAAATTAATTAAGAAAGGGTTGGTGGTTTTTACGTTAACCAGGGAACAATTAGCAAAAACTATAGATTTAACTTATTTAAAACCAGTAACTTCAGTTAAAGAAATAGAAAGTTTGTGTAAAAATGCAAAGAAATATCATTTTGCATCTTTATGTATAAATCCTTGTATGTTAACAATAGCTAAAAGATTTCTTGCTGATTCAGATGTTAAAGTATGCTCTGTTGTTGGTTTTCCACTTGGCGCTAATACTACAGAAACAAAAGTATTTGAATCAAAGGATAATGTAAAAAAAGGTGCAGATGAAATTGATGTTATGATGAATCTTGGAGCATTAAAAAGCGGAAATTATACTTTTATTGAAAAGGAATTATTAATTATTGTTAACGTAATTCGCAGAGAGCAAATGGCTGAGTACAATAAGCATATAAACATAAAAATTATCATTGAAACAGGTAACTTACTTAAAGATGAAATAAAAAAGGTTTGTAAAATTATTGAAGATATAGGAGCTGATTTTATTCAAACATCAACGGGTTATGGTGCACGAGGAGTTGAACTTGATGATATAAGACTCATTAGAGAAGTTGTTACAAGAAATATTGGAGTAAAAGCATCAGGTGGAATAAGAACTTTTAAAGATGCACAGGCATTAATTGATGCAGGAGCTACAAGACTGGGGACAAGTGCTGGTGTAGAAATAATGGAAGAATATATTAATTTATTTGATAAATAAAAATTTGATAAATATAAATCAGGTTTATTTTATTTATGGCTACTTATAAAGCCAAATCAATTATTTTAAAATCCTACAAACTCGGTGAATCAGATAAAATTATAAAACTGTATTCAATAGAGTCTGGTATAATAAGTGCAGTAGCAAAGGGAGCTTTTAATTTAAAAAGCAAATTTTCAGGAAGACTTGAATTATATAATATAATAGATTGCGAAATTTCTTCTGGCAGGAATCTTGACATAATTACTCAGGTAGAAATTATTGAAAATTTTAAAAATATTTCCTGCGATTTTTTTAAATTCAGCATTTGCCAGATAATTAGTGAAATTATTTTAAAAACACAGTCAGAGAAATCACCTTCAATAAATATATTTAAATTACTTTATATTACTTTTAAAGAAATAAATAAAGCTAACGCTGAAGATAATTTAACATTAAAAAAAATTCTTTTATTTTTTTTAGCAAAATTCTTAAAAATCATGGGCTATGTTCCATTATTTGATTGTTGCAGTATTTGTGGCAATAAATTATCTGATGAAAATTTTGAATCTTCAAGAAAAGGTTTTATATTTTCAATAAAATATGGTGGTGCCATTTGCAATAAATGCAGAAAGAATATTGACAGATTATTGTTTATTGAAAAAGATTGTTTAGATATTTTTATGAATTTATTTTATACCAAAATAGAAAAATTATTGAATTTAAATATTTCAGAAAAAAACATAAATGTCTTATTAAATATTATTGAAAATTATTTTATTTATCACCTCGATATTAAAATTGAAAGCTTCGATTATCTGAAAAAAATTGAAAAGATAATGTTGTGAAATTTTTAAATTATTAATATAATACTGCTTTTGTTATTTTCTTTACAATTTAATCACAATTTTTGTTTTTAAATGATATAATTTTAAACTTAAGTAAATTTACGCTTAAGAAATTTGTTAGCAGTGTAAATTGACTATATTTTTAATAATTATTAAAATTGTTTGTTATGAATTTTCAGGAAATAATATTTACATTACAAAAATATTGGGCACAAAAAGGATGTATAATAAAGCAGCCGCTTGATGTCGAAAAAGGTGCAGGTACTTTTAACCCTGATACTTTTTTAAGATGCCTGGGACCCGAACCATGGAAAGTTGCTTATGTCGAACCTTCCAGAAGGCCAACTGATGGCAGGTATGGTGAAAATCCTTTTAGAACCCAATATTATTACCAATTTCAAGTTTTATTAAAACCCTCACCTGATGATGTAATTGATTTATATCTTGGTTCACTTTCAGTACTTGGTATAGATTTGAAAAATCATGATATAAGATTTGTTGAAGATGACTGGGCTTCACCAACAATTGGGGCTGCAGGGCTTGGCTGGGAAGTTTGGGCTGATGGAATGGAAATAACTCAGTTTACCTATTTTCAGCAAATGGGTGGTATAGCGCTTAAGCCTGTTTCAGCTGAGATTACTTATGGTCTTGAAAGAATCGCAATGTATTTGCAGGATAAGGAAAGCTTCTGGGATCTTGCATGGAATGATGAAATGACTTATGCAGATGTTCATCTTGATTCTGAAAGACAATGGTCAATATATAATTTTGATGTGGCAGACATAAAGATGCTTTTGGATTTATTTAATAAGTTTGAAAAAGAATTTGAAAATGCACTTAGCCATGATTTGGTTTATGTGGCTTGTGAATATGTGCTTAAATGTTCTCATGTTTTTAATCTTTTAGATGCAAGAGAAGCTATTAGCGTTTCAGAAAGAACATTATATATTACAAGAGTCAGAAATCTTGCTAAGGCTTTATGTGCTGCATATATTAATCAAAGAAAAGAAAAAAATTTTCCACTGTTAAAAGATAAATCACTTCTAAAAGATAATTAAGAGTTTTAAGTAAGGATTTTAATGAAGAAGAAACTTGTATTTGAAATAGGAACAGAAGAACTGCCTTCATCATGTTTATATGAAGGTACCCAATCTTTAAAAAATATACTTTCTGATAAATTAGAAAAAAACAGACTTGAATTTAGTAAAATTGAAACTTTTGGAACCCCCAGAAGATTAATTGCTATAGTTTATGAATTAAATAATGTTCAGAATTCACTTGAAAAAATTATTATAGGACCTCCTGAAAGAATTTCATTTGATGAACAGGGAAAGCCCAATCAGGCTGCTAAGGGTTTTGCTAAAGGTATTGGAATTTCTGTAGATGAGCTTGAAAAAATTCCTACAGATAAAGGTATTTATATAGGGAAAAAATTATTTGAAAAAGGAAAAAATACAGTAGATATTCTTCCAGAAATTTTAAATGAAGTAATATACTCAATACCTTTTAGTAAACAAATGACTTGGGCAAACTGGCAAATAAAGTTTGCAAGGCCTATAAGATGGATTCTGGCAATTTATGGTGAGGAAGTATTAAATGTAGAAATTGAAAGTTTAAAAAGTGGTAATCTGACATATGGGCATAGAACACTTTGCTCTAATCCTTTTAAAATAAATAACTCAGAAGAATTTTTAAAAATTCTTGAAGAAAAAGGAAATGTTGTTGTAGATGGTGAAAAAAGACGGGAACTTATAAAAACCCAAATAAAAAAAATAGAAGATAAATATAAAGAAAATAAGATTAAAGTTGTTATCAATAAGGATCTACTTGATGAAATAATCAATCTAGTTGAAATTCCTAATGTACTTATTGGTAATTTCCTTGAAGAATATCTTGTAATTCCAAAAGATATTTTAATAAAGGCAATTGAATATCACCAAAGATATTTTGCTATATTAAATGAAAAGGGTGAAGTTTTACCTGAATTTATTGTTGTTCAAAATGGAATTTCTGATAAGAATGGTGAAATAATTAAAGGCAACGAGAGAGTTTTAAAGGCTAGATTATCTGATGCTTCCTTTTTCTATAATGAAGATAAAAAACATTCATGGGAAAATTGGAATGAAAAACTTAAAGGAGTCATTTTTTATTCAAAATTGGGTAGTATGTATGATAAAGAAGAGCGAATTAGAAAAATTTGTAATAAAATTTTCTTAGATTTAAATAAAAATAATCATGGTATTCCTGATGAAATACTTGAATTTTCAACAAGAGCTTCGATGTTATGTAAAACAGATCTTGTAACAAATCTTGTTGTTGAATTTCCTGAACTTCAAGGAGTTGCAGGAAGAGAATATGCAAAGGAAAGAAATGAAAATAAAGAAGTTTATGAAGCAATTTTTGAACACTATCTTCCAAGATTTTACGGTGATGTTTTACCTCAAACAACTACAGGAATTATAGTATCTATAGCGGATAAAATTGATACTATTGCAGGAATGTTTCTTGCAGGAGTAACTCCATCAGGTTCTGAAGACCCGTTTGCTTTAAGAAGAAGAGCTTTAGGTATAGTTTTGTCATTACTTGAAAACAATTTTAATCCTGATATTAAAGAACTTGTTAAATTTAGTGTTGATTTGTATAAAGAATTTTTAAAATTTAATGAGGAAAAAGAGTTAAAAATAATTTGCGATATAGTTGATTTTATCATGGCAAGATTTAAATTCACTTACGAAAAAGATGAAAAAAGAACTGATATAGTAGATGCTATCTTAGAAACTGGTGAGTTCTCATTGATAAGTATCAGTCAAAAATATGAAGCAATTATTAAAATAATTAATGATGGCAATATGGAAGAAATAAGTATGCCGATGATTAGATGTAAAAACATTATAAAAAATATAAATCTTAATGAAGAAGTTAAACCCGATTTATTTAAGGAAGAATACGAAAAAGAATTATATGAGGAAATTATTTTAAAAGAAAAACTAATTAAAAATTTAAATTCTAAAAATGAATATTCTAAATCTTTAAATTTGTTAATTGATTTTAGAAAAAAAGTAGATAATTTTTTTGATAAAGTTTTAATTATGGATAAAATAGAAGAAATAAAAAATAATAGATTAAATTTAGTAAAAAAAGCATTTAATTTGTATATGTTAATTGCTGATTTTTCAAAAATAATTGTTGTCCAATAATTATTTTATAAGAGTTTTATAAGAGATTTTTTTAAATTAATAAATTAATTTTATTTAAAAGGAAGGAATTAAAAATGGCAGAAAAAAAATATGTTTATTTCTTTGGCGAAGGCACCAAAGATATGAAAAAACTTTTAGGAGGTAAAGGCGCCAACCTGTCAGAAATGACAAACATTGGTCTTCCTGTTCCTCCTGGATTTACAATTACTACAGAAACATGCAACATTTATTATGAAAATGGCCAGAAATATCCGGAAGGTTTAATGGATCAGGTTGAACAAAATATGAAAAAGCTTGAAAAAGCTATGGGTCTTAATTTTGGTGATGAAAAAAATCCGCTTCTTGTTTCTGTAAGGTCAGGTGCTGCAGTTTCAATGCCCGGTATGATGGATACAATTTTAAATCTTGGATTAAATGATAAAACCGTTACTGGTCTTATAAATAAAACAGGAAATAAAAGATTTGGCATGGATTCTTACAGAAGATTTATACAAATGTTTGGCGATGTGGTTATGGAGATTGAACATGCTAAATTTGAAGAAGCAATACAGCGTCTTAAAGACAAAAGAAAAGTTAAATTTGATACAGAACTGACAGCAGAAGATCTGGAGGGGCTTGTAGCTGATTATAAAAAGATAGTTGAAAAAGAAAAAGGCATGAGCTTTCCTCAAGATCCTATGGAACAATTAAAGATGGCTATAAATGCTGTGTTTTCTTCCTGGAATAATAAAAGAGCTATATCTTATAGAAATTTAAATGATATCCCTCATAATCTTGGTACTGCTGTAAATATTCAGGCAATGGTATTTGGAAATATGGGAGAAACTTCAGGAACTGGTGTTGCATTTACAAGAAATCCATCTACTGGCGAGAAAAAAGTTTATGGAGAATATCTTACAAATGCACAAGGTGAAGATGTAGTTGCAGGTATTAGAACTCCAAAGGATTTGGAGAAATTAAAAGATGAATTGCCTGAAATTTATAATCAGTTAATGGAAATATTTGCAAAACTTGAAAAACATTATAAAGATATGCAGGATATGGAGTTTACATTCCAGGAAGGCAAACTTTATATGCTTCAAACAAGAAGCGGTAAAAGAACTGCTGCTGCTGCTTTAAAAATTGCTGTCGACATGGTTAACGAAGGACTAATTGACAAAAAAACTGCTGTTATGAGAGTTGCTCCTGAGCAGATTAACCAGCTTCTTCATAAGCAGCTTGACAGGAAAGCAAAAGAAAAGGCAAATCTTATAGCTAAAGGTTTACCAGCTTCACCAGGTGCTGCAGTTGGTAAAGTTGTTTTTGATGCTGAAACCGCTGTTAGTGAATCTGAAAAAGATAAGGTTATTTTAGTTAGAACAGAAACTTCTCCTGAAGATATACAAGGCATGGCAGTTGCTCAGGGAATTTTAACTGCAAGAGGCGGTATGACATCACATGCAGCAGTTGTAGCAAGAGGAATGGGTAAGTGTTGCGTTGCTGGCTGTGAATCAATTAAAGTTAATGAAATGGAACAATATTTTACTGTAAAAAATACTAAAGTAAATAAAGGTGACTATATTACTCTTGATGGCTCAACCGGAGAAGTATTTTTTGGGCAAATTCCTGTTGTTGATGCAGAACTGTCGGGAAATTTTGCAATATTCATGGAATGGGTAGATGAATTCAGAAAATTAGGGGTAAGAACTAATGCAGACACACCCAAAGATGCAGAAGTTGCAAGAAAATTTGGAGCAGAAGGTATAGGGCTTTGCAGAACTGAGCACATGTTCTTTAATGGTGACAGAATTAAAGCAATGAGAGAAATGATCGTTGCTGAAAATGCAGAAGGTCGTAAAAAAGCTTTAGCTAAGCTGTTACCAATGCAAAAAGAAGATTTTATTGGTATATTTAAAGTAATGCAAGGGTTACCTGTAACAATCAGACTTCTGGATCCACCTCTTCATGAATTTTTACCAACTGAAGAAGACGATATTAGGGAGCTGGCAAAGGATCTTGGTATGTCATATGAAGATATGAAATCAACAATAATTTCTCTTCATGAAATTAACCCGATGTTAGGACATAGAGGATGCAGACTTTCAATTACATACCCTGAAATATGTGACATGCAGTCAAGAGCAATTTTTGAAGCTGCTGCTGAACTGACAAAAGCAGGAGTTAAAGTGATACCCGAAGTTATGATACCAGTTGTTGGCATAGTAAAAGAAGTTGCAATACTTAAAAAGCAAATTATTGAAGTTGCTAAAAAAGTTATGGATGAATATGGCATTAAGTTTGAATATAAAGTTGGTACTATGATTGAAGTACCTCGTGCTTGCATTACTGCTGATGAAATTGCAACTGAAGCTGAGTTCTTTAGCTTTGGAACTAATGATTTAACTCAACTGACATTTGGTTTTTCAAGGGATGATTTTGGCAAGTTCCTTCCGGAATATCTTGAAAAGGGAATTCTTGAAAAAGATCCGTTTGCTGTTTTAGATCAGACAGGAGTTGGAAGTTTAATAAAAATAGCAATTGAAAAAGGAAAATCAGTTAGAAAAGATTTAAAAGTTGGTATTTGCGGAGAACATGGTGGAGAACCTTCTTCAGTTGAATTTTGTGCAAATAATGGACTGAATTATGTAAGTTGTTCTCCTTACAGAGTTCCAGTTGCAAGGCTTGCTGCAGCTCAAGCTGCTATTAAAAAGGAAAGTTAATAAGAAAGTTAATAAAAAAAATAGAAATCTAATAAAAATAACTTAAAAAAATAAAATCTATAAGAAAAGAATAAAGTTTACAAAAAGTTTGTAAAAATAAAATATAAATTTAAAGCAAAAGTCAGGTATTAGTTATATAATTTAATTAGTATCTGATTTTTGTTATTAAAAGCAAATTTTATTTATTTTTTAAAAATATTTAAGTCAAAATGACAATTAGAGAAATTTTTGAAGAAAATGAAAAAAAATTTCTCTCCAGATATGCCAGGATTAAAAAATAC
>JAMDEN010000059.1 GCA_023487035.1 Actinomycetota bacterium
CCTTTTTAGTTGATTTTGTAGTCCATGTATTCCCACATGAGCATGTAACAACACAATCATAATATTTCGGGTGTCCTTCTTCTTTCATCTTAATCTATCCTCTCTTATTAAATTAAAATTATATAAAATAAAAATTAAAATTAAATTAAGCAAGATTTCATTTTCTAAATCAGCTAAATCGTTAATTTTACCACAATTATTTTAAAGGGTAAATATGCTTAGGCATTTTGAGGTTTATAATAAATAGCATTATTTTATGGTTATTCCATTATTAGCATTATTGGTTATATTTTAAACCGTACTTTAAATTAAACCCTAAGCCAACTTAAAAAAATATCCCGATGAATTTAACAAGTATTATTTTTATACATTTATATAATTTTTATATAATTATAAATTTCTTGCAGCAAAAGGAGATTCTTCACCTTTAAAGCTAGCCTTAATTATATTTAAAAAATCTTTATTGGTTTTGGTCTTTTTAATGTAATCTATTAACTGTTCAATAGCTACTTCGGGTTCTTTATCATGTAAAATCCGTCTTAATCTCCAAACAAGATTTGCCTCTTCTTCAGTCATTAAAAGTTCTTCTTTTCTGGTACCTGAACGGGTTATATCAATTGCTGGAAATATTCTTTTATCAGCAAGTTTTCTGTCAAGATTTATTTCCATATTCCCAGTGCCTTTAAACTCTTCAAAAATTACTTCATCCATTCTGCTTCCTGTGTCTATTAATGCTGTTGCAAGAATTGTAAGACTACCGCCATTTTCAATGTTTCTTGCTGCTCCAAAAAATCTTTTTGGCGGAAACAGCGCTGTTGAGTCCACACCACCTGATAAAACACGACCACTTGCAGGAGTAGAAAGATTATAAGCTCTTGCTAACCTTGTTATACTGTCAAGAAGAATAAGGACATCTTTACCTTGTTCAACAAGTCTTTTTGCCCTTTCAAGAACAAGTTCTGAAACTTGTATGTGATTATCTGATGGCTGATCAAAAGTTGAACTTATTACTTCTCCACGAACTGATCTTTCCATATCAGTTACTTCTTCAGGTCGTTCATCTACCAGTAAAACCATAATATAAACTTCCGGGTTATTTGTAGCTATGCTGTTTGCTAAATCTTTTAAAATCGTTGTCTTGCCTGCTTTAGGAGGAGATACAATCAAACCTCTCTGGCCTTTTCCTATTGGTGCAATTAAATCTATTACCCTTGCGGTAATCCCTGGATTGGAAGTTTCGAGCCTTAATCTTTGCATCGGATAAATAGGTGTTAGTGCTTCGAAAGGAATTCTTTTCCTCATTGAATCCGGATCCATCCCATCCACTTTTTCAATCTTCAGCAAAGCATTATATTTTTCATTATCTTTAGGTGGTCTTACAACACCATAAACTTCGTCACCTTGTCTTAAATGAAATTTCCTGATTTGAGATTGTGAAACATATATATCGTTAGCTCCAGGTAAATATCCATCTGTTCTTAAAAACCCATAGCCATCAGCAAGAATATCAAGAATACCCTTCATTCTTTCTTCATATACTTCTTTTTCCTGATAAGGTTTTTTTTCTACTTCAGCTTCTACTCTTTCCTCAATTCCTGAAATTTCTTCAGCAGATTCTTCAACTATTGCTTCAGCCTCTGCCTCAGCTTCTACTTCAGTTTCAGTTTCTGCCGTGGACTCAGCTACTTCTTGAGCTTCTTTTACTTTTCCTATTTCTGCTTCTTTTCCAATTACAGGTTCATCTACCTTTTCTCCGGTCATTGTTTCATAATCTGAATGAGCTTCTTCTGTCTCAAATTCGTGCTGTTTTTGGCTTTGTTTTTCTTCCAGAGGCTTCTCAACAATCTTGCTTTCCGAAGAGCCGAAATCAGTAACTGATAATATTCTTTCAATTAAATCAGATTTTTTCAGCCTGGAAATACCTGAAATACTTAAATTTTTTGCTATCACCTGCAGATCAGAAATTGTTTTTTTCTCGAGCATCTGCCGTTTTTCATTAATATTGTCGTTATCCACTAAAAAATACTCCTTTCAGTTAAAATAAGAAAAATAAATTTAAAAATTCATAATTTTTCTTAAATTTATTTTAATTTTGTTTTTATGTTGGATTTTATTTAATTTTTGCTTTAATTAAGATTAGAAAATTTGAATTTAAATTGGAATGCTTCACAATGAAGAAATCCGTTCGCCACCTTATTAAAACCCTGATACAACTTTAGTTATGATAATAAATATTAATTTTAAAAAAATCAAGCAAATTTATAATTTTTATTATTTAACAATCTACACTAAAGGGATTTACAATTATCAAATTATACGTCCCCGTGACAATTATGCGTCTCCTTGACATGTCCCCTTGACATATTGTTAAATATAAAACTTTAAGAGAAATAAATTAAAGAAATATTTTTATACAATTATATAAAAATTTTTTATATAATAAAATTTATATAATGTTTAATAAATTTCGTAAACAAAACTGGATAGTTATTTTTATATTATCAGTTCTTCTACTGACTTCAATAGCCCTGACTATTAATTTTGCTTTAAAAATTTCCGATAACCTGGAGAAAACCTTAGTTGAAAATGAAAACAGAGTTCTGGAAATATATTCTGATTATTTAAAGCATTACTTTCAGGATATCAATGATAATATTTATTTTTTATCTAATCTGGAGAGTTTGAAAATTTATTCGGATAGCAATCTGAAAAATATTAATTCCGAAGCTGATCTTAATTATTTTATAACAGAATTTCTTAAATTTAACAATAAATATCAGAAAATTTCCATTCTTGACTTAAATGGTCAGGAGAAAATTACAGTATCAGACAGAAAAAATTCAGAACTTCAGGACTTTGAACCAGAAAAGAAAATATTTAATGATAATCTCTTAAATAATATTTTTTCCTTAAATAAAAATGAAACTTTTACCCAGTTAGTAAATTTAAAAATAAATAATAATAAATCCGGTGAATATTCATTTTTACCTGTATTGATAGTAGTAAAACCTATATATAATTCAACAGATCATAAAACAGGTGTTTTTTTATTCGAAATGAATTTACAGACAATGATTAGAAATTTGCATGAAAATATTATTATTCAATTTGATGATAAAAATATTTTAACTCAAAACAAGGAAGGAATATTTAAAGTTGAAAAATCTGACTATAATTTCAAAGGTTTAAATGGCATCCTTGATATATCGGATTCTCTAAAAATTCATTATTGTAAAATTGAGTATTTTCCAGACAAAATGCTTACTGTTGGAATAATACACTCTCATACTATGCTGAACAAAATTATAAAATCTCTGTTTCTTTCTCTGTATTCAATAATTTCTATTCTGATTATTGCTTTCATTTTATATATTTTTATAATCTTTAAAAGATTTAAAAATATTCTTGATTCCAATAAAGCTATAATTTCTTCCCTTGCAAAATTAGCAGAATTCAGAGACGAAATTACAGGAAGACATCTGGATAAAACCAGCGAATATACAAAAATACTTGCTTTAGAGTTAAGAAAAAACAAAAAATTTAAAAAAATATTAACACTTGAATTTATTGAAGATTTGAGTATAGCAGTAAGGTTACATGATATCGGGAAAGTAGGTATAAAAGATTCAATATTGTTAAAAAACGGTCCCTTAACAGAAGATGAGTATAACCAAATGAAAGAACATGTTCATATTGGTGAAGATATAATTAATGGAATAATTAAAGAAACAAATATAAATCTCTTATTTTTTTCAATCGGCAAAAATGTTATAAAATATCATCATGAAAAATATGATGGCAGCGGTTATCCTTTTAAAATCAAGGGCAATGAAATCCCTATTGAAGCCAGAATATTTGCATTGGCGGATGCATATGATGCTATAAGATCAAAAAGACCTTATAAAGAGCCTCTCGACCATAATATAGCAATAGAAAGAATAAAAGCAGATGCAAGTAAACATTTTGATCCTGATATAATTGAAGCTTTTTTAAAGTGTGCTGATAAATTTTTAAAAGTCAGTAATTCATGATGCATTTTAATTAAATTAATAATAATAAAATTAATAATAAGTTTTTAAAAAAAGAATTTGTTATAATTTTACTTAAAATCTCAAAAATAATTTCCTCTGCTTTTATTTAAAAGAGTAATAATTTATTATAATACATTATAAAACAAGTAAAATAGTTTCGATGTAGCTACTATCAGCTTTATAAGTTTTTTTACTTAACGAGAAATTAAACTTAATTGTTTAAAGAAAATTAAGTCAAATTTAAAGGTTAATACTGAATTTGATTATTTAAGCACAGTGAAAAATTTTATTAAAAACAGATTTAATTATTAATAAGCAAAACGGGTTGTATCTGACTCTTGGTATTGTTATTACTTCAGCCTTAATTTTTATTTTTTTAAACTTTATTGAAGATTTATTTGATAAATCTGCTCTTTTAGCTTTTGACAATCATATTCTCGGTATTATAAACAATTTTAGAAATCCTGCTTTAAACAATATAATGCTTTTCATAACTTATTTAGGAGAGTGGCAAAACATAGTTATTCTGTTTATATTCTTATCAATAATTTTGATAATACTTCGTAAATGGCGATATTTATATTCAATGATAATTTCTCTTATTTTTGGAGAAATATTTGTATATATTATAAAAAATTTAATCGCCAGACCAAGACCACCTGTAACTGACGCACTTATTTTATTAAAAGATTTCAGCTTTCCAAGTGGACACAGTTATATTGCAATCGCATTTTACGGTCTGGCTGTATATTATATTTTTGATATTCTGACAAATAGAATCCTGAGAATATTAATTATTGCTTTTGGATTTATTCTGATAGCAGCTTTAGGTTTTTCAAGAATATATCTTGGAGTTCACTGGCCAAGTGATGTTCTTGCTGGTTTTGCAGCAAGTGCAGCATTTATTACAATGATTATTACATTTCTTGAAATCAGAGAAAAGTTCCATCCCGTTAAAAAACCAGTTCAGGAAAAAACTAAAAAAATATCAATTATTGCAGGTTTTATATTAATACCGCTTTGGATAATTTATATGGTAATTTTTTATTTAAACCATCCTTTAAAATAAAATATGTTTTGTGGACGAGCATTGTCATGTTAAGGTATACAAAGCCTGATTATATAATCTACTTAAAGTTTGTCAATTAAAATTAACTTTATTTAATAATTCTGAGAGTTATAATTAAAAGTAATAAATTATAATTTTATATAAAATAAAAATTTTTAAAAATTA